>JBKPNV010000285.1:0-5445 GCA_046732795.1 Acidobacteriota bacterium
ATCAGTCCGATCAGCGCATCGGCGTCGAGATTGAACCGCTCCGACATGGCGTTAATCGTCGCTTCGTTGTTCTTCGCAACGGCCATGATGGCGACGCGCCCGAGTTGAACGATACGCGTGGGATTCTCTTCGGATGGAGTAGGAGCCTGGGGAGACTCGATCTCGAGCGCATCGACCGCGAGGTCAACGCTACCTTCCGGTGAACTGACGCTCCCGGCGCCTTTGGCCGTCAGTGTCTGCACGTCGCCGCGGATACGCTGACCATTGGGCAATAACAGACCGACGAGCCGCACTCCCTTCGACTGGAGATCAAAGGTGTACGTTCTGCGATCGAGGTTGTACGTCGCTGTCGCCGTCAGCCGGCCAGGTTGATCGGGCTGCGGCTTGTCGATGACGAGCTCGGTGACCGTTAGTTCACGTCCGTCGAGACGGATATTCGCGTTGAGCGTGCCAATCGTCTCGTCGTACGCGATGAGGTCAGAGCCCTGTGCCGTGAATTCCGCCATCGGCCGCGACGTCGTTCCGGTAACAGTGCCGCGGACGGTGAGCGTGCCGGAAGCCGGCACGCCGGCTTGATTCATCGCCTCGAGCAGCGATTGCAGCGACAGATTGTCGCTGGAGACGTTCAGAGCGATTTGCTGGCTCTGGCCGAGGCCGACGCGCCCGTCGAGATGAGCCGTTGCTTGTTCCCAGGTTATGTCCGCTCGGGTAATCGTGATCGCGCGCGGCTCGTACGCGGCTTCGACGTTCAACGCGAGCCCTTCTGCTGTGCCCACCTTGAGTGCCGGGGCCGTGATGGTGGTCGTTGCGGTTGGCGCGTCGATCGCTCCGCCGAGGCGCGCGGTGATGTCGATACCTCCATTGACCGGTGTCGGCAGCAGCGATCCGCGCGGCTTTCCGGTCAGCGCCTCGATCGAAGCGGTCAACGTTCCGACGTCGGCCGAGCTCCCGGTGACGTCGCCGTGCAGGCGGCGGTCGCTCGTGACTGCGACGGTTCCATTGACTTCAGCGCCGGGGACCGCGATCTTCAGAAATTGCGCCTCCAGGCGTCCGCCGTCTCCACGCGCAACGATGCGGCCACTGAGCGGCATTGCCGAACGCGACGTCGCCGACGCCGTCGGCCGCAGTGTGGCGTCGGCCGCGGCTTTCGCTTTCAGGTAGTCGAGCCCGGGCCATGCAGCCTGGAGCGTGCCATTGACGCGCGTGGCGGCAACAACGTTCAGCCGAAGCCCTCGCATCACGGCTCCGGCATCCACGTCGCTGATGTCGGCCTGCACACGCGATTGGCCGGCGTCATCGAGCGCGAGTGTGCCGTTACCCGTGACATGACCCCACGGTGCCCGGACCTGCAAGGACGAGACGGCGGCCTGCCGCGTCGCGAGATCGTACGTGGCATCTGCCTGCAGCTGAACATCGCGAAGCTCGCGATACTGGAGATCTGATCCGGATACGTGCGCCTCAATCGCTGGCGTCGAGAGCGGTCCCTTCGCCGTCGCGTCAATGCTGACCGATCCGCTCACTGGCTCGCCCAGCTTCGCCACGCCGGCGACCGCCATCGTATCGAGGTTGGACTTCAATGCGAGGTCGGCCACCGGCGCATCGAACCCGGTGATGGTTCCGGTCAGGCTGGCGTGCGACCCGGTTGTATTCACGTCGAGCCGCTCGATGGACACATCGTCTTTACCCAGATCGATCTGCCCGTTCAATTGATCGATCACGGCTTCGCGATCCCGCACGCGCACATCACCGCGAGCGGCTTCCAGCCGAATCTCGTGGCGGCCGGTCACCTCGTTTCCGCTGACGTCAACCGAGGAGAACGGGAGCTGGGCGTCGATCTGCTGCGCGCGGTTCTCGTAGCGAACGCGGGCTCGATCGATCTTCAGAGACGACACGAGATAGTCGAGCGCCTTCCGTGGTTCGTTGGGATCGGATGGCGGACTGGGCAGGTTGTTGCGACCTTGTTCGTCGACGACGTAGTGGATGTCGATGTCGTCCACCGTGCCCGACTGCACGACGTAGCGACCGCGCAGCAGTTGCACCAGACTGAGATCGATCTGAGCGCGCCCGATGGTGGCGAAGACGGGCGCGTCTGGCCAAGCGGTGGAGCGAACGCGAACGTTCCGCAGGTTGACCGACGCGTTCAGCACGTTGTAGCCGAGCTGGTCGGTGCTGAATTCGATCTGCTCACGCGCGAGGAGCGCGACGACTTTCTCGGTAACGTAGCGACGTACCGGCGGCGTGTGAACCGCGATCAGCGCGATGATCAGGAGCGCGCAGATGACACCGGCAAATATCCCAAGTCCGCGAAAGAACCTGCGACGGTGCCTCGGTCGATTGCTGTCTTCAGCTGAGTCGCTGTCTTCCACAGCTGAACGCTCGGTGCAATAGGCGCTCCATTGCGTATCCCTACACTCGCGAGGACGAATCGCACACGCGCGTTCTCGGACGAGCTACGAGCAGCCGCCAGCTTTACCAACTTTCCAGCCCGTCGGGACGATGGGAAAACGGCAGGTCGACGGGTTGTTAGGTTTTGCGTGTCCCGCACTGAGGGTGTATGGAAGCCTCTGGACCCTTTCCGTCTGTCATCGCGCCTCGGGGAATCCGTCGCCAACATCGACCAGACCATCGACTACGTCGCGCTCCGGCGCGACATCGCACGAGTTGTCGATCGCCTGTGCCCGAACTGGAGAGGCGACAAACGCGACCACCTCGTCCAGGCCGCGCTTCTTCGAGTGATGCACATCGTAGAACGCCGAGTGTCGGGTGAAGGCAGTCGAGCGTGCTCGTCGACGAATTGCGGCGGATACGGCGACGCCGCGAAACCGATCTTCACGAAGAGGCCGCGCTCGTGGCCCGCGAGAAAGCGGATCCGGAACGCACCGCTCAGCACGGCAGGTCGGTGGAAAGATCGACCGCACGGCCACAGACGCAGCCTGCGCGCAAGCGTGGCGTGTGCACGAGATGTGGCTTCACCGGCGATTTACATCGCCGAGGAACGATTCCCGCTCCCGTGATGCTAGGTCGTCGACACGTTGATCAGCGCGCCGCCGGGCACGCGGCTCAGCGCGTTGTTGTCGGACAACGCCCCTTCGAGGGCTCGGCGGGCGATGAACGTGTGTTCGCGAGCCAGGCTCTCGGCCCGCGTGCCCTGACGCAGGCTGATTGCCTCGATGATCGAGCCGTGGTGCAGGTTGGCGATCGCGAGCATCTCGTCGGAGTTGGGCAGCACCGACGTCGGAAACACCATTGCGCTGGGCGAGGCGAATGGCAGCGAGCTGACCTGTTCGATGCTACGTCGCAGCATCACGCTCTTGGACAGATCGACCAGCGCGGCATGAAACGCCTCGTTGGAATCCATGTACTCGGAGAGTGAATCGATTGTCAGGCTCTTCAGGGCGCGCATCTGCGCTCCCAGCTTGCGCAGCTGATCGAGCTCCGATACGTCAACCAATCGCTCGGCCGCCAGCCGCGCCGCCGTCCCCTCGAGCACGGCACGCACTTCAATCGCGTCGAGCACTTCCGCGATCGTGAACTTCCGGACGGCGAAACCCCCTGTCGGCACCACGTCGAGAAAGCCGATGTGCGCAAGTCGCTCGAGCGCAAGACGAATGGGCGTTCTCGACATGCCGAGTCTCGCCACCAGCGGCAGCTCCGAGATGCGGTCGCCGCGCTCGAACTCGCCCAGCAGCAGCATCTCGCGCAACCCGATGAACGCGCGGGCTATCTGCGAGGCGACATCGCCCGTGCGCCCTGCCTGGTCTCGGGTAAAAGGGACAGGTGGCTTCGACATGCCGGTAATCCTACCCTAGCCCGTTGTGCAGACTCGAATGCGAATTTGTATTCGTTGCGACGAGCGCACAACGGGCTGCCGCGCGAAGCGCGACGAGAGATACAGAACCAGCCAGTCAGGCTGCCGGATCAGGGCGACGGCCTGGTCCTTAGACATTCCTCACGAGAGGCGCATCGCGCAGTCAGTCCTGGATTCGATATCTGCGACGACAACGTTCGGACATCGGCTCTTCTACACGTCTCGTCTTGCCGGAGAGCCCGAAGAAGGTGTGGCCGACATACACCTGCATCCTGCGCTTCCGCGATCCGATGGAGCGTTCTTCAGGTGTCATTCTGATCAAGTGATCGTGCCCAACGTCAACCACCAAACGAGTAGTCGAACGTGACGGTGGGTACCCAGCTCGCGTTGAGACCGACATCCGTGATCGGTCGCAGCACATTTGCCGTCAGCAGCCACGTTCCCGACACATTCCACTTGAACCCCCCGACGACGACGATGCGATCCGTGGTCTCTTCGACCCCCGTCAATCTCACCGTATCGACGCCGATGAGGCGCGGGTGCGGGAGGGTGGTCGATACGAGCCGCCCCAACCCTTCGACACGTCGCCCGAAGAATTCACCGACAACAGTGAAGCGGGGTGCGGCCGCGACCGTCAGCGCCGCGCCGTAGCCCAGTGCGTTCGAGACTCCGTGCAGCACGTAGGACAACTCGCCGTGAAATCCGACGCGTTCGCCTTCCGCCGAGCCGATGACGCGGGGAGCGAAACTCAGTTCGCCCGCTCCCAAGAGATTCGTTTCGTCACCGGTCGGAAATCGTGTCTCGGCGCCCAGGCTCACTCCGCTCGCCCCTTCGCGATACACGTTGTATTTGACGCGTGCCACGATGTCGCCAATTCCCGAGGCGGAAGCCGCGCCCGTCGCTTGCAGGAAGGATTGGCCCCGATACGTGTCGAACCGTTCTCCCTGCACGTTCAGCCGCACGAACGGCACCGCGACACCGACGTCGAGACGATCGGTGATGCCGTAGTTGCCGGTAACCGTCATCGCGTCCGTACGGATTCGCAACGAGACCGTCTCCACATCGAATGGCTGCGGGTCGCCGCGCAGGATGGCGGCGGTCGAGACAAGCGTGCCATCGCGGAGGTTGCGTCCATCGATGCTTTGATACAGCGTGCTTTGGTAACCGATACCGAACGAGGCGCGATTCTGTCCGGCTGTCAGCGATCGCTCGGTGTAGAACGGACCAAAGCTGTCGCTCGATCGAATAACGGTGCCGAGCGAGTTGTCCAGTCGATACGTGAAGCCACCGGACGAGGAGGACACAGGCAATGTCGCGAGCTCCTGCGTCAGGAATGTCGCGATCGTGTCGCGCGTGGTGGCAGACGCCTCTGCATCACGATCGAAGTCCCCCGTGAGGATCGTCCGGTTCGTCAACAGAAATGACAGCACGTCAACGGTAGTCTGCTGGGCGCTGGCCGGAGTGCTGGACATCGCCAGCAGGGCGTACGTGGTCAGCGACCCTACCAGTTTCATTCGGCCCCGCGTCGTTCGGCCGCAAGTCATCGTCATTCGCCTCACCTCAAGCGCTCTCAAGCTTCTTCTTCCCTTTATCTTTGTCCTTGTTCTTGTCTTTGTCTTTGTTTTTCTCTTTGTCGT
>JBKPNV010000286.1:0-12662 GCA_046732795.1 Acidobacteriota bacterium
CGGCCTGCACAGCCTGGACTTCTCGTTCTGGTATTACCGGCGTCCCTTGTGGGATGTCGTGATGATTCTCCTCAGTCTCGGCGGTCTCACGACGAGCGCGATCGGGTTGTGCCTCGGCCTGAAGCGTGTCGTGCGCGGCGTCCGCGGCGTCGTCACGCCGCGTACGCAGCCCGATCCAGTTTTCTGGACAACGAAGATCCACAGAACCGTGCAAAGACGATAACGCCGACGCTGCCCGCCGATCCCCGGAACAGGACCAGCCCACGCTGCTGAACTCGGAACCCGAATCGCCAGCCCCGGATCCCGAGCCCTGACCTAATTGAACGTTACGGTGTGCGAGTGTGCGTTGTCGGTGGACGAGGTCTTGGACACTCGTGTCCCGCCACTGATTTGAGCGAGCTCGGCTTGAGATAGCGCGACCGTGTGCGTGTGCGTCGTACTGCCCGTAAGCGTCAGCGTAATCGCGTTTCCAGCCGTTAACTGAGCCGCGGTGATCACCGCGCCAGTATGGGTATGACCAGCGTCCGTACTGACCGTCCCGGTCTTGTCGCTCGCTGGCGGCGTCGGGTTGGTCGTCGGATTGTTGTCGTCATCGCCGCAGCCGCTGATGGTGATAGTCACGCCTGCGAGCATCGCCAAGGCGCTCTCCACCGTGAACTCGCGCCTCGTCAGAAGGTTGTCGTCGCTCATCGGTTCCTCCTGAGCCGTGTGCGGCTATCAGGAAACGTACCAGCGGATGCGGCCTGGATTGTTAAGGAGCCGTGACGAATGATTTATCAACTCTTCAGATGAAAGTTCCTCACGCAGGGATCACGATCTGTATGGGGCTGCTTCACGCTCGACACTCTGAAGAGGCTTGATACGCATGGCACGTTGGATATTGAGTGCACTCCTGACGCTCGGGATCAGCGCTCCGTCGTTTGCGCAGTCGACGGCGGGAGCGCAGGTGAAAGGGCGGATCACCGATGAGACCGGTGCGGCGCTGCCCGGCGTCACCGTTGAATTGATTGGCGGTCGCGAACCAGCCGAAGCCGTCACGGACGTCTCAGGCGATTACGTCTTCGACAGTGTCGCGCCCGGCACCTATCAGCTATCAATGCGGCTTATCAACTTCGCGACGATCAACCACCGGGATCTCAGCGTGCAACCGGGGCAGGTCGTGACCAACAACGAGGTCATGCACCTCTCGCTCAGTGCCGAAGTCGTCGTCGTCGGAAAACGCACGTTTACCAACCTCGCCGACGTCGAAAATCCGGCTGAAGATCTCGTGGGCATCGCCTCGTCCGCGAGCCAGGGTGCCATCACCGCCAAGCAGCTCGACGTCCGCCCTTTCATGCGACAGGGCGAGGTGCTCGAGACCGTGCCGGGCGTCATCATTACGCAACACAGCGGCGAGGGTAAGGCGAACCAGTACTTCTTGCGCGGGTTCAATCTCGATCACGGTAGCGACTTCGCAATGTCGGTCGCCGGTACGCCGGTCAACATGCCGACGCACGCGCACAGTCAGGGATACTCGGACATCAATTTCCTGATCCCGGAGCTGGTCGCGGGCGTGCAGTACTCGAAAGGTCCGTATTTCGCGGATCAGGGCGATTTCGCGACTGCCGGTGCGGGCAACATCAATTACGCGACGACACTGGATCGTCCACTCGTTCAAGTCGAGACGGGCACCTACGACTTTGGACGCGCGTTGCTCGCGGCCTCCCCGCGAGTGGGCCGCGGCCACCTGCTGGCGGCCTTCGAGACCTCCACCAACTCAGGCCCGTGGACGGTCCCTGACTCCTACCGGAAGTACAACGGCGTCGTCCGCTACAGCCAGGGCGACAACGTGAACGGTCTGTCAGTCACCTTCATGGGCTATCACGGCGAGTGGAACGCCACGGAGGCGTCGCCGCAACGGGCAATCGATTCGGGTCTCATCGATCGGTTCGGATCGATCGATCCGAGCGATGGCGGCCATACCTACCGTTACAGCGTCGGCGGCGAGTGGCAGCACGGAAATGGACGCACGCTCAGCAAGATTCAGGCATTCGGGCTCGGCTACGACCTCGGCCTGATCTCGAACTTCACGTTCTTCCTCGATGATCCCGTCCACGGCGACCAGCGCGAACAAGTCGATCACCGCTTCGTGAGCGGCGTGCGTGCCTTCCAGAAACGCCAGGGGCGATGGGGCAGCCGTCCGGTTGAGAACACCGTTGGCGTGCAATTCCGGAACGACGACGTGACGCAGATCGCGCTGTATCACACCGAGGCGCGACAGCGCCTCGACACGTGGAACGATGCGTCAGCAGTCGTCACGAGCGTCGGGGTCTACGGCGAGAACCAGGTGGAATGGACGCCCTGGCTCAAGACGACGCTCGGATTGCGCGCCGACGGATCCCGCTACGACGTGACGGACAGAGTCGACGCGCGCAACGGAGGCACGGACACGGCAGGCATCGTCAGCCCCAAGGGTACCGTCACGTTCGGGCCGTGGCGCTCAACCGAGTTCTACGTCAACGCCGGCAGCGGATTTCACAGCAACAGCGCGCTTGGCACGACGCTCAAGTACGACATCAACGGCAATCCGGCCACCCCGGTGACGCCGCTCGTACGAGCGACGGGAGCCGAGGCTGGCGTGAGAACGGTCAGAGTGCCGCACCTGCAGAGCACGATATCCCTGTGGGCGCTTCATCTCGCATCGGAGCTCGTCTACAACGGAGACGTCGGCGCGACCGAGCCTGGTCCCGCCAGCAAGCGATACGGCGTCGAGTTCGCGAACTATTACAGCCCGAAGCCCTGGCTGGTCTTCGACGGAGACGTGTCGTGGTCGCAGGCGCGATTCTCCGAGTTCAACGAGGGCGGGCAGTATGTACCGGAAGCGGTCAACACGGTGGTGTCCGGCGGGGCCAGCATCGACAATTTCCACCGGACGTTTGCCAGCCTGCGGCTTCGGTATTTCGGTCCACGCCCCCTCGTCGAGGACAACTCCGTTCGTTCGAAGGCGACGACGCTCCTGAACTTCGAGGGGGGCTATCAATTCGCGAAGGCCTTGCGGCTGAACGCGCAGATTTACAACCTGTTCGATGCCGAGGTCAGCGACATCGACTACTACTTCGCCTCGCGACTGCCCGGTGAACCGCTGGAGGGAATCGAGGACATCCACGTTCACCCGGCGGTGCCGCGGACGCTGCGCGTCAGCTTCGTCGTAGGATTCTGACTCTCATGACTGCTCCCCTGCTGCGCGCGGGGCGAGGACGCGTCCAGTCAACCACGCCGGTCTCCGGCGCTGCAAATCTTCGCCAATGGCGAAGAGACAGGGAATGAGGAACAGCACGTAAACCGTGGAGCTGATCATGCCGCCGAACGTGGGTGTCGCGATCGGCTGCGTGATGTCCATCCCCGAGCCGCTGGCGAACATGATCGGCAAAAGACCAAGTACGGTGGTGGCCACGGTCATCAACTTCGGCCGCAGCCGCGCGACCGATCCTTGGACGACGGCGTCCATGTAGGTCTGCTCGGGAGTGCGGCTCGCCAGCGCCTCGCGGATGAACTCGATCATGATGATGCCGGTCTGAATCGCCACCGCGAAGAGCGACACGTACCCGATGATCACGGCCGTGGTCATCGAGTAGCCCTCCCACCACTGAAGCAGGACGCCGCCAACGAGGGCGAACGGCGCCGACAGCATGATCAGCGAGCTGTCGGCCACGGAATTGAACGCCAGCATCAGCAGCACGAACATGATCACCAGCGTGATCGGCACGACGATGCGCAGCTTGGAGCGCGCATCCTCCGTGTACTGATAGAGCCCCGTCCACTCGGTCGAGTAACCGGGCGGCAGCGTCAGCTCGGCGCTCAAATACTCGCGTGCGCGCTCGACGTACTCGGGTCCGGTGATGTCGCGCAGGTACACGTAGATAAACCCAGCGAGCTCGCCGTTATCGTTTCGAATCATTTCCGGCGCCTCGCGAACGGCGACGTCCGCGATGTCGCTCAGCGCCACCGCCCGGCCGTCCTCGGTGATGACCGGGGTTGCACGGACCTTGGCGAGCGTATCCGTGTATTCCGGCGAGTACTGGATAGACAGTGGCACGATCGTCTTGTCGGCCTGGCGGATCCCGATGACGTTGTCGCCACCGATGGCGAACCGCACGGTGGCCAGCGCTTCGTCGACGGTCACCCCGTGCTCCGCCATGCGCTCGGGATCGAGCTGTGCGTCGACGAAGTAGCCCTGCGAGATCCGCTCCGCGATGACGGACTGGGTGCCGGGAAAATCGCGCAGGAGCTCCTCGACCTGTTGTGCCACCTGCTGCACCACCGCCAGATCCTTGCCCTTGACCTTGATCCCCACGGGCGTCTGGATCCCGGTGTCCTGCATCATCACGCGAGTGCTGATCGGCTGCGTCCAGCTGTTGACGTAACCGACGATATTCATCGCGCTGTTCATCTCGGCGATCAGCTTCTGCTTGGTCATGCCCGGCCGCCACTCGGACGGCGGCTTCAGCATCACGGTGGTCTCGACCATCTCGACGGGCGCCGGGTCGGTAGACGTGTCCGCGCGTCCCAGTTTGCCGAACACGCGAGCCACCTCGGGGAAGGTTTTCAGCTTGCGGTCCATCTGCTGCACGATCCACCCCGCCTCGCGCGACGGCAAACCGGGCAGCGTGGTCGGCATGTAGAGAATGGAGCCTTCGTCCATCTCCGGCATGTAGTCCTTCTGGAACCGGAGCATGACGATCGTCCCGGCAACGAGGATCAGGGCGCTGGCGCCGACGAAGGCGTAGCGATGCCGGATCATCCAGAGCAGGACCACGCGGTAGCCGCGGACGAAGACGCTCTCGCGAACGTCGGGAGGCACCACATCCCGTTTGAATACCCAAATGATGACGACCGGCAGCAGGAACAGCGTCAGCAGCGTCGAGAAGGCCATCGCGAACGTCTTGCTGTAGGCCAGCGGGTTGAACAGCCGGCCTTCGCGCTCGCCGAGGAAGAAGATCGGCAGGAACGACGTCACGATGATGAGCATCGAGAAGAGCAGCGGCTTGGTCATCGTGGCGGTGGCATCGATAATCGTCGCCATCTTCTCGCGCCCGGAGATTTCGCCGCGCTGCGCCAGCCGCGACGTGCAGTTCTCGACGATGACGATCGTGGCGTCGGCCATCTCACCGATCGCGATCGCCAGGCCGGCCAGCGAGAACAGATTCACGGTCTGGCCGAACGCGGCAAGCGGCAGCGCGGTGAACAGCGTGCCGAGCAGCAGCACGCAGATCGGCGCCACCGATGCGCGCAGGTTGCGGAGCGCGACCGCGATCACGACAATCACCACGATCAGCTCGTACACGAGCGCCTGGAAGAAATTCTTCAGCGTCTCCCAGATGAGCGCGGAGCGGTCATAGGTCGGCACCAGCTCAATCCCCGACGGCAGCGCGGGTTTGAGCTGTTCCAGCTTGTCACGCAGCGCGTTCGTGACGGCGAGCACATTGCGCCCCTGCTCCATGATGGCGATGCCGCCGACGACTTCGCCGGTGCCATCCAGGTCGGCGATTCCGCGGCGCAGGTCGTAACCGGATTGCATATAGCCGACGTCCTTGAGGTGCACGGGCTGGCCGGCCTTGTCGCGGCCCAGCACGAGGAACTCGAGTTTGTCGAGGTCGTCCGCCTTCAGCGCGCCACGCAGCTGGTACTCGCGGTTGGTCACCTCGATCGTGCGGCCGCCGGCTTCTTGAAACGCGCTGTCCACCGCTTGAATGACGTGCCGGAGCGAAATTCCACGCTCGCTCAACAAGGGCGGGAACAACTTGATCTGATACTGCTTCTCGAGCCCACCCACGGAGGCCACTTCGGCGACGCCGGGGGCGGACTGCAGCGCCGGCTTGATCTGACTTTCGTTGAGGAGCCGCAGCTCGCGCAGATCCCGGGTTCCTTCGTGATCGACGATCGCGTACTGGAATATCCAGCCCATGCTGCTCGCATTGGGGCCGACGGTGACGTTGGCATCGGGTGGGAGCTGCGCGCGTATGGCGTTCAGCCGCTCCGACACGAACTGACGCACCGCCGCGCGATGGCCGGGATCGCGCAGGATGACGTAGATGAACGAGAAGCCCATGTGCGATGTGCCGCGGATCGATCGAATCTCGGGCGAGCCCTCGAGCGCTCTGATGATCGGCTCGGTGACGTCGGTCTCGAGCAGCAACGGGCTGCGCGGCCATTTGGCGTAAACGATGATCTGGGGATCGGAGAGGTCGGGAATCGCGTCGAGTGCCACCGTGCGGAGCGCGTACACGCTCAATGCCACCAACCCCGCAACCAGGCACCACACGAGCCAGCGGAATCGAATGACGGCGTTGATGATAGTGGTGAGCATTGCGCCGATCGGTCTCCGGCCCCTACAACCCTTTCAGCTTGTGATCGGCGTCGATGAAGAAGCTGCCGAACGTGACGACCTGCTCACCTGGCATGAGGCCGTTGACCACTTCGGTGAACAACTCTCCCTGCAGACCCAACTCGACCTCGCGCGGTGCGTAGCTGCCTTCCGATCCTTGCACGTACACCACGCGCTTGTCGCCCGTCTCGATGATGGCCTCGTTCGGCACCGAGAGCAGCTCGCCGCGCTCGGTGACGATCTCGAGGACGTATCGCGAGCTGCCCTTCAACCCCGGAGCGACAAGCGTAACCACGACTTCGGCGCGGTCGTCGCCTGGAAGGATCTGCGTAACACGGGCCTGATACATCGTTGACCGGCGTTCGGGCGGAAAGGCGCGGACGCGCTGGTCTGGCTTGATGAACTTCGCATCCTCCGTCCGAACGGCGGCACGCAGGACCTGGCCGGTGCCGGTTCCTGCCGTGCGCACCCAGACCTGGATGGGACGGACCTCGACCTTCGTCACCGTCAGGGTCAGCTCGGAGGCCTGCGCCTCGCTGATCGCGGTTGGACGGTCGCGGTCGCCGCGGATGCGCTCGCGGATGCCCTGGGCGAGCGTGCCGCAAGTGAAAAGTGAGAAGTGCAAAGTGCAAAGTAAGGCGAAAAGCCCGGAGACTTTCCACTTACTTCGCACTTCACACTTCCCACTTTGAACTTTCATCAGTGGCAGTAGTTGTCCTTGCTGTCCATGATGTGCGTGCCCCATGGATACAGCCCGACATTCCCGACGCGTTCGACCGCGTTGCTCTTCGCATCGATGATTAGCACCTCGTGGTTCGTCGACTCCGCCAGGTAGAGCTTCTCTTCCTTGGTGTCGGTCGTCGCCGTCTCGAGCTGGATGTTCGTACCCATCTTGATGCGGCCAGCCGGCTTGAGGCTGTTCATGTCGTAGACGTACACGAATCCGCTGGTCGAGCTGATGACGAACGCCTTCCCGGACGCGAAGTTGACGCCGGTCATATTCGGACCGGCCTCGAGCGTCGCGGCAACGGTATTGGACTTCAAATCGATGATCGAGATCGTCTCGTCGCCGTTGTTCGGCGTGATCGCGTACCTCCCGTCGTGGCCCATGTAGATGCGCCATGGGTCCTTGCCGACCCTGATGTGCTTCACGACCTTGTCTTCGCGAGGATCGATGACGCCCACGATGCCGAGCGTCCCGTCGGCGGCGTAGAGGTACTTGCCGTCCGGCGACGGCATCGCGATGTTGATGCCGTGGATCTCGCCCAGGTACTTGGCGGGATCGAGCTTGGCGACGCCCGGCACTTCGGCGATCTGGATCTTCTTGATCAGCTCGTGACGCCGCACGTCCACGACACCGACCCAGTGCGCGCCGTAGTTACCCACGTACGCCTTTGACCCGTCCGGCAGGAACGTCACGTTGAGCGGCTCGACGAAACCCGGAATCGTCTTGATCTTGCTCAAGGACTGCATATCAATCACGGAGATCGAGTCGCCCTCGGGGTTGCCCTGGTAGTACCACCGGCTGTCCGGTGAGAACGCCAGGTGTTCCGGCGCGATGTCGACGGGAATGGTCTTGACCAACTGCAACGTCTTCGTGTCGATGATGTAGGCCTTGTTGGCACGCGTGCCGCCGGTCACGACGTAGCGGCCGTCGGGCGACATCATCACCATGTGAGGGTTGACATTGTTCCCGAGGAACACGCTTCCCACCATCTTGTGGCTCTTGATGTCCATGAACGCGATGTCGTTCGAGTCGCGATTCACGATCATGACCACCGACGTCGGGTCGGCAATCTTGACGCCCTGAGCTTCGAGGCCGACCGCCATCGTTGCAAGCGTGGCTGCAGCGACGAAGCCGGCGACGGTATTGCGTCGAATGAGGTTACGCATAATGGTGACTCCTAGAACGCTGCCTGGAAACGGATGCCTGGGAAAAGGTACCCAAACTTGTCGCCGACTTCGGGGGTATCGATCACACCCGTGAGATGGAATGACAATCGGAGCTTCTCGGTGAGGAGAAGGTTGTAGTAGCCCTCGACGAGATGCTCTCGCTCGCCGGTCTTGAGGTCCATGTTGGCATACCCGATACCCCATGTGTCTTCCGGGTTGAAGATGAACCCGTGCTGGAAGCTGACACCGACGCTGTAGAAACGGTTATCCCCGAGATCGGTCTCCGCCTGACCATAGCGTGCGAAAAGACCGACAGCGGGGCTGAGCTTCTGGTCGAAGCTGAGTCCGTAACCTTTGCGGATGACGTCGGGCTCGCTGTTATCAGTCCTGAACCACACGCGATACGTCCCTTCGGGTAACGCGAAGGGCGTGAACGTGTAGCCCACCTCCGACAACGTGAAGAGCGAATCCCCGAGACTGGTCGGTTCCGGGCTGCTCTGCTGGAATCCGAACTTGAGTCGGAAGCCATTCTTCGCATCGACCTCGGCGGCAACGCCCACGCCGTTGACTACCAAGCCGAGCATCTGGTTGTTCACGAGCGCGTCGCTGATGAACTGCGTGCTCTCGTCGTTGGCGAATGCGTTGGCGTCGAAGTAGTTGGTCAGGTCGAGCCGCCCGGCCGTAAGCGCCAGGCGATTCTTTAAGACCTCGGTGCGCAACCACGCCTCGCGCAGATTCAGCGAGTTCTGTTCGACCAGGCGCGCCGTGTATCCGTTGATGAGCGTCAGCGTCGGAATCTCCGAGTCGGGTGGCGCCCCGCTCAGGCCGACGATGTCCGCGAAGAACAACGTGTTCTGGGCAATCCCCGCCGTGAAGAACAAGTCCGCCGACGCCAGGGCGTAGGCGGCGTGCGCGGGATCGATGTCGCCGCGGGTTTGCGTCGCGAACTGCGTCGCCATGGCGGCGTCAACGCCAACGGTTACTCTGTGGGTCGCGGCCTCCTCGATCGCAGCGTCGATCTTCTCGCTGATCGTCTGCCGGCGATACGTGCGCTCGCGGCGATACGTCACTTCCTTCCTGGCACCTGGCACCGGTTCGTCGTGTTCTTGACCGGTGGCGGGATCAACGTACACCTCGACACGTCGAACGCGCGTCTCCGGCTCGGACAAGACGGCGGTCGTCTCGAGGTCGCCCACGCGCTTCTCGAGCGTGGCAATTTTCTCCAAGAGCTGCTGCCGCTCGAATTCGGCGGCCTCGGCCGCTGACGCCGCATCGAGCGTAATGTCGAGCGCGACCTTCCCCTCCATCGCGACGTCCACTCCACGACGCCGGAACGTGGTCAAACCGTTCGAAGAGGCGACCGTGATGTCGTACTTGCCGACTGGAAGGGCCCCAAAGGAGTACGCACCTTGCGCGTCGGTCGTCGACCTGAACTCCGCACCGTTCTCCGCATTGACGGCCAGGACCTCTGTGTCCGCGACCGGGGCGCCGGCCGCGTTGAGCACGCGTCCCTGCAGCACACCGCGGTGATCGGCCATGTTCATCTGAGCTGGTTTCTCCTGCGCCGACGCACCTACTACACCGCATAAGAGCGCCATCGCGGCAGCAACGCCACACAATCGTTTCCGGACACGCATCATCGTGCCTTCCTCCATCGGGGGCGGCCAGCACCCTCCGGGCAAATCTTATGGGGAACACACGGCAATGAACCTGAAGATTTCCTGAAGGATTAGTCAGAGTAGGGGACGTGCGTCGATTACTTGGAATCTGCGGGAATCAGCTCGATCACGTCGTCGGGGGAGACACCACGAATGACGGTGCCAGCAGGCAGGCGAATCGATTTCCGAAACAGGAAAGGATGGCTGAAACGCGAGTCGTACCCGTGGAGCCAGAGCAGTGGCTCCACAGCACCATTGGGGAGCATTGCCGTAATCCGCACCGACTGGCCGGGGGCAACCTTGCGTGGGAGGAGTCCATCCACGATCATCGGCTGCTGCAGTGCCACATTGCCGCTCACCGGCACGACATGCGGTGGCACCGCGTATGTCGCCGGTTCCGTGAAACGCGGCTCCGGCGGTAACGCCTGGCGATTGTTCCCCCGCGGTGCATCGTTCTGAATCCAGTCGACCAACAGCTCGATCTGCTCGGGCGTCAGCGCCTGATCGTTGCGGAAATCGCCGAATCCCTTGATGGCCCCCCATGGCGGCATCCGTCGGGTGAGGACAGCAGCCTTGATCTCGGTCAAACGCGGCTGCACGTCACGATAGGTCATCAGTGAGAACGCCGATCCCTCAGGTCTGTGGCACGATGCGCACTTGTCGAAGATGACTCGCGAGATTTCTCTGTTCCAGGTAATCGGCGTCACGCCGATGTTGTGCGCGGCGACCACAGCGGCGCAGCTCCAGCACAGCACAGCGGCGAGAAACGCTCGAGCCATCATCGATCGTATCTGAGGATAGCTTGCTCGCGTCGGTTTTGACAGCTGGAGAGCGTCGCGATACATGTACCCGATGCGCGCGAGCGTGGTGGCCTGGCTCCTGATGATCGGGGTGGTCTGCGTGTCGGCACGCTCCGATCAGACCGGCCCGGCCGACGCGGCGGCAGGGAGCGCCGTGATCCAGTCGCCGGCGCCGATCGATCCATCCAAGGATCCGGTCTACATTTGCCCGATGGATCCGGATGTCCGATCGCATAGTCCAGGGACCTGCCGGCGCTGCGGCATGAATCTGGTGGCCGGCATTCCCGATCCGGTGGAGTTCCATCTGGACGTCGAGAGCATGCCGCAACCGTTGCAGGCCGGTCACGCGGCGGCCCTGCAGTTCTTCGTCCACGATCCGTGGAAAGACCGCCCGGTGAGCAGCTACAACATCGTCCACGAGAAGCTGTTCCATGCCTTTGTGGTCAGCGAGGATCTGCAGTTCTTCCGCCACGCGCATCCGACACTCGCCGCTGACGGAATGTTTCAACTGCCGATCGTCTTTCCCAAGCCGGGGATGTATCGCGTTCTCGGCGACTTCTATCCGGCTGGCGCGACACCGCAATTGAATGCGCGTACCGTGTTCGTCCCCGGGGATCCGCCCGCTGCCGTGCAACTCACACGCGATTACACGACGAAAACGGGCGAGAACATGCGCGTCTCGATGGAAACCATTCCCGAGCAGGCGATCGCGGGCAATCGCACCCAGCTGCGATTCCGCTTCGATCCGGGGGATGGACTCCAGCAGTACCTCGGGGCCTGGGCGCACATGCTCGCGGCGAGCAACGATCTGATTGACATGATCCATCAGCATCCGTATCGCGTCGACGAGGGGCCGATGGTCGAATTCGAGATGGTTTTTCCTCGGCCGCAGGTGTACCGCGTGTGGGTCCAGTTCCAGCGGCTGGGTGTCGTCAATACCGTTCAATTCGATGTGCCCGTGACACTGTCGGAATAGCCCCCGGAGACCACGAGCACACGGACACATTTCTTTTGATCGGCGCCTGCGGCTAACATCAGCTCGACATGTGCATGCTTCAATCCGCCCTTCGCGCCTTACCGCTCGCCGTCCTGCTCTCGATCCTCACGGTCGGTTGCCAGGGAGTGCCGGAGAACGGCACGACCACAGGAACAGGACAGTCGCCGGCAGCGGCGCCCGCCTCAGGGTCGAGCGAGGGCGTCACGATCGAATTTCACAGCGAGCCAGATCCGCCGAAGTCGGGCGACAACGCGATCGAGGTGACGGTGCACCAACCTGACGGCACGGCGGTCACCGACGCGGCGGTCACCGCAGTGTTCTCAATGCCGGCGATGCCGGCGATGAACATGCCCGCGATGCGCAGCGAAGCGAAGCTGACGCATGTCGAAGGCGGCCTGTATCGAGGTATGGGACAGTTAGCGATGGCTGGGACTTGGAACGTCACCATTAGTGCGACGCGGGAGGGGCAACCTGTCGGCCGCCGCAGCTTCAGCGTGGTCGCCAAGTAGCTTTGCCGGAACGTAGTGTCCGGCTTCAGCCGGACGATTCAGGTGGTGTCCGGCTTTAGCCGGACCTGGTCAGGACTCGTGATGCGCATCATTCACTGGCTGTTCGTTATCAGCGTCGCGCTGTTCGTCAGCGGCATCGCGTTCATCATCGCGGGTGCGCGTATCGCGCAGGCAGCCGCGCCGACTGCGGAAGCGGCCCCGGCGATCACGGCGGTCGCGAGCGTCAAGCAGATCATGGGTGGGATTGTCTCCCCCGCCGCTACGGTGGTGTTCGAATCGGTCGGCACGGTTGTCGACGCGACCGGTATCCACGAAAAGGCGCCAAGCACGGATGCCGAGTGGGCGGCGCTCGGCGCCAGCGCCGCGGCGCTGGTGGAATCGGCCAACCTGCTCGTGATGGGTGACCGCGCGATCGATCGACAGGACTGGGTGACAATGTCG
>JBKPNV010000287.1:0-5510 GCA_046732795.1 Acidobacteriota bacterium
CTGCGTCGGTGCGGACCGCGAACGTCATTTGTCCGAGCGGCGGAAACGACGTCTCGAAGTCTCCTGGACTGCGTCCGCCGAGCTGCACACGACGCCCGATCGGATCGCGGTCCGGAAAATACGTGCGCGCAAACAGGTCGACGATCACCACCGTGGGCGTTCCGCCGAGAGCATCGCGTTTGTCGAGGTCGCGGCCACACAACACGCGAATTCCCATCGTTGTCGGTCGAGCGTGCCGCGAAGCACCTCGAAGACTTCCTACACAATATTCCGTAGAAAGCCTACACAATGAGCCGAAAACGTGCCGCACGCGTCTGACGAATGACCGCTCGGTCTGCCTGTCAGCATTGCCATGCAACTCGTACGGTGGTCGTATGTAGCGCGATGGTCGAACGTGGGACGGGTGGTGTCGGGTGACGGAAGGCGTCAGTCCGGCACGTAAGCGATCTGCATGCTCCGGAGCGCGCCGGACGTGAAGGGGACAGGGTCGCCGAATTCAGCCTCGTATTCCTTGAGTGGGTTGCGCTGCGCCATGTCTTCGGGGCCCATGCCCATGTTCAGGTACTCGATCATCGTGGCGAACAGCTTCTGATACATGTCGCGGTGACGCACGATCTCTTTGCCGGTCATGACGCGGCCGGTGGCGGGCACGACGCGGGTATCGGGTTGCACCAGTCCAGCGAGCCGCTCGAGCGCGCGGACGCGGCCGCCCAGCCAGGCGCCGTTGCGATAGTCGAGCAGCGGCCAGTCCTCCGCTGACACGACTCCCCCGACGGCTATCAGGTTCAGCTTCGGGAAATTGACGAAGAGATCACCGTCGGTATGTGCCGCGGGCAGATAGCCGTATTCGATCGGCTGTCCGGCGAATTCGATCGAGCCGTCGCCGCGCGTAGTCCGGGTCGGCCGCGCTGACTTGGGCAGCGGCGGCCGGCGGCCTTTGAACGTCACCGAATCGACGGTGTTGCTCAGATACTTCAGCGTCTTCTCGTGCGCGAGGATAACGCCGCCATCCTTTCCGACGGCGTCGTTGGCGCCGACCTGCTCGGGATGCCCGTGCGTGTTAATCAGCGTGTGGACGCGAGTGTTGCGCGTCGCGCTCTTGACGGCGGCAAGCAACGCATCGGCATTCGCCGCGAGGCCGCCGTCGATCATGAGTGCGCCGTCCTGCCCGGGCATTGCCAGCACGTTGCATCCCGCGCCTTGGAACAGCGTGACGCCACTCAGATCGGTGGCCGTGATCTTTGATGTGACCTGCTGTGCGGCCCGCAGCGGGATCGGAAGACCCGCTCGTACGAGCGCGCTACCAATCGCGGCGGCACCCGCATGCAGAAAGCGTCGTCTTGAGAACCGCGCCCTGTTCAGGTGAATTCGAGGCACAGAGGCATTGAGGATCTTCTGGATTCCCTCGATGTTCGCGGTGCCTCTGTGTGTCGTATTCAGGAAACGCAAGTGAAGTCAGTCGGTTGAGGGTTTGTAGATGGGCTCATGGACCTGCGGTTCGCCCAGGGGCGGAATGTCTGCCCACACGCCCTGCGGCGGACCGAGCACCGGCCACACGGGACTCCTGTCCATCAGCCTGGTCGCGCCCAGCTCGCGCAGCAGCGTTGCCTCTTCCTTGAACAAGGGAGTCTGCAACGCCATGAACGGCATGAAGCCACGCGACTGCGTGTAGTCGAGCGCCGTGAGACCGTCCTGATCGGTGGCGTTCATGTCGATGTTGTACGAGGCGAGCAGCTTGATCACCTCTTTGTAGCGCTTGCGGACGGCGTAGTGCAGCGCGGTGCCTCCGCGAATCTCCTCGCGGTGATTGACCAGCGCGATGACGTTGACGTCGGTGCCAGCCTTCTGCAGGATGCGTATGAGCTCGACTGCCTGCTGTTCCGTCGCGCGGCCAGAGAGCACCGCATGGATCGGCGTCTGGCGATCCGCCATGTAGAGCGTCGCGTCGGCACCATGTTCGAGCAGGATCTGCACGACCTCGAGATCGTTGTTGTTGGCGGCCCGGATCAGCGGCGTGGCACCTCGCGTCGCCGTCGTGCCGCGCGCGTTGGCCGGTTTGAAGAACAGCTGCATGTTCGGATCGGCGCCGCGCTCGAGCAGCAGCTTCACGATCGCGAGTCCCGTCGTCTGGTTCGGGGCATCGATTGAGGCGCGTCCACCGTCGATCCGGTTGCGCAGATCGACCGCCATATAGAGCGGCGCCTCGCCGAAGAGGTCCCACTGGTTCACATCTGCGCCCGCCAGGATCAACTGCCTGGCGAGGTCCCAGTTGGCGTTCATGACTGCCACGAGCAGCGGCGAGACGCCATCGGGATCCGGCAGATCGATGTCGACGTTGTTCTCGACGAGGACCTCCACGCAGGCCGAGCAGTTCTCGCGCGCCGCATAGAGCAGCGGCGTCAGTCCGCCGCTGTCCAGGTTCTTGGGACGTCCTTCGGCCTGCACGTGGCGCTGATAATTGCGATCGGTGGAGCGCGCGTTGACATCGGCGCCTTTGGAGATGAGCACCTGCATCATCTCGGGATGCCGCCGCGCCGACGCCCACATCAGCGCCGTCTGTCCGCCAAACTTCTCGATCGCATCCACGGCAGCGCCGTGATCGAGCAACAGTTTTGCAGCTTCCACGTTGCCCGTTCTTGCGACCGCCATCAGCGCGGTCTGTCCATCCTGATTGGGTGAGTCCGCGTTCGCGCCGGCCTCGAGCAGTACTTTCAGGATGTCGGCATTGCCAACTTCGGCGGCCAGGCTCATCGGCGTCGCCCCATAGTCGTTGGCGAGCGACACGTTGGCACCCGCGCGCAGCAGACGCCTCACCTCGGCGACATTGCCGTTGTAGACCGCCCACTGCAGCGGCGTGCTGCCATCCGGGTTGCGGCGGTTTACGTCCTCTTTCGCGGTCCGGCTCGTCGCGGACGCTGCGCGAGACGGACCCGCTTCCGCAGCAGGCCTGGCGGAGGCGGGATCGCCTTTCTTGACCTGTGCGAACGCGGGTACGGCTGCTGCCAGCAGCACCGCGGCCGTAACGATGCTTCGAGAGAACATCCCACAGTCCTTCATAACCACGAACCACAAACCGCGAACCACGAATCCCGACTCCCGGACTCGAGTCCCAAGCCCCGGCTAATCACACCTCGGAGAACGCGCCGGTGGTGTCGGCGAACTTCTCGATCTCGTTCGCCGGAATGCCCGCGCGATGCAGCATCGTGACCAGGATGTTCGCGTGCGGCGTGTCCTGCTTGTAGTGCAGGTGCTGATTACCCTTGATGCCGCCGCCACGGCCGATCAACGCCTGCGGCAGAGGATCGTTGTTGTGCGCGTCGCTGTTGGCCATGTTGCTGCCGAACAGGATGATGGCATTGTCCAGCACCGATCCGTCGCCCTCGGGCATGTTCTTGAGACGCTCCACGAATTTCGCGAACACCGCCGTGTGGTAGTTCTGAATCTTTCTCAGGTTGGCGACGCGGTCGGGGAAGCCACCCCAATGCGAGGTCGGGTGGAATGCCTCGTGGACATCGAGGTTCGGGTAGGTCCGCATGCTCGCTTCCTCGACCATCTTCAGCGTTGCCACTCTGGTCCGGTTGGTCTGCCAGGCGAGGGCCAGCATCTCGAACTGCACGCCGAGCAGTTCGCCGAAATCTTCGGGCGGACCGAGCGGCGCGCCCGGCAGGTCGTCCAGCGAATGAGCGTTCTGCTCGAGCTTTTGCACGCGCAGCTCGATCTCGCGCACTGAATCCAGGTAATCGCTCACCCGAGCGCGGTCAGCCACGTCGAGCTTGCGATTCAAGGTGGCCGTCGATTCCCTCACGTAATCGAGCAGGCTGTCCGTCGTCTTGAGAATCGCCTGACGTTCCTCCTGCGTATCGCCCTGGCCGAACATGCCGAAGAACACCTTGCGCGGATTGCTCTCCATCGGGAGCGGCTGGTTCGGCGTACGGAATGAGATCATGCCGCCCGGCTCGGCGCAGAGTTCGAGCGACGGCAGCGACGTCTCTTTACCGAGATGCCGCGCGGCGATCTGATCCACTGTCACGCCGATGCCTGTCTTCACGCTGCGCTGACGCGGGTTCACGCAGTTGAGCCACGTCTCCTCGATGATGCCATGCGGGCTCGAGCTCTCCCCGCCCTTGTTGCGCAGACCGCTGACGACGGTCACGTGCTCGCGCATCGGTTCGAGCGGCTTGAGGATGAACGGAAAATCGAAGTCCCGGCCGACCTTCGTCGGCTGCCACTCGTCCTGCAACGCGCCATGCGGGAAGTAGACGAACCCGAGACGCGGGCTCGCGGCGGCGACCGTCTGCGCCAGCACGGTTCCTGCCGGGATCATGGCATCCAACAATGGGAGCGCTATCGTGGCGCCTGCGCCCTTGAGAACGGTGCGTCGTGACAGATGCTTCTTGCTCAGGAACATCACTGGACTCCTCCGGTATCGGTGGATCTCGGCTTCACTGGCGCCTCGTCAAGGCCGCTGATGTCCTTCTTGCGGAACGCATCGCTTGAAACGACGCCAAGGACAATCGACTTGAAACGGTAGTCGTCGGCAGCAGACCGCCGGACGATGCCGCGAACCGCGGGCATGTCGCGATAGTCGAGCGTTCGACCGAGCGCGTAGGTCATCAAATTCTCGGTGAAGGCCTGTACGAACTGATGATCGGGTCGATCGACGAGCGCGCGGCGCAGATCTTCAGGTCCTTTGATCGCAGTGCCATCTGGCAGTTGGCCGACCGTATCGATTGGCGTCAGCGTGTCGGGATCGTTGGCGCGGAACTGCCCGACCGCGTTGAAATTCTCGAGCGCGAATCCGAGCGGATCCATCACACCATGACAGGCGAAACACGTGGCTTTCTCCCGGTGCTGCTCGAGCCTCGCCCGCAGTGTTCGCGCCGGCTGCCCGCGTTTGTTCTCGGGCAGCGACGGGACCTCGAGTGGTGGATCGGACGGCGGAGTACCGAGCAGCCGATCCAGAATCCATGCGCCGCGGAGCACAGGCGACGTGCGATTGGGATAGGCTGTCAACATCAGGATGGCGCCTTTTCCCAGCAAGCCGTAGCGCGCGGGGTTGTCGAGCGTCACACGGCGGAAGTGGCTGCCCTTGACGGTCTCCATGCCGTAGTGCATCGCCAGGCGCTCGTTGAGGAACGTATAGTTCGCGGTCAGCAGCTCGCGCACGCTCTGATCGCTGCGCAGTACGCTGTCGACGAACAGCCGCAGTTCTTCCTTCAGCATCCCGCGCGGATCCAGCAGTCCGCTCGCGTGCGGGAACTGGGCTCTGTCGGGCGTGATCTCGTCGAGCTTGGACAAGTGGAGCCACTGGAACGCGAAGTCGTCGCTCAAGGACTCGGCTCGCGGGTCGGCGAGCATCCGGCTCACCTGCCCGGCCAGCACATCAGGATTGCTGAGGCGCTTTTCGGTCGCAACTTTCAGCAGTTCGTCATCCGGCAGGCTGCTCCACAAGAAGAATGAGAGGCGCGATGCCAGCTCCAGATCGCTCAGCGTGCGGATCCCGCCGGCCG
>JBKPNV010000288.1:0-12565 GCA_046732795.1 Acidobacteriota bacterium
GCCCGGAATCGGCCCCATTGTGGCCGACGGTCCGCTCGCCGCAGACCTCGCCGAAGCCGCCGGTCACGCCGCCGGGGGCATTGCGCGGACGCTCGAGCGAGTCGGGCTGAGCGGGGAGGAAGCTGACGCGTGGGAGTCGAAAATAAAGGGAGGGGCGCTGCTGGTGGGCGCTCATGTCACGACCGAAATGATGGGTGAGGCGTGGCAAGTGCTGACCAGCAGCGGAGCCGAACGCGTTGCCACGGTCGAATGGACGGACTGAATTCCCGCAAAATCGTCTCCAAAAGCGACCGAATCCAGTGCGTTGGGCGTCTAACAGACCGAACGGCAACACCATCGCGGGCACTCGGCTGAGGCATTTGTTTTGCAACTTGCGGGGCAGTGTCCGCTTGGCGACAATGAATAGGTCACCGAATAATATCGGCTATGTCGACATCGACTGAGCCCCGGAAGGATCAGGAGATCGTTCCTGCTTCGGCGCATCTCACGGTGCGTCCCGAAGGGGATGGTCCGCGCCAGGCTCGCTTCATGTTCGAGCAGCCGGACAGCAAGCGCATCGGCGGCCAGGTTGGTGCTGGTTTCCTCACGGAGTTGATTGTCATTGGAATCGTGCTGCTCATCGGCAGCCTGATTCCCCCGCGAGTCTACAAGGCAGTCATTCCTCCGCAGCTTTCTGAACGAATTGTTTTTCTGTCGGAGCCAGGGCCCGGCGGCGGCGGAGGCGGCGGCAACAAGATGCCCGATCCGCCGAAACCGGCCGAGATCGCCAAACCGAAGCCGGCGCCAGTCATACCCAAACCCGTCGAGCCCCCGCCAGTGGAACCTCCACCGGTGGAACCCATCACGATCCCTCTGAAGACCCTCGACGCAACCGTGACTACACCCGGCACGATTGAATCGACGCAAGCCTCCAACAGCATTTCCCTCGGGCCTGGCACCGGTACCGGTGCCGGGCCAGGTCAGGGGTCGGGTATCGGCGACGGCTTCGGCGGTGGAACGGGCGGAGGTGCGTATCGTCCTGGTAATGGCGTTCTGTTGCCCAAGCCCATTCGCGAGGTGAAACCGCAGTACACCGCGGATGCAATGCGCGCCAAGGTTCAAGGGACGGTTCTGCTCGAATGCGTCGTGCTTCCCGACGGTACCGTTGGCAAAGTCGAAGTGGTTCGTTCGCTGGATTCGGCATTCGGCCTCGATCAGGAAGCAATCAAGGCCGCCAAACAATGGCGGTTCGCGCCGGGCACACGGTTCGGTGAGCCAGTCGCCGTGCTCGTCACCATCGAACTGACCTTTACTCTTCGTTAGCTCAACCGCACACGCTCTCATCCGGCTGCAGGGTTGACGGCATATACTGGCCGCTCGACCATGACTGCGACTCCGTCCACGATGTTGCCGTTGGGCACGACGATGCCCGCGTTCCGGCTGGCGACAGCGACGGGCGAGATGGTGTCGTCGGACTCCTGCAGCTCGCGCCCATTGCTCGTTGCGTTCATCTGTCATCACTGTCCCTTCGTCCGGCACATCCGTCGAGAGTTCGCGCGGTTCACCACCGAATTCCAGGAACGCGGTCTCGCGGTCATTGCGATCAATTCGAACGACTCTATTGCGTTTCCCGAAGATGGACCCGCAGGCATGCAGCAGGAGTCGCAAGAGGCCGGATATACGTTCCCGTACCTCTTCGACGAGACGCAGGAGGTTGCCAAACTGTTCAAGGCGGCGTGCACGCCTGATCTGTTTCTGTTCGATGCTCGTGGAACGCTCGTCTATCGCGGACAGTTCGACGACAGTCGTCCGCGAAATGCCGTGCCGGTAACGGGTGCCGATATCCGCGCTGCAGCGATCGCAGTGCTATCGGGAACTCCCGTTCCGGCGGAGCAGAAGCCAAGCGTCGGATGCAATATCAAGTGGAGGCGCGGCAACGAGCCTGACTATTGGTAAACCCTCCATCGGGAATGAGAAGAGGCGTACCCTCGCTTATTGCAGCCTTTCTGCTGGCTGTGGCTCTGGTAACGGGATGTCGAGCCGAGCCCGAGCCTCCTTTGCGAATCGGGACCATGTTCTGGCCGAGCAGCGAGCTGTTGTTTCTCGCGCAGGAATATGGCTGGCTGAACGCCTCCGCGTTCCGCCTCGTCGAGTTCGTCGACGACGGGGAAGTGATGCGCGCGTTTCGAAATCACGCCGTCGCCGCTGCGTGGTTGAGCGTGGACGAACTGCTGTCCGTTGCGCAATCCGGCGCGGTGGACCCCGTCATTCTATTCGTCTCTGACGAGTCACGGGGTGGCGACGCAGTGGTCGGGCAGCCTGACCTGATCACGCCAACCGACTTGAAAGATCGTCGCGTCGCGGCGCAGATCAACACTGTCAGCGCATATCTCTTGGATCGCGTGCTCAAGCAGGCCGGACTCGAGGCCAGCCATGTGCGCCTGGTCAACCTGCCGCCGTATCGTCATCTCGCCGCGTTCAAACGACGGGAGGTGGATGCGGTCGTGACCTACGAGCCGGTTCGGTCGCAGCTCGTCGACGCAGGCGGCGTGGAACTTTTCAGCAGCGTCTCGACGCCCTTCCAGGTACTGCGTGTCTTCGTGATCCGCAGGGACTACCTCGAGTCTCATCCGTTCCACGCCGAGACGCTGTGCACGGCGTGGCAGAGAGCGATCAAAGAGGTGGACACATCCGAGAAGGCGCGAAGCTGGATCGCCAACCGTCTGGGCACGACGACCGCAGGTCTCGAGCAGATGCTCGGACGGATCCGGATGATCAGCCTGGGTGAGAGCCGCGAATGGCTCGATGCTCCGCGTCCTCATCTCCTGGCGACGCTCGCGCGATTGCAAGGCGAGCTCCTCGCGGCCGGCCTGCTGACGGCGCCCACTCCGTTCGAGCCGCTGTTGCGGTGGCCTTCCAGGCTGGGTTCGTCCGCGTGCCGACGGTAAGGTCATGGCTGGTGCGTTTCCGTCCGGCCGAATGTTGCAGTCGCTCCGGTTTCGGCTTCCGCTATTCCTGACGCTGTACAGCGCCGTCGTCGGCCTGGTGCTCTTTACCGTTGCCAACCAGTTCCAGGAGGCAGCGTTCGAACGGGACTTCGAGCGCGACGAGCTCGTACGCGCCACCGAGATTCAAAGCCGGACCGAACGGGCGGCAGAGCGCAACGAGCTCGAGAGCGAGCAGCGGGAGTTCGGTGAGCTGACGGTGTTCGAAGAGATTCGCGCCGCGGTGTTCGTCACACCCGACAACCAGGTCGTGCTGAGCAGTCGTCGCGACTGGATCGGACGTCCACTCGAACTTGCAGCGATCGGCTTGGCCGATGCCGAGCGTTCCCGCGTCCGGGAAACGATGCAACGGGTGCGAGCGAGTGGCCGGACGGCCAGTGTGTTCAGTCTCGATCGCAACTTCCTCACATTCGTCATGCCGGCAACGGTGCCGATTGGCCCGGGCGAGCTCGCGGCCAGCCGTGGCGCGCTGATTCTGCTGGTCCACGATCTCAGCCTGGCCAAGGAAGTGAATCGCCAGCGATTGCTGCGGCAATTCGGCGGTGGCACGGTGGCCGTGTTCCTGGCCGTGGTTGGCCTGGGGATCAGCCTGCACGCGCTTGTCACGCGGCGCATCGAGCGGCTTCACGATTCCATGGGCCGCTTTGCCACCGGCGCGCCGCCCGCCGAACCGGACGGTATGCCTGGGCCCGGCGCATCGAGTCGAAGCAACGACGAGATCGCGCAACTCCACACTCACTTCAACGACATCGCCGCCACAGTCGGGCGCGAAATTACGGTCAGACGCCAGGCCGAAGATGCACTTCGCGAAAGCGAGGAGCGCTTTCGCTCGGCGATGCACTATTCGCCGATCGGGATGGCGCTCATCTCCACGACGGGGCAGTACCTCGAGGTCAATCCTGCGCTCTGCGTGATCGTCGGCTACTCGGCCGAGGAACTGCTGACGATGACCTACGAGGCGGTCACGCATCCACTCGACATACCCGGCGACCGGATTGCCACACAGCGTCTGCTCAACCGCGAAGTCGAGACCGTCCGTCGCGTCAAGCGCTATCGTCACAAGGATGGCCGTATTCGCTGGGTGCAGTTGAATTCATCGCTCGTGGTCGATGATGAAGGAGCGCCTCGCTATTTCGTGTCGCAGATTCAGGACATCACCGAGCGCAAGCGCGCCGAGGAGGACCTCCAGCGTGCGAACCGCGCGCTGCAGACGATCAGCAACTGCAATCAGGTGCTCGTCCACGCAGGCGAAGAGTCGATCTTGCTCCGCGAAATCTGTCAGGTGATGGTGCGGGACGGCGGCTACCGCGTGGCGTGGGTCGGACTGGCCGAGGGCGGCACCGGGTTGCATATCCAGACGGCTGCGATCGCGTCGGACGATCAGGATCGAGATGCGCGGCTCGCCTGGGCCGCCCAGGACAGCGGGCTGATCACTGCGGCGATCAGCACGCGTGAACCGGCGATCTGGGACCTTCGTGCCGCCTCCGCCGGACCATGGAGGGACGAAGCAGTCCGGCTCGGCTACCGATCTTCCGTCGCGCTTCCGCTCGTGGCCGACGGGCGGGCGTTCGGTGCCCTTGCCTTGTGCTCCGGTGAAGAGTTTGCCTTCGACATTGCCGAGTCGGTACTGCTCAAGGAACTCGCCGACGATCTTGCATTCGGCATCGTGGCGCTGCGCACACGCGTCAACCAGCGTCAGGCGGAGGAGGCGTTGCGCAAGGCCAACGAGCGATACGCGCGTCAGGAAGCTGCGCTCACGACGTTGACGGCAAGCTATCTGAGTGCGCCCGACGATTTCACCGACATCGTGCGCGGCATCACGGAAGTCGTGGCGAACACGCTGTCGGTGGCGCTCGTCGGCGTATGGCGGGATGACGAGAGCGGGGCAGTCTCCATCTGCCAGGATCTGTTTCAGTGGCCTGGGGCCGTGCACTCTGACGGCATGGCCCTCAGCCAGGATGCCTGTCCGGCCTATTTCGAGGCGTTGGCGGGCGGCGAAGTCGTGGCGGTCACTGACGCCATGTCGGATCCGCGAACCATCGAACTCACCGATCGATTGCTGGCGCCGCGTGGCATCGCCTCGATGATGTGTGCGCCCATCCGATCGCAGCGTGCGACGGTCGGTGTCCTGTCCTGCAAGCATGTGGGAGAGCCGCGACGCTGGATGCCCGACGAACAGGCATTCGCGCTGGCGGTCGCGAATCTATTGTCGACGCTGATCGCACAGGCGGAGCATCAGCTTCTCGAGCAGCAGCTCCGTCAGGCGCAACGGCTCGAAGCCATCGGACGCCTGGCCGGTGGCATCGCCCACGACTTCAACAACATCCTCACCGTGATCCTGGGCCGCGCTGAGGAAGTGTCGCTGGATCGTCGCGTTCCGGAACAAGTGCGAGAAGCGGTGTCGGATCTCGAGCAGAACGCGCAGCGGGCCAGCGCGCTCACCCGGCAACTGCTCGCGTTCAGCCGCCGCCAGGCCATTGAAGTGCGCGACGTCGATCTCAACGACGTCGTCACGAACGTGACCCGATTGCTGCACCGTGTTCTGGGTGAGGACATCCTCGTGTCCTTCACGTATGCGGATGGCCCGTTGGCGGTGCGCGCCGATCCAGGAATGATCGAACAGGTGCTGCTGAATCTCGCGGTCAACGCGCGCGACGCGTTGCCGGTCGGTGGACGCCTCATCATCGATACATCGCTGCACGAAGCGACGGGCTCGAATGCGCCGTCGGCCGCGTCATCCCGAAGCTGGGCATGCCTGCGCGTGAGGGACAACGGCGCGGGGATCGCACCCGAGCATCTGCCGCATATCTTCGAGCCGTTCTTCACCACCAAGGACGTGGGCAAGGGGACCGGCCTCGGGCTGGCGACGACCTACGGAATCGTGCAGCAGCATGGCGGCTGGATCGAGGTGGATAGCCAAGTGGGCCTCGGTACGGAGTTTCGCGTGTTCTTCCCGCGTGTCGAGACAAAGCCGACGGTGGCAGCCGCTGCGCTGCCACCAGCTCCTGCGCCTCGCGGTCAGGAAACGATTCTGGTCGTCGAAGACGAGGCGGGAGTGCGAGCCCTCGTGATCAGGCTCCTGCAGGAGCTGGGATACCGGCTCCTGCAGGCGCAAAGCGGTCCGCACGCGCTCGACGTGTGGCGCCAGCATGGCGACGAAGTCGATTTGCTCATCACGGATATCGTCATGCCGGATGGAATGAACGGCGTCGACCTGGCGGAACGGCTTCGCCGCGGGCGCCCCACGCTGAAGGTCATCTACACGAGCGGCTATCTCGCGGATCTCAATCGCGAAGATATCCTCCGGCACGCCGACGCCTATATCGCGAAGCCGTTCAGCCTGATGGAGCTGGCGCGGTTGGTACGCCGGACGCTGGATGGCGGTGAGCCAGCCGTGTCGCCCGTCGCGAGCGATGCCTGAGGCCCTTCGAGCTCAGTTGCTCGTTCGCCTCTTCGAGACACGACGGACAGATGCCGTGGGTGAAGGTGGACGTCGGTGTGCGGCCAGGCAGCGCTCGCGATCGCCGCTCATCGCGTCGCTGTCATCGCTACGATCCGCACTCGGTTGCGAGTTCCACGTTCCTGATTCCGTACGCAAGACGGGGCGAGCCCGAAGGACTCGCCCCACTTTTCACTGACTTTCTTACGGCTTTAAACTTCAACCTCGAACTTAGTACATGCCGCCCATGCCGCCGGGTCCGCCGTGCGCGTGGCCGCCCGCTGGTTCCTTCTTCTCCTCGGGGATCTCGGAGACGAGGGCCTCGGTCGTCAGCAGCAACGACGCGATGGACGAGGCGTTCTGCAGCGCGTTACGGACCACCTTGGCCGGGTCGATCACGCCTGCCTTCACCAGATCCTCGTAGGTGTCGGTTGCGGCGTTGAACCCTTCGTCCGCAGTCTTCTGCTCCTTCACCTTTGACACGACGATCGAGCCTTCGTGTCCTGCGTTCATCGCAATCCAGCGCATCGGCTCTTCGATCGCGCGCTTGATGATCTGGAGACCGACGCCCTGGTCGCCATCGAGCTTCAGCTTCTCGAGTGCCTTGCCCGAACGCACGAGCGCGACGCCGCCGCCGGGCACGATGCCCTCTTCGACCGCCGCCTTCGTGGCGTGCATCGCGTCCTCGACGCGCGCCTTCTTCTCCTTCATCTCGGTCTCGGTCGCCGCACCGACCTTGATGACGGCGACGCCGCCCACGAGCTTCGCGAGGCGTTCCTGCAGCTTCTCGCGATCGTAGTCAGACGTGGTGTCCTCGACCTGCGCGCGAATCTGCTTCACGCGACCCTCGATCGCCGCGGAGGTGCCGGAGCCTTCGACAATGGTCGTATTGTCCTTGTCGATGGTGACCTTCTTCGCCTTGCCGAGATCCTCGAGCTTGATGTTCTCGAGCTTGATCCCGAGGTCCTCGGTGATCGCGCGGCCGCCTGTGAGGATTGCGATGTCCTCGAGCATCGCCTTGCGGCGATCGCCGAAGCCGGGGGCCTTCACGGCCGCGGCCTGCAGCGTGCCACGCAGCTTGTTGACGACGAGGGTTGCCAGCGCTTCGCCCTCGATATCCTCGGCGATGATAAGCAGCGGCCGGCCAAGACGCGCCACCTGCTCGAGGACGGGGAGGAGGTCCTTCATCGACGAGATCTTCTTCTCGTGAATCAGGATGACCGGGTTCTCGAGCACGACTTCCATGCGCTCGGGATCGGTCACGAAGTAAGCGGAGAGATATCCGCGATCGAACTGCATACCTTCGACAACGTCGAGTGACGTCTCGAGAGTCTTGGCCTCTTCAACGGTGATGACGCCATCCTTGCCGACCTTGTCCATCGCTTCCGCGATGATCTTGCCGATGGTGGCGTCGCTGTTCGCCGAGATCGTGCCGACCTGGGCGACCATGTTGCCCGAGACCGGTCGCGACATCTTCTTGATCTCGTCGACCACGACTTCGACCGCCTTCTCGATTCCGCGCTTCAGTTCCATCGGGTTCGCGCCGGCGACCACGTTCTTTGCACCTTCCCGATAGATGGCCTGCGCCAGCACCGTTGCGGTGGTCGTGCCGTCACCAGCTGTATCCGAGGTCTTGCTTGCCACCTCACGGACCATCTGCGCGCCCATGTTTTCGAGCGGATCCTTAAGGTCGATCTCCTTGGCCACCGTCACGCCGTCCTTGGTGATGGTGGGGGAGCCGAACTTCTTGTCGAGGACGACGTTGCGTCCCTTGGGACCAAGCGTAACCTTCACTGCGTCGGCCAGCTGATTCACGCCACGCAGGATGGCCTGCCGTGACTGCTCGCCGTAAATGATCTGCTTTGCCATTCCTACACTCCATCCGGTGCGTGGTATCCAACCGCGCACAGAAACACCCCCGGGCGGGGCCTTCGATTTGCTCAGGCTGGCCAGAGCCTTTCGATCGACTCAGGCCACGAAAGCCCCCGCGCTATTTGGAGGCGAGAACTGCGAGGACCTCGTCCTCACGCATGATGAGGTAGTCCTCACCGTCGATCTTGATCTCCTGTCCGGAGTACTTCCCGAAAAGAATCGTGTCGCCGTCCTTGACGTCGAGGGGCTGGCGCGTGCCATCGTCCTTGACTTTGCCGGCGCCCACAGCGAATACCTTGCCCTGCTGTGGCTTCTCTTTGGCGCTGTCGGGGATGATGATGCCACCGATCTTCTGTTCACCTTCCTCGATGCGCTGAACGATGATGCGGTCGTGTAGCGGTCTCACCTTCATATTTCTTCGACTCCAGCTGTCTGGTAGTGTGCCCGGGGGCGGGGAGCCCCTGAGGACTAAGCTCGTGATTTCACAGGCGCGAGTTCAGTGTGCTAGCACTCAGCCCACGCGACTGCCAATTGTAGTGGACGCCGAAAAACCGTGTCAAGACGCCTGGCGCCGGAGACGATATTCAGTCATTTTTCGGCTGAGCGTATTACGGTGGATCCCTAGCAGATCGGCGGCGTGACAGAGATTGCCATCGGCCTTCGTCAGCACGTTGGCAATGAACTTTTTCTCGAATTCGCGCCGGGCATCCTCAAAGCAGACGCCGCGCGCGACCATGTCGTCGACCAGGCGTTCGAGTTGTTCTTTCAAGACCATGTAGCGGAGCCTCCCGTCCCCACACGCGACCACGACGCGTACGAAGGCCACGAGGTCAAAGCAGTACTCTCCCGGTCAGCCGGCGAAAGGCCTCGAGGTACTTATTCCGGGTCCCGATCACCACATGCTCGGGGAGAGAGGGGACCGGCGGCTGCTTGTTCCAACGGATCTGCTCCAGGTAGTCGCGGACATACTGCTTGTCGAAACTGGGTTGCGAACGTCCTGGAGCGTATTGATCCTTCGGCCAGTAACGTGACGAATCGGGCGTCATGACTTCGTCGATCAGCACGATTGAGTTGTCGGCCGTCAGACCAAATTCGAACTTGGTGTCGGCGAGGATGATGCCCTTCGCTTCGGCGTGTCGCGCTCCATGGTCATACAGCTCCAGCGTCAGTTCCCGCAGGCGACTCACCAGTTCGAGGCCGGCAATGCGCCCGGCTTCGTCTTCGCTGATGTTGATGTCGTGCCCGCTCTCCGCTTTCGTGGCGGGCGTAAAAATCGGAGCAGGAAGTCTCTCGGACTCGCGTAAGCCATCTGGCAATCGGATTCCGCACACCGAGCCGTTGGCGACGTATTCCTTCCACCCCGATCCTGACAGATAGCCGCGCGCGACGCATTCGATCGGCACTGGCGCAGTCTTGCGCACGAGCATCGATCGGCCCTGAAGGACGTCGCCGTATCGGCGCAGCGGCTCCGGATACGCGCGCACGTCGGTTGAGAGCAGATGATTCTGTACGATGCTGCCGGTGCGCTCGAACCAGAAGGACGAAAGTTGCGTGAGGACCTTGCCTTTGTCGGGAATGCCTGAACCAAGGACGTAGTCGAACGCCGAGATGCGATCGGTCGCCACCATGACCAGGGTGTCGCCGCAGTCGAAGATGTCGCGAACCTTCCCTTGCTTTTGCGGAACAAGGTCATTGAGACGCGTTTCGATCAGGGGAGCGGCGAGTGGCAACGTAATGGTCCTGACCCTCGATGATGCTCTGGCCAACCCTGAGCTACGCCGAAGGAGCGCGGGAAAGAGGCATCTTACCGGGGCCACACGACGGAGGCAACCGTACGCAACAGCACCGGCCGTCGCGCGTAAGGAGCCTGATATATTGTGGGCTCACTCTGAATCGATGAACTTACGCACCGGAATCGTCTCTTTGCTCGCGCTCGCGCTGCTGGCGTGGTTTCTTCGCGGCACCAATTTCGGCGACGTGTGGCTTCAGGTCCGGCAGGTTCGCGCCGAACTGCTCCTCGCCTCGTTGGCCTCAGTCGGTCTGACCTTTGTCGCGCGCACGATTCGCTGGCGTTATCTGCTCATCCCGCTCGGCGATGTACGCACGCGATCGGTTTTCAGGGCAACGGTCATCGGATTCGGAGCGTTGGCCATCCTGCCGGTTCGCGTCGGCGACGTCATTCGGCCGTACCTGCTCGCGCGACAGGAAGGACTGCCGGTCTCCTCAGTCTTCGCCACGATCGTAATGGAGCGGGTACTGGATCTCGTGGCCGTGCTCGCTCTTCTGGCGGTGTATGTCTGGGGGTTTGCGGGGTATTCGGAACTGCCGCCTCGTCTGCTCAAACCGATCGAAGCCTCGGCCACCGTGGCTGCTGCGATTGCCGCCGCTCTCCTGGTCGTCATGTGGGTGCTCGCCACACACCCCGAGCGCATCGGCCGTTTCGCCGAGGCGATCGCGCGCATGTTGCCGGGCAAGCTGTCCAACCGGGTTGGCCGGTTGGCGAGTACGTTCAGCAGCGGCTTTGCCGCGGCGCGAAACGCGCGCGAATTCGCGATGGCCGTCGTCTGGTCGTTCGGAGCCTGGCTTGCGATTGCCGCGCAATCCTGGACCGTCACGATTGCCTTCGGGATTCCGATGTCGTTTCCGGGGACCTTCCTCCTCCAATCGATGCTCGTTATCGGTGTAGCGGTTCCGACGCCCGGTGGCGTCGGGAGCTTCCACGAAGCGTATCGACTGGGTGTGACAACGTTTTTCGGCGCCACGGGCAATCAAGCCGTTGCAGCCGCAATCGTGACGCACCTGATTTCGTTCGTCCCGCCGGTTGTCGGCGGAATTCTGTTCATGGCTCAGGACGGCCTCAGCTTTGGCCGCCTCGGGGCTCTGGCCAAATCAGCACGCGACAAGGAAGGGCCCACCGCCAATGAAGTGTCCGTTCTGCGGTCATCTGGGCGATAAGGTCGTCGACTCGCGTGAGAGCAAGGAAGGCGAGGTCATTCGGCGGCGACGGGAGTGTCTCGATTGCGGCCGTCGATTCACTAGCTACGAGCGAATCGACGAGATCCCGTACATGGTGATCAAGAAGGACGGTACCCGCGAGCGCTTCGAGCGGCAGAAGCTCATCGCGGGGCTGCTCAAGGCGTGTGAAAAACGCCCGGTGAGTATCGCGGCGATCGAGGCTGTGGCCGACAAGGTCGAGGCCACGCTGCAGGAGCGCCCCGAGAAAGAGATGGCCACCGAGGAGGTCGGCGGCCTGGTGATGGACGAACTGAAGCGGCTGGATAAGGTGGCCTACGTCCGTTTCGCGTCCGTCTATCGCCATTTCCGCGATATCAGCGAGTTCATGACAGAGCTGAAAGACCTCTTGAACGCGAAGGAATAGTGTCACCTTCACTGCAACAGCGATCGGCGTCATCGAGGAAGGCGGTGTCGCCGCCGGAGCGGAGCGCTCCCGCGCCGGCCCGGAAGCCGTTTCTCGACAACACGCCGTTACTGCTTGCTGGAATTCTCGCGCTGATCGCTGCGCTGGCCGTCCTGCTGTTGATCGGGCGAGGCTCGTCCACGCTGGCGCCCGACTTCCTCACCGACTTCGTGCTGTCGGCGTTGTGGGCGACGAACCTGACGATTCTCGTGGCGTTGGCGTTCGTGCTCACCAGGAACATCTTGAAACTCGTGGTCGAAACGCGGCGAGCGCTTCCGTTTGCCAGGTTCAGGGCCAAACTCGTCGCTGTGCTGCTGGGAATGGCAGTCGTGCCCGCTCTCCTTGTGCTGCTCGTCGGGAGTGAATTGATTCGCACGAGCGTCGATCGGTGGTTCAACCAGCCGATGGACGTGATGTTGACGTCCGCCAACGCCATCGCCGGCGACTACTATGCGCAGCAGCAGACGCTGGTTTCCGCCCAGGCACAACGCTTTGCGCGCGCGCTTGGCGCGGTGAACCTGGCTGCCAATCCGGCCGATGTGCGCGACCTGGTGGCACCCGACGTGCGGCAGGAGCGCATCGACCTGGTCGAAGTGTATCGACTGACACCCGGTTCCGACGGTCGTCCACAAGTCACGCCAGTGGTCGACGTGGCATCGCCGTCGCTGCCACGCACCTACTCGCGCGCCTCGGCGGACCGGCTGGCCGAGCGGACCGCCGCCAGCGCGTCGGAGGCACGTGTGGTCGAACAACTGTCGACCGGGGGCGACTTGATTCGCACGGCCGTGCCGATTCGCTCTTCAGCCAACGGCCCGGTCTCGGGCGTCGTCGTTGCCAGCGAATACTTGACGG
>JBKPNV010000289.1:0-5618 GCA_046732795.1 Acidobacteriota bacterium
GTGATCCATGTCCCTGACACGAGGTCGGCCGCTTGCGCCGCGGAGGTCGAGAGCGCCAGCCATACGGCGCAGCAGGCAATGAGTCTCATGGCACGTCCTCTGAACGTGTGACGAGGAGGCCTGATTATGATGCCAGACGTCCGGTGTCAGGCAGTGAATCGTGAAGCGGGCAACGATTCGCGATCCGCCGGCGCAGCGCCGAGATCCGTGCTGTCAGTGTGGCCTCCCACGTAGAATTTCAGCCCCGGATGTCCCTACGCGATTCCAGAGCGCCTGGCCAGCGCCATCCTGAGTCGCGGCTGCAGATCGTACCTCCTCGTGTCGAACAACACGTCGGCCATCGTCACGACCAGGCTGCGCGCCAAGCGCGCTGTTTCCTGTGTCCATGTATGCGATTGAATTGTTCAAGCTCGAAAAGGGCATGAGCGCGGTGCCGGAGGTAAGCGCCGAGGTCGCCAAGGAGACAGACAAGCTGGAAGCCATGCTGCTTCGACAAACCGCGAGCGAGCTCTGCCGTGGCGTCTTCACGACTCCGAGATCCTCTACAATCGGCGCCACCCATCGTCGCTTCGACGCTGAAGGACGCGGCAGGTTGGCTTCTATGTCGCCGTAGCAACCGGGAATCCACGTCCTCATCGACATCAGGCGATTGACGCTTGTCGCGACGAACCCCGCCGGCCGCATGTCCACGCGGAAGGCAACGAACTGCTCCAGTAACGTCGTCAACCGGAATTCGTCAGGGAGGCACAGATATGGTGAGTGTTGTCTCCAGGCCGCTCGGATACGCAGGGCGCTGTGCCCTCGTGCTGTGCATAGTGCTCGTGCCGGCGTCGGTGTCGCCGCAGTCGATTCGGCCATCCATTACCGGTGTCGTGACCGACTCCTCCGGCGCAGTGCTGCCGGGCGTAACCGTGGAGGTCGCGAGCCCGGTCTTGATCGAGCGTTCGCGATCGGCGGTGACCGACGGTCGCGGCTCGTACCGAATCATCGAACTGGACGCCGGAACGTACGTCGTGACGTTCACGCTGCCTGGCTTCAACACTGTTCGACGCGACGGCATTGTCCTTTCGGGCTCGATGACGTCGACGCTCAATGTGGAACTGCAGATCGGCACACTCGGCGAGACCATTATCGTGAGCGGCGAGAGCCCGACCGTTGACGTTCAGAACGCGCGCCAGTCGCAGGTGGTCGAGAACACCGTCGTGACGGATATGCCGGTCTCGCGAACGCCAACCGACATGGCGGCGCTGCTCGTGCCGGCCATGAACACGGGGCTGTCCGCATACGGAGCGCAGGGCACGACCGGCCCCGAGACGGGCCGCCTGCAGGTTGACGGCGTCGGCGTGGGATCGGGCACTTCGGGCACGTCGCAATATCGGCCGGACGTGATTCAGGCGAGTGAGTTGGTGATCTCGAGCTTCGGCAACATGGGCGAAGTCGAAGTCGGATCGCCGATCGTCAACATCGTTCCGCGCACGGGTGGCAATACATTCAGCGGTACGTTCTACGCCGACGGGGCGAACGGTGCGATGTCCAGTGACAATACGAAAGCGCTCGTCGAGGCCGGGCTGCTGCGCGCGCCGAACGAACTGATTCATACGTCACAGCTGAACATCGGATTCGGCGGACCGATCGTGCGTGACCGCCTGTGGTTCTTCGCCAACGCCCGGCATCAGACCGACGATTCGTACGTCACCAACATCTGGGTGAACAAGAACGTCGGCAACCCCAATGCCTGGACATACGAACCGGATACGAATCAACCCGCCACCAACAGGAACTGGTACGCCAATGGCGCCGTGCGACTGACGTGGCAAATCGGTACGCGCCACAAGCTCAATCTGTTCTGGGACGAGCAGCGCAAATGCGAGCGCTGCGGGCCCACGGACACGAACAGCTCGACGATCTCGCCGGAAGCCTCGGTCCCGGGCTACATCATCGGCACGAAGCAGTATTGGCGGGTTCAGCAGATCAACTGGACGGCGCCCATGACGAATAAGCTGCTCCTCGAGGCGGGCATTGGATATCCGAACAGCCTCTACGGCGAACCGCCGACACCGGAGGGGCGCGAACTCACGCAGATCAACGAACAGGGCGGCATCATCCCTGGACTGACCTACCGCGCCACGATGTTCAGCCGTAATCGCGGCGGCCTCGTTCGCTGGCTCGGCTCGGCGTCGTACATTACCGGCGCTCATCATCTGAAATTCGGTTTCGATGGCGAGCGCTTCAACCAGGTTCGCGAATTGTCGACGCAGAAAGACGGGCTCTTCCAGTTTCGTTTCAACAATGGCGTGCCCAATCGGCTCACCATGGGCTACAACAACTGGCGTTACGCCCTCGTGGTGCCGCAGCAGGCCGTGTATGCACAGGACAGTTCGACGTTCGGCCGCCTCACCGTGCATGGCGCGTTGCGCCTCGATTACGTGCACAGTTACGCACCCGAACAACCGCTCTACGCGCAGTCGTTCGTGCCGGAGACGATCATCTTTCCGGAGACCGAGGTCGTGACGGGGTTCCTCGATCTGAGTCCGAGGATGGGCGTGGCCTATGACCTGCGCGGTGACGGCAAGACGTCGGTGAAGGTCAGCCTCGGACGCTATCTCGCAGCGGTGAACGCCGACGGCATCTACGCGTCCACCGCGCCGGTCGCGATGATCGGCGGCGGTGGCGCGCGAACCGCGCCGCAGACGACGAGGACATGGACGGATCGCGATCGCGACTTTGTGCCCGACTGCGACCTGACGAATAAGGCGACCAATGGCGAGTGCGGCCCCTGGGCGACGCAGAATTTTGGAGAGTTCCTCACCAGCACCGTCGATCCCCGGCTCACCGGCCGCGACGGCATGTGGTACCGTCGCCCCTCCGACTGGGCACTCGGCGTTTCGATCCAGCAGGAGGTGCGACCCCGTGTCCTCGTCGACTTCGCCTACAACCGCCGCTGGTGGGGGAATACGTCGATCGTCGACAACCAGTCGATCACCAATGCCGACTTCGATCCGTACAGCATCACGGCGCCGTCCGATCCGCGTCTACCGGATGGCGGCGGCTATGTCGTCGGCGATCAATGGGACATCAAGCCCGCGAAGTTCGGCGCGACGTCTAACTTCGAGGTGCCGGCAAGCGACTTCGGGGGCTACGTGCGCTACTTCGACGCCTTCGATGTCAACGCGCGTGGCGAGGTGCACGGCGTGACGATGCGCGTGGCGACGAGCACGGGGCGGCAGGTCACGGACAACTGCGAGCTGACCATCGACAACCCGAGCCAGCGGAACTGCCATGTGGCACTGCCGTTCCAGATGGCGGCCAGCGCGATGGTCGCGTACACGATACCCAAGGTCCGCGTATTGGCCAGCGGCGTGTTTCACAGCAATCCCGGATCGCAGATTTCGGCGAACTACGTCGTCTCGTCGGCGGTGGTGGCGCAGACGCTGGGCCGTCCGCTGGCCGGGGGCACCGCCAACGTGACGATCAATGTGCTCGATCCCGGGCAGATGTATCGCGACCGGATCAACCTGTTCGACCTTCGCGTCGCCAAGCTGGTGGATCTCGGCAAGCGGAGGCTGAACTTCGGCCTCGACGTATTCAACCTGTTCAACTCCGATGTGGTGCTGAACTCGAACAACACGTATGGGCCGTCGTGGCTGACGCCCACGCAGGTACAGACGGCGCGCCAGCTGCAGGGCAGCGTGCGTCTGGATTTCTGACGGGTCAGACCCCTTGATGCAGGTCCACTCGAGGGGTCGGACCCCAGCCGAATGCTGGGAGGCACTCAATGATTCGACTGAAGACGACGTGGTTCGTGCTCACTGTCGCGTGCCTGATCTGGGCCGGGCGTTCGACGTTTGTCGACGGACAGGGACGCGGAAGCCGCGTCGCCGTCTACGAGGGCGCGCTGCTCATCACCGGCGATGGCACTGCGCCCATCGAGAACTCGGCATTCCTGGTGGAGAACGACACGTTCACCCGAGTGGGTCGAAAGGGGAACATCCAGGTGCCTGCGGGCGCTGTGCACGTTGACCTGACCGGCAAGTTCGTGATGCCGACGAAAGTCGATCTGCACGGTCACATCGGCTTTCAGCACGATTGGGACGGCACGATGGCGAAGGAGTACTTCACCCGTGAGAACCTGATCGATCACCTCGAGCGGCTCGCGTATTACGGCATCAGCGCCACCATCGGCATCGGCGATCTGGTCGATCGATCGGATCTGCACGGTGGACGGACCGGCTGGGGCGACGTGCCGCTGAAGATGCGCAACGAGATCGTGCCGGGCGCCGCGCTGTTCAAGACCGCGGGGCCGGGCATCGCCTGGCCGGGCGGCGGCGCCAACGGACACCCGTCGCGCACCGATGTGCCCTACCCGGTGACGACGGTTGAAGAAGCACGTGAGGCGACGCGCGACAACCTGAAGATGAAGCCCGAGTTCATCAAGATCTGGGTGGACGATCGCAACGGAAGGTCGAAGAAGCTGGAGCCGCCTCTCTATCTGGCGATCATCGAAGAGGCGCACAAGGCAAACGTTCCAGTGGCCGCGCACAACATCACGCTCGCGGACGCCAAGCTGATGATGAAGGCCGGGGTCGAAGGATGGCTGCATCCGCCAGTCCGCGGGGGCGAGTTCCCGGACGAGGAGTTCCTGGCGATGATCAGGGAGCGCATCGCGAACAAGGATCGGCCGAACATGTGGTTCAACCCGCAGGCCGGGACCGCCGCGTCGAGCCGGGAAGACTGGGACGATCCGCTGCTGCGCGACACGATCTCGCCGCAGCAGATCCAGGCGCAAGTCGGTGAACAACTCGCACGGATGACGCCGGAATCCGTCGAGCGGGCGCGCCGCACGTTGCGCGAGGCGGGGGAGAAAAGCCATCTGAAGCTGCGTGCGGCCGGAATGAAGATCGTTCTCGGAGGGGACACTGGACAGACGCGGTTCTTCATCGGCTGGAGTCAGCAGCTCGAATTCGAGAACTGGGTGCGCATGGGACTGACGCCGTCAGAAGCGATCGTCGCCGCCACGCGCGACTCGGCTGATGCGGGTCACTTCAACACGGGGATGGTGGCTGCCGGCAAGTACGCCGACTTCATCGTCCTGGACGCGAACCCGCTGACGAACATCGCCAACTCGCGCAAGATCAACAAGGTGTTCCTCCGCGGAGCGGAAGTCGATCGTGCCGCGCTGAAGGCAAAGTGGCAGGCGAGGTGGAAGACGGGCTCGGCGACACAATAGAGGCGCTGCGAGCCGAGAGAGCGATAGGCTGTCAACTCCCGACGTAACCGGTTAGCGGATACCCAGGCGCTTAGTTAGGCAGTTGGGAGTTGCTGACTGGGCGGCGGCAATTCGGCACCTGCTATACGCCACTTGATGAGCCCAGCACTCGGGCAGTCAGGAGTGTGAGGTCGTCGGGTTGCGGCCGGCCCGCCAGTTGCTGATGAACGTCGGCGAGAATCGTGTCGAGCAATGGCGCTCCGCCCTCGGACGCACGGTCGATGATGCTCGTGAATCGCCTTTCCGATTTCCCGTTAGCGTCTGCCAAGGCGTCCGAGATACCGTCCGTATACAGCAGAAGATGATCGCCCTCGTGTATTGGCACGACGGGCGATTCCCAGGTTGACTCCGT
>JBKPNV010000290.1:0-3100 GCA_046732795.1 Acidobacteriota bacterium
TCAACGGACGTCACCGCCCCCATCGTGACGCTGGGCGTCATTGGACGGGTGTATCCGCATCGGGCCTTCTCCGTCACCGCCGAGTACACCGGCTTCAAGGTATTCAGCTGGGTGAAACCGCTGACCGATCGACTCGTCGCGGAGGATCTCGAAGCATCGATGAGCGACTTCGATATTTACGGCACGATCAATTTCGGTAGCCACGTAGGCGGGCAGTTTGGATATCGCTCAGTCACCGGAACGTACGCTCTTGACGACGACGAAGGCGAACTGAAAATGAAGGGCCCGTATTTCGGCGGGATTCTTCGCTTCTAGAGACGCGCCTTTTTAGTCTGGCTTCGTTCCAACCACCAGCAACGAGCTTCCAACGGGCACCGACACATGGCGGGCCATGCGCGCCTCCGCCATGACCACAGCGGTCAGCAGTCCGTTGACCGGCGCTGACGGAACCGCGATGTCGGTGTCAGGCCGATAGGTGCGAAATGGGCGCAGAAGACGCTGCACCATCCTCACCATCAGCATCAACGGAAACAGCGAGCCAAAGAGGAACGACACGCGTTCGACGCGCAAGCCAGCCTGGGTGAAGAGCTCTCTGGCCGACGCCGGTGTATAGCGTCTAACCTCGTGCCACGACACGGAGTGATCGCCCCGGAGCAACTCGAGGGCCGCCATGGTCACAACCACTGCCCCACCCGGCCGAACCAGTCGAGCCATCTCGCGAACGGCGGCCGCATCGGGCTCGAGGCACTGCATAACGTCAAAGGATGTCGCAATGTCGAAGAGGCCCGAGGCAAACGGCGCCTGCGCGAGATCACCGCGGACCACCGCGCCACCCGACGCGCGGGTCATCGCGACGCCGCCCTCATCGAGATCGAACCCCACCACACGACCATACGAACGAAGGAGGCGGAGGTTGTAACCGGTACCGCAGCCGCAATCGATAATGCGCAGATCCTGTCGCCCGCGACTGAGATCGCGGATCACCGGGGTGAGAAACTCGCGGAACCCTCGAAACCAGAAGTGAGTCGCCTCTGCACGACTCGTCAATTCAAGGGGATCGGTCGTCAATTGGCGGTCGGCCGTCGATTGGGCGTCAGCAACCCGGTCCCGTAGAGGCGCCGATAGTCTTCCGTCGTGCCGAGGATCCGCTTCACGTAGTTTTGCGTCTCGGGAAACGGGATGCTGTCGATGAACTCGTCCTGGGCAAGATCCGGCGCTTCCTTGATCCATTCTGCCACGCGCGCATCGCCGGCGTTGTAGCTCGCCAGCGCATAGTGGATCGCGCCGAACTTGTCGACGAGATCCTTGAAATACTGCACGCCGATCCGCACGTTCGTTTCCGGCTGCGACAGCGACGCCGTGGTAAACGGACGGATGCCCAATTTCCGTGCATAGAGTCGCCCGGTGCTCGGCATCACCTGCATCAGTCCGCGCGCGTTAGCCGATGACCGGATTTCGGCGGTGAAAGTCGATTCCTGGGCCATCAATGCCGACACCAGATATGGGTCCAGGTTCTTCGCGGCGGAGTACTTCTCGATCAGATCCCAGTAATCGAGCGGGAAAATGATCCGCAACACCTCCGCTGGCAGGGTCTCACCTTCCGCCGCGAGAAACTGCGGATACGCGCGGCGCATTGTCGTGATCGATCCACGCAGCGCGGCGAAGCGTTCGTCGGCGCGCAGCTCTTTTGCCTGCTGCGCGCGAATCCAGGCGGCGGTCGCCTGGAGCGCCGGCGAATCGCCCCACGTCCGCTGCGCGAACTGCACTTCCCTCAGTGCATCGCCGAACAGACCAGCCGTCATGAGGGCCCGCATCAGCGGCTCTGTGGGAGGCACGCTGCCCGTCGCCGGCGCAGTTATGGTTCGCGCCGACGGAAACACATTCGCTGCCGCACCGGGGCGCGACGCCAGCAGACGCGATGCGAGACGGCCATAGTACGAGTTGCCGTAGTCGATCACGGCCAGTCGATACCGGTCTATTGCCCCAGGACCGTCGCCGAGACGATCGCGCGCACGACCCGACCAATAGATCCAGGCGGGCCGGTAGTCGGCGCGAGGGAACGTCGCCGCCGCTGATTCGAAGACGCGCGCCGTCTCGGCGAACTTCTGGTTTCGATATGCAGTCCACCCGACTTTCCAGGCGGCGCGCTCTGCGTACCGGTGGCGGGGGAAGCGATCGAGCAGCTCGCGGAACACCTCGTCGGCCTTGTCGTCCTGATTGTCGACGAGATAGAACGACGCAAGGTCGTCGAGCGCCTCGGCCGCCCACGGAGAGTCGGGATGATCCTTGACGAGTTCACGAGCGAGGCTCACGAACGTCGGACGCTCGCCGAGTCCACGTACGGCGCTGAGATAGTAATAACGTGCCTCGGGATCCTTCGATGAGCTTTCGAGGAGCTCCTTCAATCGATCGCGAGCGGGACGATGACGGCCGAGATGAACGTCGGATTCAGCCAGATGCAGTGAAACCAGTTCGCGGTGCGCATCCGGGACGACGTTCACGAGCGGCTCGAGAGCGACCCTGGCTTCGGCCCAACGGCGGCCTGCAAACAGTTTTTCCGCTCGCGCCAACTCCTCTGCGACCGGCGCGCCGCCTGCGACACCGACGGGGCTCTTGAGACGGTCGAGCGCCGTCTTCGCATCGGCAATACGGCCGCCCAGCGGAAAGCTGTAATACACCTTGCGGTACGCCTCGACTGCCTCTTCGCGATGATTCAGCGCCTCTTCAGCCGCGCCCAGCAACATCCAAACATCGTCGGAGGCGCCCTTCGGCGCGGCAGTTATCCCGCGAAGCAATTGCTCCGCGCGCGTCGCATCCGACCGCGCCAGCAACACTTCCGCGAGCTTGAACCGTGCGACTTCACCGAGGGCGCCTTCCGGCGCGGCCGCGACGAGAGAGGTGAGAACGGCGTCGGCTTCGGGAAAACGGGACAATCCCTGGAGCGCGAGTGCCTGATAAAACCTGGCATAGTTGCCGAGACTCGTCGCGCTCAGCTCCGAACGAGTGACCAGCGTCAGGCCATTTGCATACTCGCCGTCGGCGATCGCCTTCGCCCCGCGCGCCAGGCTCGTGAATGAGCTGTCCGCTTTCGCGCCCGCAC
>JBKPNV010000291.1:0-8038 GCA_046732795.1 Acidobacteriota bacterium
GGGGACTCGTATTCGACGATCGAGTCGACAGTGCCGTGCTTCCGCGACTACATCAACCGGTGGCGTCGGCGATTCCTGGCCGATCGCCTCGACGGCCTGCGGCCGCGCTACAAAGGGCAACCGCCGACAGTGCTGACCCTACCACGGAGGCCCGCGTGCTCGAGAAGCGCCAAGCCCCGCCCGACGGCAGCACGCACTGGAGTACCCGGAAGCTGGGACGCGTGCTGAAGATTCATCACAACCTCGTCGCAAAAGCCTGGCAGCGTGCGGGCCTGCAACCCCGCCGCTTCGAGCGCTACATGCAGTCCGATGATCCCGACTTCGAGCCGAAAGCCGCCGATGTGATCGGCCTGTATGTCAATCCGCCTGACCACGCGGCCGTCTTCGCCGTTGACGAGAAAACGGCCATTCAAGCACTCGACCGCCTCGACCCGGTCCTGCCGCTCTCGCCCGGACGCGCCGAGCGCCACGGCTTCGAGCACTACCGGCATGGCACGTTATCGCTCTTCGCGGCGCTGAACACTCAGTCGGGCGAAGTCCTCGGCCAGACCGTGCCGCGGCACACCAGCGCCCTTTGTCGCGTTACTCGGCGATATCGTGGCCAGTTAGCCGAAGCGGCGAGAGACTCATGTGATCGCCGACAATCTCTCGACCCATAAGACGCACGCCGTGCGTACGTTTCTGCTCGAGCACCCGAACGTGCATCTGCACTTCACGCCGACCTATTCGTCGTGGCTCAATCAAGTCGAACTCTGGTTTTCGAAGACCGAGCGAGACCTGCTGGCGCGCGGCATTTTTACGTCCGTCGCCGACCTGGCTCGCAAGATTCGTCGATACATCCATCGCTACAACAAAGCGCCGAAGCCGATCCGCTGGGCCTATCGCAACCCGGCGCATCGAATTAGTAGTACTTCAGCGAGTACGGTCCACTCGTGGTGAGCGGCCGACCAGTTGGCGCTCGTTTCTCCGAGCCCATTTGCCCGCACTTGTGACGGCCGACTTTTTCACGGACAGAAGTCCGGACCGCACGAGATTAGTGACATATCTACACCGTGTTCGTCATCGAGTTGCAGTCGCGCCGCCTCCACCAGGTGCAGCGAGGCGCGTGAGAGGACCGTGAACCGAAGCGAGCGGAGCAGCGAGATAACGACGCCACACGATTGCAGGCTATCGAAGAACGCCAACCTCAATCGACGCAATGCCTACAGTGTTTCTGGCAGGCAGAGTGCAAGGTTGCACAGAAAACAGTGTTCGCGAGTGGCAGGGTTGACCAGGGGTCAGCCAAGCGCATGCTCGAATACGATGTGAGTCCAGATATGGATACTAGCAGGACGTCCCCCACGCCGGTTTCGCTGCTCGAGGAGTTCTTCGAGGTTCCATTGACGCCGCGATGGGTGCAGGCGATGCGACGCGGGGTTGAGCCGCCGCGCTGGATTGAATTCGCGAAATTTTATCTCGCGCGCATGAAGACGGGCTTTGCCGAGAGTTTTCTCCAACCGGATGATGCGGCCGTTCGTGTCTATTTCGAGCCGCGCCTTGCACACAGTTGGGAGAATGCCGTCGCACGGCAGTTCGTAAGTACGCCGCTGCTTGGGCAGAGACCGTATCCCGCGGCGCCGATTGAAGATGAGGCCACTGTCTCAGCAGCGCTGGCTCCGCTCAAGAAGCATCTTCTGTTCGCCAATTCCGTCTACATCCGCGACAGCTTTTATTACTGCTTCGATGCCGTGGCCGACTCCGTTGATCCGGAGAACTGGCAGAACGATCCGAATGTGCGCAGTCTTGTTGAGAGGAGTATCGACAACATCAACGCGTGGTTGACGATGCTTCTGACGCTGCGCCCTCTCATCGACAGCCGCGCGCTGGTATTCATGCCGTACTACCTCACGCCGTCCTTCCCTTACGACGGGTACGCGCCGGCGTTGGAGAAGGAATATGCCCGCTTGTCCATTCCGCCTGATCCGCGGTTGAAGAGGCCGCGCGAGGCGACGTTCGATCTTGGAGACTGGTCGAAGCCGCCGTTCTTGCCCGAGAACACACCGAGTGCAGACGAGGAGCCGCTCGAGACAGACGAGGCGGTCGCGGCTTGGCTGAATGGCCGGCTCCTGGGGCTCGCGCCGGTCTTTCCGACCCGGACGATGTTCGAATGGGCGCGCGGTCTGCACTTCCGCGATGAAGGCGGGGCAGACATCGTAACCAATCTTGTATCGATCCAGTGGCTGCCGTTCGGGCACAAGGCTGGTCTGTCTGTCGATGACCTCAACGGCTTGCGCGCGAACGAGGCGGTATTCACGCATGTGCGTCAAGCGATTCTGAGATGCCTGGACTATGCCGAGGCCAACGTGCGGCCCGGTACTGAGCCGCGCGTTGTGGCCGACGCGTGCAAGAATCTGCTTCGCGACGAGCTGGAGCGGTACGAGCGCAACTCGGTTCTGCGGATTCTCGAGGAGCATCCGGTCGCGGCCGCCGGCTTTGCTATTGCGATGGGCGCCGCATTCCTTCCTGCTTCAGCGGCTGTAAGCGTCATCGCTCCGGCTGTCCTTACTCCGCAGGTCGCACGGATCATCCAGAAGCACTATGACCCACGTCGACGTGCCTATCGACACCTGCAATCGCTGTTATGAGAGAGTCGGGCCTAGTGTTGCGTGGTCTGTAGTAAGCGGTTGGCCCTTCTTGAAGGTGACGGGGTGCGTCGATCCGGGGCCGGTGCTCGATTAAGTGTGTTTAACCGCTCCTGTTCTTGTCGTTGATTTTTGGCGCGTCTGCGTGACGAGCCGCGCGAACCGTTCCTCTGGCATCGCGTCATCCTCCTCCAGGTGGGCGGCGTGGGCCCGCCCTAGATGATCGAGACGCCATCGCACCAGCCTCAGCTGGCCGCGATACGCTTCGAGCACTTGCTGCTGCCCTGCGGTCGTCTCCATCGACACCGCTCGATTCATCAGCCAGAGTATGCCGATCGCGGGAAGCACGCTCAGCGACACGAGCAAGACGAGTGGGCGCGAGGTCACTTACCGTTGCAATTTGGAGGGTTCGTTCTCGGGGGCAGCGCCCAGCTGAAAGTGTCGCCCAGACGCCGTATCGCGGTCGGGTCGAGCGTGTTCGGGTTCACGTCGCTCTTGAAGTCCGGGAAATGCTCGCGGATCTCGGCTGCTGTTCTTATTCGATTGCCCGTCACGACGATGCGAGCTCCAAACACCAGCGATTCTTTCGCGGGGCCGATCACACCTTGATTCGTCAGTCGGCTCAGCGGAGCCCAATCGACGGTATAGGCCGCTCCGTCGTCGAGCCTGAGAAAGATCCAGGTGTGCGGGTCCTTGAATTCGACCCTTTCGACTCGCCCCTCGATCGTTACGCTCTTGCACTCATCGTAGAAATACGGGTGGCTGTGATGCGCGTGCGCGGATGATGCCAAAGCGCCCATATAGAGAATCACCGCCAGCAGCACTCGTCTTTGCTTCATGCCGTGCGCCTCCCTCAATAGGTCTGAGCAGAGATCGTCAGTCGCAATGCTGATCCTTGTATCCAGGTGCGAAGCACCGGTGAAATCCATAGTCGCCCCAGCTCTGCTGTCGTCCGTCAGGCATCACCAGCAGTTCTGCGGTGATCAACCGTCCAGCCAGTCTGACAGCGTCGGGGATGTGCTGGCGATCTGCCGGATGGGTCGTTCGCTCGGCACATAGCCGCAGACTTCGATGACATCACCAAACTTTAGGACATCCGGCGCAACGCCCCTTGGCGAGTTGAAGAGCCGCCGGGCCTTCGACGGCCCATCGTCGGCGTATGCCCGACGCATCGGTCTCTTCCAAGGAGATAAAGCTATGCGGATTAATCCGCTGAAATGGGACGACCGTCCCCTTCACCCGCACCGGCGTCGCAGTGTCATGGTTGGCGCGCGAATGATGCGCCGTCAGCGATCCCACGGACGCGACGGCGAGAACCAATGTGCAAACGGCCAGTCTCCGCTGCGGCATCTTGACCTCCATGATTGTTCGGGATCGTAGCCTCGACACGTTACCGGCGTGTTACCTGTTCGACGACGGACGATGACGGTCGTCGTGCAGGAAGGCACCAGAGATGGACGCTCTAATCGGTCGCTCATTCATACGTCTCGATTAGCTATTCCCGCCCGCAACCGCTACAGGGCGCACCGTGTTTCTGGTCGCCACAGCCAGCAATTCACGACGGCCAGCTGATGTGGAGCGCGATGATTTCCAGGTGCAGCGAAGCCCGTAAGCCGATGGTGAACCGAAGCGAGTGAAGCAGCGAGAACACAACGGACGCCACGAATCGAGGCTACCGGAGAACGTTCGTCACCTCAATCGAGGCAACGCGTACGGTGTATTCGACAGGCACAGGTCGGCGGTTGCGAGAGCTTCCTATTGGAATTTCGCGTACTCCGCTTTCGCCTGCGCCAGAATCGGCACATCAGGGTCGGCGTTCTTCCACAGCGCCAAGAAGTCCTCGTACGCCGTTCGAGCGGCCAACAAATTGCCTGCGGCCGCCAGCGACCGCGCTTTCTCCAACCGCGCGCGGGCGCCGGCCGGGTCGCCCATCATGAGCCCGGGATGGTCGAGGATCTTCTGAAACTCCGCCACTGCCTGCTGCTGCAGCCCACTCGCGGCGTACGCTTGACCACGGACGTAGACCGGGTACAGGCTCCCAAATAAGAAGTTGAAAGCGGTCGCGGGGACAGCACGCTCGTACGGAACGTTCACCTGCAGCAGTTCGATGGCCGTGGCCGGCTGGTTGCGCGCGATCGCGGCGAGCGCGCGCAACGTCGGCACGTACGTGAATCTGACGAGAGTGTCGCGTGGATACTGGCGCTCGAGATCGTTCGCCAGCGCTTCCGATCGAATGATGTCTCCTGCGATGGCCAGCGCGAAGGCGCCAGCATAGCTGACGTCACGTCCGTTCGACAGACCCACCGCGGTGACCGCGCGCTGTCTGGCGGCCGACTGGTTTCCCGAGAACGCCTCCCACACCGCGGCCGCCGAGGCGTAGGCTGCCGCGGTTTCGCGGAGGCCTCGTCCCTCGGCAGCGTCGAATGCTTCTCGCGCGAGCGTCCTCGCACGCCCAAGCTGTCCGGTGCGAGCAGCGGCCAGCGACTGCGCGTGCTGCAGGAGATGCGGGTCGGACGACTCCCTGATTCTCGTCACGAGCCGATCCATGGTCGCAGCGTCTTCTTCCAGCACCGCAATGTAGTAGCCAAGGACAAGCGAAGGCGGATCGAGCCGGGCACCCGCGCGCTGAAGCGCGCGCCTGGCCGCATCGAAGCGGTCTAGAAACATGTTGGCCGAGACCGCCTCGCCGTGGGCAAAGACGAAATCGGGATCGATCGCCAGGGCGCGCTCAGACGATGCGAGCACATCCTCGTATCGACCGGTTCCATGCGCGCTGAAGCCACCGCGCAGGCCATGAGCGTCGAGATCACGAGGATAGGTCTGTGTCCAGACCGTGACGCCCTGGAATGCCTTCTCGAGGTCGCCGGTCACGTCGCGGTCGTACGCATATTCGATGAAGAATCGTTCCCGATCGGTCGCGCGTTGCCGTAGTTCGTACGCGCGGGTCGCGCTCAGAAGCGACAACTGCCGCTGGCCGGTCCCGCTGTAGCACACACCCAGGCTGGCATGGGCCAGAGCGAACTCGGGATCGAGTTCGACGGCGCGCTCGAGCAACGGAATACTGCTTGTACAACCGAATCCCGCCTTGCGCGCGGCGCTGTACGCCTTCAGCGCTTCGAGTGAGGGCGTCGTCGCTTCCTGAAGCGGTTTTTCGTGGGTGCGGATCATCGCCAGTGACTCGCCGGCTCGCATACGGAACGCACTGGCCATTTCGCTGAGCGCGCCGAGCACGTCCTCTTTGCCTGGGACTTGTGATTGTTGCGTGTCGAGAAGCTCTCCCGACCGGCAATCGGTCGCGGTGAGTCCCAGGATGTACTGGCTTCCGAGACCGGCAATCGATCCGCTGACGACGGCGGCGCTGCCACTTCGCTGGCAGACCTCCAGCGCGGCAGCCGAGGTCAGTGTGGCATCGAGCGGCTGGCCCATCATTGTGAGCACTCGGCGGACGTTCTGATCAGGAAGGACGTGTAGGTAAGGCGATTGCTGAAGCTGCACGATCAGGCCCTGCCGGAGGGCATCGTCGAACACCGCGTCACTTGTCGTATTGGTGAAGTCGCCCAAGACGATCGTGTCGGTTCCGGTCAACGTCGGTGTGCTGCGCGTAAAGTACAACCAATACCCCGCGGCGGAAACGGCGGCCAACGCCGCCGCACCCACCACCCAGTTGAGACGCTTCGAAGGCCGCGGTGCCGCTGCCACCGCGACTTCACCGGGCGTCACGCCGCTAGAACGTCTCTGGCGTTGCAGATCGGCGCGCATGTCAGCGGCACTCTGATAGCGGAGATGTCGATCCTTCTCCAGTGCCTTGAGCACGAGCTGGTCGAGGGCGTTCGGCAGGTCTGCCCGCAGACTTCGCGGCGATCGTGGCTCCTCATGAAGAATCGCCCCGCCGATTGCCGCACTGGTGCCCGCGAACGGCGAACGTCCGGTCGCCATCTCGTAGAGGACCATGCCTAGGGAGAAGAGGTCGGATCTGGCATCGGCGTCTTCGCCGCGCAGCTGTTCCGGCGACATGTATGCGATCGTGCCGACCGTTCTGCCCGATTCGGTGAGCATCGCCAGGGTTTCCGCGGCCGACGCCGGCACTGTGGCGCGGAGGTCGGCCTTCGCGAGGCCAAAGTCCAGAATTTTTGGCCCATGCGCGGTGAGAAAAATGTTGGCCGGCTTGAGGTCACGATGGACGATTCCGGCCGCGTGAGCCGCGTCCAGGCCGTCGGCGAGTGCGGTGGCTATGTCGAGGAAAGCGGGAATGTCAATCGGACCTCGAACCAAACGCTGCTGCAACGTTTCGCCATGCAGCAACTCCATCACAATGAAGGCACGACCGTCGGCGTCGCCGACGTCGTATATGGCGCAGATGTTGGGATGCTGCAATCCTGCGACCGCTCGGGCTTCGCGCTCGAACCGCTCGCGAGCCTGCGGGGCATCATTCGAGTGCGCCGCGACAATTTTGATTGCGACGTCTCGTCCCAGGCGCCCATCGCGCGCTTGGTAGACCTCTCCCATACCACCGGCGCCGAGCGACGCGGTAATTTCGTATGGGCCAAGGCGGACGCCAGCGCGCATGCCAAGGGGCGTTCGTAGCATGGGATGTTACTTCTTCAAGCCGACCGTCCAGTTCAGCACGACCGCAAATGGCACTAATGCACTTGCACCCGCCGGCGTTAGGAGGAGGAATCGCGTGCCGTCCACTGTCACGTCGTCGACGATGCTGCCGGGCGCTGTCTGAAAGAGCGGTGTTGGCGCTCTGGCGTTGAACATCCGGCTGGTGGTCACCTCGATGGCCATCATTTCGGTCCAGGGCGAGACAGAAAGACTCGTGGCCGTCCCGACGCGACGTCGGCCAATAGGTCCCGTGTGGTCGGCAAGGTATTTCTACCGGCGCTGCTGTCGATCGGAAACAGTGCGGCGTTACTCAGGCCTCGAAGGTACCGGGCGATTGGGCAGATTTCTGTGGCGTCGGTCTTCATATCGGCTACCCATGGAGACGAGCCCTGGCGGCCGTCAGTGATGCGTCTACCGAGCAACCGTGTTTGCTCACTTGCCAGGGTCATTTACAGGATCGAAGCGCACTGACCGCATGGACCTGACTAGACGGCCGTTGGAGGCAGCTTCTCTGTCGTCATCGTGTGGAATGGCGAGTACGTTCGCTGCAGTTTTGCTTCGAATGCAGCCCGCCCGGTGGCCGGTGCCGCCGCAATCTGCGCGCGCAGCTTGTTCCGCTTTGCCAGCCGATGCTGACGCCGATGTATGTCCGTGCGGCGATGGCTTGCACTCATGATCACGCTCCTTCGAGCAAGCGTATCTCGCCGATGCGCCATCGGCTGTTCACAAGTGCACTCTAAAAATGTTGCGCTTTTCTTGCCCTTTGAATGCAACAGGGCGCAGCAAAGGGCACCGAGGGCCGGCACAAGGCG
>JBKPNV010000292.1:0-7148 GCA_046732795.1 Acidobacteriota bacterium
AGTAGGCGACGTACGCGGTAACGATCCGGTGAAGCCCGGCTGCATTGAGCACGATCACGTGATCGAGGCACTCGCGTCGAATTGAGCCGATCACGCGCTCCACGTACGCGTTCTGCCACGGCGAGCGCGAGGCAGTGCGAACCGCGTGGTGTTCATCCCCGCGATGGTGGTCGCCACGTCTTACTTATACCCAGGAATGGCGGTTGACAGCCAAGAAGCTCCGGCATACATTCCCCGGCCACAGTACCTGGTAGCATCGGGCCTTCGTCAAACTCTTCGAAGCAGGTGGACGAGGTGTGCTCTCCGACGTCTCACACCACCTTCGTCCGTTCCCTTCGAGTGGCATGAGCGTTCTTGCCCGCGGGACATCGGTGCGGGAGTGATTGCGGCGACGCTGGAATCTCAAGAAGTTTTGAGGAGAGAGTATGCGATCGACCACATTGGTGGCATTCGTCCTTGCCTGCACGGTATTACTTCCGGCGCTTGCCTTCGCCCAAGGCTCGATCACCGGCACCGTCAAGGATACGTCTGGCGCTCTGTTGCCCGGCGTCACCGTCGAGGCCTCGAGCCCGGTGTTGATCGAGAAGATCCGTTCCGTCGTCACCGATGGCGCGGGTCAATATCGAATCGTTGATCTTCGGCCTGGCACGTACACCGTCACATTTACGCTGCCCGGGTTCAACCAGTTCAAGCGCGATGGCATCGAGCTCACGGGCTCGTTCACCGCGAGCATCGATGCGGAGCTCAAGGTAGGAGCGGTCGAAGAGACGCTCACCGTCACAGGCCAATCGCCCATCGTCGACGTGCAGACCGCCTCGCAGCAGCGCGTGATTAGCAAGGAGGTCATCGACGCTATTCCGGCCGGGCGTGGTCAGTCCGCGCTGGCCGTGCTCATCCCGGGCATGACGGCCGGCGGTCAGGACGTCGGCGGCTCGAACAACCAGTCGCTGAGCGCGATCTCAATCCATGGCGGCCGTGGCACCGACCAACGCCAGAGCGTGGACGGGCTGACGCTCCGGAACGTGGCCGGCCAGGGCAACTCGACCAACACGGTCGTAGACGTTGGCTCCAGCCAGGAAATGACCATCGACTACGCCGCAGGCAACGCCGAGGCCATCACGGGCGGCGTGCTCTTCAACTTCGTGCCCAAGGAAGGCGGCAACCGGTTCTCGGGCTCGTTCTTCGGCAGCCATACGAACACCAGCTTCCAGAACAGCAACTACACTGACGACCTCAAGGCGCAGGGCCTCCGGGCGCCGAACCGCCTGAAGAATCTGTTCGACTACAACGGCTCGGGCGGCGGTCCCATCGCGAGGGACAAAGTGTGGTTCTACTCGAGCGCACGGTTCCAGCGCAGCGAAAGCTACATCGCTGGCCTCTGGGAGAACAAGAACGCCGGGGACCTCTCCAAGTGGCTGTACGAGGCCGACCTGGACCATCAGACGTCCAGCTTCCTGAAGAGCAACACGGTCAATACGCGCGTGACGTGGCAGGCCTCGCCCCGGAACAAGTTCAACGTCTACTTCGATAACAGCTGGCGATACTGGAACGCCTCCCTGGTCGGTGTCTCCTCAGAGTCGGAGCAGAAGTACGACTTCCCGCGGCTGTGGCAGGTGACAGGCGGCTGGTCGTCCCCCGTCAGCAACAAGATGCTCATCGACGTCCGCGGGGGCATGCACAAAGAGGACATCTTCAACTTCTACGACCCGGACCCGAACGGCGTGTACCGGAATCTGATCGGTGTCGTCGAGCAGAACCAGGTCATCCCCGGCATCGGGTCCATCGGGACCTTCCGCTACCGCGGACGGTCGAACACGAACGACACGGGCATCGCGGCCAACGACCAGATCCTGACGGACGATTTCCAGTTCAAGGGCTCGGTCTCCTACATCACCGGCAGCCACGCCCTGAAGGTGGGCATCGGTGACTACCATGGCATCCAGACCTACAACTCGCCCGAGCTGAACAACGCCTACAACATCCGCCTGCTGAACGGCATTCCGAACCAGATTACGGAGCGCCAGAACCAGTACATGGGGATCAAGGGCGGCGTGCGTGCCGAGATGGGCGCCTTCGTCCAGGACCGCTGGACCGTCAACCGGCTCACGGTCAACGCCGGCCTCCGGTTCGATTACAACCACACCGGCTGGGACGAATACCATTTCGGCCCCGGGCCACTGGTGCCGAACCGGAACTTCACGGTCGAGGAGGAGGACTTCTACAAGTTCAAGGACCTCTCGCCACGCGTGGGCGGCGCTTACGACATTTTCGGCAACGGTCGAACGGCCTTCAAGGCGAACATTGGCAAGTACGGGCTGGCTCTCGATCCGACCCAGGGCGTCCCGGCTCGCGACCGGATTGTTCCTCGCGTGACTCGTTCCTGGACCGACGCCGACGGCGACTTCACCCCGGACTGCGACCTGATCAACCCGCTGGCCCAGAGCCCGGCCACGACCGGCAGCATTGACACCTGCGGACAGATCTCCGACCTCCGATTTGGGTCGGAAATCCCCCGCGCGACCACTTATGACCCGGCGGTTCTCACCGGCTGGAACGCCCGGCCGAACAACTGGGAATTCTCGACCAGCGTGCAGCACGAGGTCGTCACGGGCGTTGGCATCGATGTGGGCTACTTCCGGCGGTGGTACAGGAACTTCACCGTCTCGCAGAATCGCGCGGTGACCCCGGCCGACTACACCACCTACAGCATCCCCGTGCCGGTGGATCCGCGCCTGCCCAACAGCGGCCAGACGCTGGGCGGCCTCCGCGACGTCAATCCGAACAAGTTCGGGCAGGTCGACACATACGTGACGAAGGCCGACAACTTCGGCGGTCAGAGCGAAGCGTTCAACGGCTTCGACTTCAACGCGAACGTGCGGATGGGTGATCTCATCCTCCGCGGCGGCGCCAGCACAGGCAAGGTCACACAGGACACTTGCGCAATCGCCAAGACGCATCCCGAGGTGACCGTGACCACGACGATCGGCGCGGTGCAGAGTGCCGACATGTGCCACGTCGTGACGCCTTTCCTTACCCAGGGCAAGCTGTTCGCCGTCTACAACGTCCCCAAGCTCGATGTGGGCATCGCGGCGACGCTCCAGAACCTGCCGGGGCCGCTTATCGCCGCCAACTACATCGCGACCAACGCCGTGATCATTCCGTCGCTCGGACGGCCGCTGTCGGGTGGTGCGGCCAACACGACAATCAACCTGGTGACGCCGGGGACGATGTACGGCGAGCGCTTGAACCAGCTCGATATGCGATTCAGCAAGGACTTCCGGTTGGGGCGGGGACGTTTGTTCAGGGCAAACTTGGACATCTACAACATCCTGAACAGCAACCCGGTCCGGGCCGTCAACGCTGCCTACGCGTCCTGGCTCGTCCCGACGTCGATCCTGGATCCGCGGCTGTTCAAGATCAGCGCGCAGTTCGATTTCTAATATGGAAAGACCTGTGTCAAGCCAGCTGTCTGTTCGATAGCTTTTTTTGTTCGAGATCACCCTGCAGCCCTGCACCGGCTATCAAGCCATCCGGGTGCAGGGCGCACTCGCACGGCTCAGGCGCACACATGGAAGTCCGAACGTTTTCGAACTCGGCTCGTCCGGGCGTCGGTTTGCCGCCGCGCCGCGAGAGCCAGCGGCCGCTCCTTCCGCAACACGCCCGGCACTGCCCCGTTCTGGAGGCCGGCAGCGCGCTGGGATTCCTGGTGTATCCGCCGCTCGAGACATTCGAGTCGTTCTACATCGGCTTCTACGGCGAGGGGCGATATCAGTTCATCTATTACTTTCAGACTGAAAAGAGCGAATGGGCGCCGATCTTCGTCGTCCGAACTGCGCTTCCCGTGGGTGGCCTCGGCCAGTCAATGCAGGAGGTCGACATCAAGCAGAAGGACGTACGCATGTCGCGCGAGGAGGCATTGCTGCTGATGCGAAAGTTCGTCGTGCCTGACGATCTGGGCACGCCACCTGGTGCCGTCACGGTGCGCGGCGCTACGAACTTTCAAACACCGGCAGGATGGGACACCGTCTATACACCGGTCTTCAACGCCATCGAACGGCCAGCGCCACCGATGCTGGTTGTGCGCGTCGAGACGGACTGGTACATGCACGAAACCGAGTTTCGCTACGTGCTGCAGCCGGGGGAGGGCATCTCCGGCCAGAGGACGATGCCGATTGGCCAGGTGTTCTTCGTGCCGCGGGAAGACATCACGTTGCGCGAATGCACTGAGGGCGAACTCGCCGCGATGAAGCGCGCCGATGAGGAGTTCAGTCGCGGCAAAGCGGCCAACCAGGTGACGACGCCCTACGGGATCCCGTACAGCCCGCATTACCTGAAGGAGAGCCGCGCCCGGCAAAAAGAAGCGAAAGAGCCCTGACGATGTCGTAAGAGATACGTTCGGTGCGGTGTTGCCTGGCGTCACAGTGGAGGCTTCCAGTCCGGCGCTCATCGAAAAAGTGCGCTCGGTGACGACGGACAGTGCGGCGTGTACCTGGTTGTCGACCTGCGGCCCGGCTCCTACACGGTCACCTTCATGCTCCCCGGATTCAGAGTCGTCAAACGCGAGGGCATCGAGCTGAGCGGCTCGTTTGCCGCCACCATCAACGCCGATATGTCGGTCGGAGCGGTCGAGGAAACGGTGACCGTGACCGGCGAATCGCCGACGGTGGACGTGCAGAGCACGAAGCGGAGCAACGTCATCTCGACAGAGGTCGTCGAGGCGCTGCCCGCCGCGCGTAGTCAGTGTGCGATGGTGGCGCTGCTGCTGCGATGCCGGGAAGTACGCGGAGCTGTTCGCGCGCCGGATGGCTGGTTCGCCAGCGGCCCGCGAGGCCAAGACAGCTGCGGTGACGCGAGCGCCTCTTCCGCACCTACACCTTCAGGTGATAAGAGATCAGCCCGCGTGTCGTGTAGACTCCGGGTCTCGACACCGACCTGAGCGAGAATCGCCGCAGCGCGGCGGTGCGGAACGAACATGAAGACACATCAAGATCGGGCACGGATTGCCATCGCTCTGGCCGGCATCGGCTTTGCCGCGATGATGGGGACCGCGACTGGTCGCGGAAGCGTTGCCCAGGCGCAGGAGCGATACTCCGTCTGGGACGGCGTCTACACCGACGAACAGGCGACACGAGGCAAGGACGAGTACGAGTACAACTGCGGCTCGTGCCACATCCACGATCTCAGTGGCGACTCGATCAAGGACACGCCGGCTCTTGCCGGTGGAGATTTTCTCGACGAGTGGGCTGGCAAGACCGTGGGAGAACTGCTCGAGTACATGTCGACGAACATGCCGGCCGACAGCCGCGGTAGCCTTGGCAAGAACACGTACGCTGATATCGCGGCGTACGTGCTCAAGGTGAATATGTTCCCGGCCGGCAAGCAACCGCTCGGCAGCGATCCAGCACGCTTGGCTAAAACATTCATTGATCGTGAACCAAAGAAATAGTCTCGCCGTCGGGCGTCGTGAATTCTTTCGCCGCGTTGCGCTCGTGACGGGCTGCGTCCCGGCGTCGATGCTCGCGGCATCTGGACTGCCCGCGGCGCAGGTGGCGATCCCCTCGGAGTTCGATACCTCGCTCGAATCTGTTGCCGTGGCGTTTCGCGGGTCATCCGGGATGACGCTTGGCTACATGTCTCAGCCCAAAGCCAGCGGCCTGCATCCCGGACTGGTACTCGTGCACGACATCGCGGGACTGACGCCCGGCGTGCGCGGGGCGACACGCACTCTTGCGAATGCCGGTTACGTTGTGGTAACTCCGGACTTTCTTTCGCCCAATGGAGGCACCGCGAGTTTTCGCGGCGTCGACGCGGAGGTGCAGCGCGCGGTGAACGCCACGCCTGCAACGGCAATCTCGACTCAGATAATCGCGGCGCTGGCGTACGCGAAGTCTCACGGAGGATCCGGTGGCCGCGGTCTCGCGCTCATCGGCTTCGGATGGGGTGCGACGCAGGCATTGCTGTTCGCAGCGGGGCGTACCGATGTCGTCGCGTGCGTGGCCTTCTATCCGGATCCGGTGCACTCGCTCAAGGTTTTGGCGAAGATCACAGCATCAACGCTGGCCATTTTCGCCGGCGAGGATCCGGCCACCACAGCGAATGTGAAGCAGTTCGAACAAGCGGCCACGGCCAGTCGGCGCCCGCATACGGTGAAGGTGTTTCCGGGGGTGATGCGCGGCTTCCACGATCCGGGTGAAACGAAGATCTATAAACCGGATACCGCGAAGGAGGCATGGAGCCTGGCCATCCAGCATCTCGACTCGCACACAAAGGAGAAAGCGCCGGCGGGCGGAGCGTGAAAATGTTCAATAGGCGATGCGCACGAGAGGTGTCGAGGTTTTCGAGGGAGGATTACATGGCAGCGCTTGCGCGCGGGATCGGTGTCGCACTGCTTCTTGCGGCGTGGGTCGGCGCCGCGTCCGTCATGTCGGGGACCGCGGTGCGCGCACAGGATAAGAAGACGGTCTGGGACAAGGTGTACACCGCGGAGCAGGCGTCAAAGGGAAAAATGGAGTACGACAGCCACTGTTCCGGCTGTCACGTGAAGGATTTGAGCGGCCGTGACGGCGGTGGTGAAGGGCCGGAACTGGCGGGAGCCGCCTTCACGAAGAAGTGGGATTTTCAGAATCTGAATCAACTGTTTACCGAGATTAAGACGCGCATGCCGCGGGATCAGCCCGCCACGCTCAGTGAAGAGGCCTACCTGAACATCGTGACCTACATCCTCCAGGCGAATAAGTACCCAGCAGGTGATGAGGAACTGACGTCCGATTCGGCGGCGTTAGCGAACATCCTCATTGCCCGGAGCAGCGCCGCGGTAAAGGCGGCGGCCAAGGAGCAGCCGATCACTACCGGTAATCTGGTACAGGTTGTTGGCTGTCTTCAAAACGGGCCGGGCGGATGGATACTCGCGCAGACGAGCGCGCCGTTGCGTACGGAAAACCCGGATGCCTCGCCGGCCGATCAGCTGAAGACGCTCGCCGCCACGCCCGCCGGCACGGGCACCATTCGGCTCATCGGGGTGTACTCAGCGCTCGACGAACACAAGGGTCACCGAATGGAAGGGAAGGGGTTCATCGTGAAGGATCCCGAGGGTGACCGCCTGAACGTCGTGTCGCTGGAAATGGTGGCTTCGTCCTGCGGCCAGTAAG
>JBKPNV010000293.1:0-9817 GCA_046732795.1 Acidobacteriota bacterium
GCGTTGTCATGATGGTTGCGCTTCTCGTAGGGCTCCTTCTCGCTGCGGGTACCGATGCTCAGACGTTCTACTACAACGAGGTGACCAAGGACGGATGCATTTACGTGTTTGCTGATGCCTCACGGTACGACGCATTTGCTAAAGACGAAGCTCCGCAGACTGGCCCCGTGATCACGCGCGAAAGATACGGCCCGAATGGGGAGACCGTGATCTTCGACAGTGAGAATGCGATCAACCTGTACAACTTCAAACATGGACGTGCCGGCGAGCGTTTCGATACATCTCGAGAAGTCGCAAAGTCGGACTATCCGATCGGCAAGATCAGCGGCTTGATGTTCGGGGACTACTACTACTATTACAAGTGGCACCAGGACCACATCAGCAACTCTGACCCGACCCCGGTCGAGGGACAGCACGGACTCTGGTTCCGTCGCCTCTACTTCACGTACGATTTCTCGCACAGCGAGACACTCGCCGCGCGCTTTCGGCTCGAAGCGAACAGCGACGGCGAGTTCGCCGGTGGCGACCTCGTCCCGTATGTCAAGGATGCCTACATCCGGTGGACCTATCACGGAAAACAACGGATGACACTTGGAGTGCATCCCAGCCTGACCTTTGGCTGGCTGGATGAATTCTGGGGTCTGCGTCATATCGAGAAGACCCCTGCCGATCTGTATCGCATCGATTCGTCGCGCGACTTCGGCATCACCTTCGAAGGCTCAGCGGCGATCGAGGGAGTGAACTACGCAGTCCAGTTCGGCAACGAGTCTGGTAATGGCTCTGAGACACAAGAAGGCAAAATCCTGCGTTTCGAAGGGCGCTACGAGCGCGACACGGGACTCGCGCTCGAAGGCTTTTACAGCTTCGCCACGCGACCCGCAGGCGAGCACCGTCACACGGCGCAGGGCGTTGCCGGTTTCAAGAAGAAAGACGTCCGTGCAGGAGCTCAGTACATCTGGCAGCAGCGTCAATCGGGCGAGGATGGTGTGCCAGATCAGAGGATCGACATCTGGTCCGGTTTTGTCGTGTGGGATGTTCTGCCGAAAAAGGCAGATCTGTTCTTGCGTGTCGATACCGTGCAGGGAAGTGCGGGCGGAGTGGAGACCGGATTACCTGGCGCCGACGGCATCGACTATTGGCTTATGAGCCCGCAATCCAACTTCACGACCTGGATCATTGGTGGTGAATGGTACGTACATCCCTCGTTTCGTCTCAGCCCGAATCTCGAGCTAGCGAAGTACGCCAACGATCCCGACCCAGTGAATTTTCCCGGCAGAGATCAAGACTCGATCGTCCGGCTCACCTTTTTCTGGACGTTCTGATCGCGCGTGCAGAGAGGTCGAACCGGTGTGCTCGATTGGGTCCCGGGGCTGCGCACACTCGGCCAGTACGAACTGTCCTGGCTACGCCGTGACGTCGCTGCCGGCTTGGTTATGACGACGATGCTCGTGCCGGTCGGCATCGCCTACGCAGAGGCATCCGGCATACCTGGTATCAACGGCCTCTACGCGACGATTGTGCCGCTGCTCGCGTACGCCATGTTCGGCCCCAGCCGCATTCTCGTGCTCGGGCCCGATTCAGCGCTTGCGCCGGTCATTCTCTCGGTCGTGCTGCCGATCTCAGGAGGTGACCCCGAACGCGCGGTCGTGGTTGCCGGAATGATGGCGATCGTCTCCGGCGTGGTTTGCGTCGCGGCCGGCCTCTCGCGTCTGGGCTTCATCACCGAGCTGCTGTCGAAACCGATTCGCTACGGTTACATGAACGGCATCGCGATCACTGTGATGCTGAGCCAGATTCCAAAGCTGCTTGGCTTTTCCGTGGATGCAGCAGGGCCGCTGCGTCAGGCGAGCGGAATTATCGCGAACGTGTCGGCAGGACACACCAATATCGCGGCGTTCGGTATCGGCGGGTTCACGCTGGCGTTGATGCTCGTATTGAAGCGATGGCCGCGTGTTCCCGGCATGTTGATCGGCGTCGTCCTGGCCACGGTACTCACGGCAGTGTTCGATCTCGCGTCGCGCGCGGGCATCTCAGTGCTCGGACCGCTGCCACAAGGGCTGCCGGAGCCGCGCCTTCCGCTCGCGTCCACGGACAATCTGTCGGCGATCCTCATGGGTGGCGTCGCCGTCGCGCTCGTGTCGTTCGCGGATACAAGCGTGCTTTCCCGAACATATGCGGCGCGCTTGCGCACATCGGTCGATTCGAATCAGGAAATGGCGGCGCTCGGCATCGCCAACCTCGCGACCGGCTTCTTTCAGGGGATGCCAATCAGCAGCAGTTCCTCGCGCACACCGGTGGCCGAGGCTGCGGGCGCACGGACGCAGCTGACTGGTGTCGTCGGTGCGCTGGCGATTGCCCTGCTCCTCACGCTCGCGCCCGACCTGCTTCAGCATCTTCCGCAGACGGCCTTGGCGGCGGTCGTGATCTCGTCGGCAATCGGGCTGTTCGAGGTGTCCGATCTCCGGCGCATCTATCGCATTCAGCGCTGGGAGTTCTGGCTCTCGATGACCTGCTTTGGGGGTGTCGCCGTTTTCGGAGCGATCCCCGGTATCGCGTTCGCGATCGTCATCGCGGTGATCGAATTCCTGTGGGATGGCTGGAGGCCGCATTCGGCGGTGCTCGGCCGCGTCGACGGGCTCAAGGGCTACCACGACATCACCCGCTATCCTGAGGCCCGGCGCATCCCGGGTCTCGTGCTCTTTCGTTGGGATGCGCCGCTGTTCTTCGCCAACGCCGAGTGGTTTCATGAACGAGTGCTGGCCGCGGTTGCCAGCTCACCGACGCCGGTTCGCTGGCTGGTGGTGGCGGCAGAACCGGTTACCAGCGTCGACGTGACCGCTGCGGACATGCTCTGCGACGTCGACGACGCGTTGCGCGCGACAGATGTCGATCTGGTCTTTGCCGAAATGAAGGATCCGGTCAAAGACAAGCTGAAGCGGTTTGGTCTCTACACGCGGCTAGGCGAGCACTCGTTCTTCGCCACGGTTGGCGAAGCCGTGAATGCGTACCTGGAACGCCACGCCGTCCAGTGGGTGGATTGGGAGGATCGGCGACAGGACTCCGCGGGCGGTCCGGCCATGTGAACTCGTAGCCATGTGGACTCGTGACGTAGGCAGGGGCTGTTTTTCGGACTGCGCTCGCCGCGACTTGATTTGTATTTTAGTTTGATCTAAATTAAGCCGACACATGGATGCGGCACTGCTCACCGCCGTCGCTTCCCCTCGGCGCCGCGAGATCCTGCGGTTGCTGTGGACGCGCGACCTGACCGCGGGGGCCATCCATGAGGCGATGCCCGACGTCACCTTCGGCGCCGTCTCTCTCCAGCTCAGAGTCTTGCTCGATGCCGGGCTGGTCGAGTGTCAGGCCGACCGTCAGTTTCGTGTCTACCGCGTTCGACGCGAGGCGCTCACCTCGGTTGCGCCGATGCTGGAGCAGATGTGGACCGATGCGCTCTGGCGTCTCAAGCTCAAGGCGGAACTGGCTGAAACGCGTCGCGGACCCAGGCCACGGCGGCGTTCCCGTCCACACCGCCCTCGATCGAAAACGGAGGACCGATGATAGCCGCTGCTCTCGTACATCGTCTGGACCGTTCGCTCGTGATTCGCGCTCGCCGCGACACCGTGTTTCAATTTTTCAGCGATACGCCGCAGTGGGCGGCGTGGTGGGGCGCCGGCTCGTCGATCGATCCTCGCCCTGGAGGTCGCCTGGTGATCCGCCATCCGAACGGTGTCGAGGCCTCAGGTGAAGTGCTCGAGGTCCGCGCTCCAGAGCGCATCGTCTTCACCTACGGATACGAAACACAGAAGCCGACTCCACCTGGAAGTTCACGCGTGACCATCCGATTGGAGAGCCACCCGCAAGGAACGCTGCTTCAGCTGACACACGAATTCGCCGATGGCAACGCGCGAGAGGAGCACATTCAAGGCTGGCGGTTCCAGCTCTCGCTGTTTGCGAACCTCATCGCCGACCGCGCGGCGGCCGGTGCGGCGTCGATCGTGGATCGATGGTTTGCCGCGTGGGGAGAGCCGGACGCGACTGTGCGCGAACGCGCGCTCGCGACGATTGCCGCAGCGGAAATTCAGTTTGGCGATCGTTTCAGTTGCCTTGATGGGCTCACCGACATCAACGCGCACCTCACCGCGGCGCAGCGCTTCATGCCTGGCATGCGGCTCGAGCGCCGCGGCGAGATTCGCCAGTGTCAATGGCATGTCCTGGCGGATTGGGTGGCGCTCGCGAGCGATGGGCAGGAGCGCGGACGCGGGACGAACCTGTTCGTGCTCGATTCCGACGGACGCATCACATCGGTAACGGGATTCTGGGCCTCGTAGCGGCGCGCCTTCGGATGAGTGGTCGAGGCGCGTCTGAAGACCCGCCTCGACCCCGCACCTGCTATCTAGCCTAGCTACCCAGCTATCCCACCGCCTAAAGCCCCGCCTCTACACCTTTGCGAAATGGCTCGAGATTCGAGTGCTGCCGTGGCGACCGCCGCTTTTGTGTCCCGCCAACCAGACCGATGACGAGCGCCGACGGGACCGCGACGAGTGCGGCAATCGGCATCCAGCGTCTCCCTCGCTCCGCAGTGCGCGTGCGAATCGCTTCCGACACGGCAAATAGATCGTCGCGTTTCGAGAGGTAATCCTTGAAGAGGCTGTCGCGTTCGGCGATCAGTCGCTGACGAAGCGTCTCGATCTCGGCGCCATGCTCGCGCGACTGATCGAGGCGCTGCATAATCAACTCGCGATCGTGCACATGTCCAAGCACTGATTGCACGCGTTTCAGCACCGTCAATTCGCGGTCGTCGCGTGGCCGGCTCGCGGCCGAGGCCAGCTCGACGAGATAGCGCAATCGTTTGGCGTGAATGCGAACCTCGTGCGCACGGTTCGGAAAGTACACGCCGGAGGCGTGTTCGACGGCTTGCGAGAGCTTGGTGCTTTGCGTGTGCATCCGCTTCCGCAAATTCAGTCCGATGGACGCCGATACCCGAGGGCGCCACGTGCGCAGTCGCTTGACAGCTGATGGCGCAAAATCGCCGAGCGGGCTGTGTTCGATGCTCTTGATCAGCTGCCGGCGTGCGAGCGCACGTTCATGGACGGCGCTCCGATTCAGCGCAGCGACGGCGCGCGCCGCTTCAGGCACCTGCCAGATCTTCTCTTCGAATAACTCGACGACAACATCCAGATCCCGAGCGGCACCGAGCGACCGGCCCAGATCGCGCATCTCCTCTCTGAGTGCGACATGGTTGGCGTCGTGGTCATCACCAAGGACCTCGAGGAGCGCACGAATGCGGCGGGTCGCCACGCGGGCATCGTGGATCGCATCGGCATCACCGTCGCGGACACCCGGAACATTCTTGAGCAGTTCCTCGCTCTGTCGAAGCGCCACGTCCTGCATTCGAGCGACGAGTCCCTTCATCGGGCCGCCTCCTTTCTCCATCCGATGGGATATGCACGTTTGTTACCGGCCCGGTCCTGGTCTCCCGGAGACGGAAGACCAGGACGACGGACCAGGCACCAAATCCAAGCACTGAGGATGGTTACGGCAGACGCAGGACCTGCCCGGGTTTGATCTTGTTAGGGTCGTTCAGTTGATCTTTGTTCAATTCGAAGATCTTCATGTAAGCGCCCGCATTGCCGAGGTGTTCTTTTGCGATCTGGCTGAGCGTATCGCCGGATTTCACTGTGTACGTCTTGGCGGCCGGCGCAGACTGCGGAGCCGCCGCAGCAGGCTGTGCCGCCGCCGGTGGTGCGCCGGCTGCTGCGCTCGGTCCGCCAGTCACTCGAATGTCAGCGTTGATGTCCTGCTGCCAGGTGGGAATGGTCTTGATCGCATTCCAGATTTCGTTCTTTTCTGCCTCGGTTGCGACGGTTCCCTTGAAAACCAGCTTGCCGCCTTGCTCTTCAATCGTGCCGTGAAACTTTCCCTCGGCCACTTTCTCCGCCCACGCATACATACCCTTCAACGACATTGGTTCACCTTCACTTTCCCGTGTGATCGGTTATCCCGCAAACCATCTCGCCACTCTACTCTGGTGTATTGCCGATCGCGAGCACAGCCGCGCGCTCAGCTCGTCGCTGCTCCTTCTTACATTCGTGTCTCAAGGCCTTCATCGTCATCTGGTAGGCTGGGAGTTGGGAGACGAGCAGCGGTGAGCGAGACGGTCGTCGAGAACGCCACCTGCACCTTTTGCGGGTGCCTCTGTGACGACATCGAATTACATACGGAGAATCAGCGCATCGTTCGCGCCCGGCGTGCATGTACGCTCGGCCGCGCGTGGTTTCATGGTCAGGCGGAGGACAGCCGGCGACCGGCGGCGTTACTCGATGGCCAGCCGGCCACGATGCAGAAAGCGATCGCGGCGGCGGCCGGAATTCTGGCGGGCGCTGACTTGCCGTTGATCTATGGCCTCGGCAACTCCACAACCGAATCGCAGCGGGCGGCGATCATGCTGGCCGAACAGGTTGGCGGCATTGTCGACAGCCACACGTCACTGACGCACGGACCCAGCAAGATCGCGGCACAGCTGGTCGGGAAGGTCACGTGCACGCTTGGTGAGGTGAAAAACCGCGCCGATCTCGTGATTTACTGGGGAACCAACCCGGTCGAGACGCATCCGCGGCATCTGACGAGGTACACCTTCACGGCCAGAGGCCGGCACGTACCACGCGGACGCCATGATCGAACGATGCTCGTCGTCGATGTCCGTGAAACGCTCAGTGCCAGAGCTGCCGACCGTTTTCTGCAGATTCGACCAGGCATGGACTTCGAGCTGCTTACGGTGCTCAGGGCACTCGTCAACAATCGGCCGTTCGACCGTTGTCTCGTCGAACAGAGCGGCTTGCCGCTCGCGGATCTCGCGGCTCTGGCGAGTCAGATGAAGCGCGCGCGCTTTGGCGTGATCTTCTATGGCACCGGTCTCACGCAGACGCGCGGCAAGCACATGAACGTGGCGGCGATTCTATCCTTGACGGCCGCCCTGAACGCGTTCACCAAGTTTGTGGCGATGCCGATGCGCGATCACGGTAACGAAGCCGGGGCCGACAACGTCCTGAGCTGGCTGACGGGTTATCCGTTTGGTGTGGATTTCACCCGCGGATATCCACGCTCGAACCCGGGCGAGTTCACCGCCGTCGACCTGCTGGCCCGCCGCGAGGCCGATGCCGCATTGATTGTGGCGGCGGACCCATGGGGAACGATGCCACAGGCCGCGATCGACCACCTCGAGCGCATTCCCCATGTCGTGATCGATCGAGGTCGCGGATGTCCTCGACGAACCGCTCGCGTGCACTTTACTGCCGCATCGCCTGGAATTCATGCGGGCGGGACTGCGTATCGTATGGACAAGGTCCCGCTGCCGATGCGTTCCGTCCTACGCTCTGCCTACGCGAGCGACGAGGACATCCTGCACGGCATCCGTCACGCGCTGGCGCCGTCGTGAGCGCGCCAGATCAAAATCTCTCCTTTGCCCGGAACGCTGGCATCGCCCGTGTAGCGTTGATACGCCCCGTCGCGCTCGTCGAATGGGAGCCAAACGTCCAGCGTGCGAAGGTGTCGCGCGTACACCCGCAGGAAGGTGGGATTGTAGGTCGATGCTTCGGCGAAGGTCGGCAGCAGTGGGAGCGGCTTCAGCGATACGATGGTGCCTCGCATCATCCATGCGCCGGTGCGCAGTTCGGCGCCGCTGCCGAGGACGATTGTCCCACCCTTCATCTGCAGCCCGGCGAAGTCGCGCACCCGGCCACCGATGACGATCGTGCCGCGTTTCATGCGCATGCCGATCTCGAGGCCCGCGGTGCCGTCCACGATGATCGTCCCATCGCTCATACCCGACGCGCTGCCGCGGTACGCCGCGCCGACCTGACCACCGGCGTTGCCGCGGATGCGAATAAACCCGCCGGTCATCTCCGCGCCCAGCCAGTCGGTCACGTCGCCGGAGACCTCGATCGCGCCACCCTTCATGTAGGCACCGAGGTGCATCCCGGCGTTGCCGTCGACGTGGATTCGGCCACGGGTCATGCCCCGGCCAATCCATTTGACCTTTCGCGCGTCACCTGTGATCGTGATGTCGTCGCTGGCATCGCCCTCAACCGTAAAGAAGTCGTCGAGGCGACGCTGACGCTTGCCCAGTTGCACCGGGAGCGCGCGAATGGCGTCATTCGAGAGCGTCGCCGTGATATCCGGTGAGATGGACTCCGCCTCCAGCGGGACGTTCGGTTGATCTTTGAGCCTGAGCGTGATCATCTCTGTGTTCAGGCGCGTGTCGAGACGCGGCCTTCTCACCACGGCGGGTCTGACCCGCCTCTACTTGGTAACCACCTCTGCGCCGCGGACGCGTTCGATCTCCACGGGGTAGTTCTCGAAGGACATCGTGTAGACCTTCTGGAACAACGGCCGTATGTATTCCTCGATCTGTTCGTCGTACGCGGGCCGGAAGATGAACTCACGTCCGTCGCTGACCGCGCGGATCTCGCCCTCTTCCACGACGATCTGGCCCGCTTTGAGCACGTATCGCGGGTATGTGAATAAGAGCTCCGCGTCTGACGCCTTTGCCGGATAAATCGTCACGTCCGCGTCGGCGCCGACGCCAAGATGACCTTTCTGTGACAGGCCAAGCGCCCGCGCCGGCCCCGCCGATGTGATGATGGCGACCTCATACAGCGAGTACTCGCGATCGATCTCACCCAGGACGATGCGTGATTGCGCGTTCTCCGACAGCTGCTTGATCTGCTCCTTCCTGAATTCCTTGTCCATCAGCAGCCGGATGATCTCGGGATAGCGCCAGAAGCAGCCGCCGTTGGGGTGATCGGTCGTCAGGAAGACTCGCCAGGGGTCGTTGATCAACAGGAGCAGTTCGAGCCCGACAGCCCACTGCACGGCGTTGACCGTGTGCCGATCGCGATAGACATACGGCACGATTCCGCAGCCGGTCTCGTTTTCGACGTCCAGGTTGCCCCACTTCCGGCCGGTCAGCTGATGGAGCATGTGCTGCCACGGGCCGTCGGCCGTAATTGTGACCGCATCGCCGAAGAGCACCGCTCCCGCATCCGTCGTCAGGTTAGGGTGCTTCTCGAACGCATCCGCGATCTCCACCGCTCCCGAACGCATCGACGGCCAGTCCTCGCCGCCATACGCGTGGAACTGCAGGTGCGCCAGGTGCGCGCGGCGTCCTTCGAGCACCTTCATCGTCTCGATCGTCGTCGAGATGTTCCCTGGGTTGCCGAGGTTGTTGCAGTGCAGATGCAACGGATGCGGTAGCTTCAAGTCGTCGATGATCTTCGCCAGGCCTGAGATGATCGCTGCGGGCGTCAGAGTCTTGTATCCCTCGATCGACTCGTGCAGCTTGGTTGCGTTCTTGCCCCACTTCCACGCGGCGACACCGCCGGGATTCACGGCCTTGATGCCGTACACCTTTGCCGCCCAGATCAGCCACCCGACAACATGCTGGGCGCGCTCGATCTCGCCGGCCTCGAGCAGGTCGAGCACCATCTCGTTGTTGGCCATCAGGACGAGACAGGACTTGTCGACGATTGGCGTGTCGTGCAGCTCTTCGTGCGTGTGTTTGGCAGAAAGAATCGGAACGGCAGCTTCGTTGACCGTCGTCCATCCCATCCCGGCGTAGAGGTAACCGGTGGCGAACGTTGTCGGCGTCATGCCGCCGATGCCCGCGCGACGATTGACGCCGTGAAGGAATTTGCGCGCTGCGCGCTGATTTTCCGGAACGAGACCGCGCGCGAAGTTGAGCGCGCCGCCCGCTACGTGCGTATGAACGTCCACGCCGCCCGGAAAGACGATGGTGCCGGTGGCGTCTATCGTCCGGCCC
>JBKPNV010000294.1:0-18065 GCA_046732795.1 Acidobacteriota bacterium
CCGTATACGGGAACGACACTGGCGCGGGACGGAATTTATCGGTTCCTTCTGCGCCCTGACCCTCAGGCGACCAGCTCCATGCACGATCGTACCTGATGGCGCCCTGCAACGTCAGCCGGTTGATCGTCCACTGATCCTGCGCGTAGACGCTGTGGTACTGGCTCCGGTCCTTGATCATGAAGTCGCCGAGGTTCATGGTCAGCTGGTTCGGCACGCCGTTCAGGAACCGGTAGTTCACGCGCGTCGCGTTGTAGTGATTGAGGTTGTCAGTGCGGTTGTAGGCCGCGACGTACCCAATCTTCATGCTGTGCGCGCCGGTGACATACGACGCTGACGCCTTCCACGTCGTCGGGTTCTGCATATTGTTGAAGTTCCAGTCGAGCGCGCGATAAGTGAGGCCCGCGGGCATGCTCCACGGCGTGCCATCAGCGAACGTCCCGCTTTGCGCCGCCTGCTCCTGAACCTGGTTCAGATTGAGGATCGCGCCCGGCTGTTCCATCCATCCCCATTTGCTGATGTAAGTCGAAACACCTGCCTCGAGCAGCAACCGGCTCGTCGCTGGAGAACTCCACGTCGCCTGCATGACGCGCTGCCAGGAGTCAGCGTAACCGAATGCGCCACCGGCTGTGCCCTGCGCGCCGCTGGCCGCTTCGGGTGCGATGTTCGTGGTGCCGCTCGCGACCCAATCGTTTCCGCGTGGCCGACAGTCTTTGGATGTCGTAGTCAGCGATGAGCCATCACACGCCAGCTGGTTGTCGAAGAAGAATCCAACCTTGTTGCGTGGCGTCACCTGCGACGTCAGACGGAGGGCGGTGACGGTTCGCGAAACCGCGTTGCGCGCCTTGATGTTTTGATCCGGCAGGTAGTTCCACGCGTTGGCGTCGCCAGCATTCAGGTTCGCGTACATCCCGAGGATGTCGTCGTGCGAACCAAAGTCGCGATAGTTGCCGAAGAACCACAGCTTGTCGCGGAGAATCGGACCGCCGAGCGAGCCCTGCACATCCCAGTTCTTGTAGAGCGCGGCCGGCTGGCTCAACCCCTTCGCGCGAAGCTCGTCGTCGATGTTGTTGCCCTGCGACCACTCACCAGCGGTGCTGAAGAAGCCCTGCCCCGAAAACGTGTTGCCACCCGTCTTGGGAATGAAGTTCACGCTGGTGCCGCCCATTTCCGTCTCGCCGAGACCGCCCGAGAGCGTCAGTTGCATTTCCTGGGAGTTGGCGGTGTCGATGATGTAGCCCGAGGCGCCGCCACCGTTGAATGCGGAACCTGTGCTGAGCCCGTCGACGTAGGTGCGCCCTTCGTTGCCGCGACCGCCGTGGCTGTAGAAGATGCGCATGGCGGGCATCAGGTCGATCTGGTTGCTGCCGCCAGTCACCGACGGTACCAGGAAGACGAGAGCGTTGTAGCCGCGCGTAGCTGGAAGCGCATTCAGCGTCGCATCGGAAATCACCTGCTGCCGCCGCGTGCTCTGCACGTCGACAATAGGCGTTTCGCCGGTGACCGTGATCGTTTCCTGCAACTGACCAACACGCATGTCCGTGTTGATCGTGATGACGCCGGAACCCGTAATCTCAACGCCTGGTCGCGTGACCGTCGCAAACCCCGGCAGCGTGAACGTCAGGCTGTAGATGCCGGGAAGCAGTTCCGTGAGGCGATACACACCGGTGTCATCGCTGACCGTTGAGCGCACTTTCTCGATGAGAACCGGACTGGCGGCTTCGACGGTCACGCCGGGAAGCACTGCTCCCGAGGCGTCCCGGATCGTGCCGGTGATGGACGACTGCGCGTGCGCCAATGATGGCATCAAGGCCATCAGCGCCACAACGGCAAGCCAACGAACGAGCCTGACTCGCATGCACCTTCCTCCCGCTTGAAGGTCATCTGGACTGGAATCGGGCGACACTACCCGATCGGGCTACCCTGAAGGCAAACAATGTGCCCGCGTAGTAGTTTCGGATTACCCGTAGATCACGCAATTTCTACGTGAAAACCCGGAGAGATTCAGCGGTTTGAATCTTGGGGATACGGCGGTATGGATTGCTGGTGGGGGCTCGGGATTCCGGACTCGGGATTCGGGGCTCGGGATCCGGGAACCCCCGGATCCCGCGATCCCGTGGGTCAGAAATCCATGGTCACGTTGAAGCGGACGAAGCGTGGGTTGAGGATCTGCGTCGGCTGCAGGTACTGGGTCCCGTCTCCGTAGTTCTGCTGGAATGCCGTGCCGGTGTTGGCATTGAAGAGATTCAGCAGATCGATGGCGACGTTCGTACGCGTGCCGCCGATGTTGAATAGCTTGCCGACCCGGAGATCGACCTGATTGATGCGGTCCGCATATTCCTTTCCCGGCAACAAGAGGTTGACCTGCTGACCGGTTGGCAGCACGTAGTTGGCAGAAAGACCCGTGCTGTTTCCTTCAGGCGTGGCGCCGACGCCGAACGTCGCGTTGGGCTGGAATCGCATGATGCTGCTGACCAGCACATCGATCCTTGGAATCACGTACGACGCAAACCCGCGCACCTGCGTCTGCCAGGATTCTGCCTTGTGACACGAGTCCACCTGCTGGAAGACGCTCGTCGTAAACGGCGATGGGTTGGTCAGTGCAGGGTTGAACAGTTCGGGTACCTGCGCCGCCACTGCGCAGTTGTCCGTCACCGCTCGGCCCGTGCTCGATCCGATCTGGAGCGTCAATCCGTTCTGCAGTCGCGTGTTGACGGTCGCGTCGACGCCGTGCCAGTAGTTGGTCCAGTCACCGTAGTCGCTGGCGAACGTGTACCGGTTCTGGATCGCCGGGTTCGCCGTCGGCTTGGGCAACATGTACGTCGCAGGGTATCCGCCGCCATCCGGAAGCTTCGAGTTGGTCGGCGCCGTGATCGTCGTCCGATCGAAGTCCGACGGCGACAGGTTGATGTTGTCGTTGACGAAGAAATTGTTGAACCAGCGCCGGTTATAACTGACCTCCAGCGAAGTCCGCGGGAAGATTTCCTGCTGCACTGAGACGCCCCATTGCCAGTCATACGGGCGCACTCCCCAGCCATGCAGGACGTCGGGGTTGACGATCGTCAACGCATTCGGGTTCGCGAAGTTCCCGAGCGGAGAGATGCACTCACCGTTCGGGGCCGGGTCGAGCATGTTGCAGTCCGGATCGTGATTGCCATTGAAATCGATGAACACCCGTGAAGCCGCGGTCTGGAAATTCGGGCCTCGTCGTCCGTTGCGACCATCGAGTGCCGGATTACTGATCGTGTAGTTCTCCTGGTTGTTCGCGCTCTGCAGATACTTCCCGACGTTTACCTTCAACGACGTCTTGCCGTTGCCGAACACGTCGTAGGCAAACCCGCCCCGCGGGGTGATGTCGTTGTAGCCGGTTACACCATCGGTGCGCGGGAACGTGATCGGCGCCGCATTCCAGCGCGAGGCCTGAGGCGCGCCGTTATGGTCCGCAGGGAACCAGCTCCATGCGCGGTCATATCTGAGTGCGCCCTGTAACGTCATACGGCCGAGCGTCCACTGATCCTGCGCGTAGAACGCGTGATACTCCGTCCGGTTGCTCTGTTGCCACGGCGCGATACGGATTTCGGCCGAGTACATCCCCGGCACGAGGAACCCGAGGTCGGTCAGCGCCATCTGCGCATCGTTCGCGAGGTCGGTCGTCTCCTCGATGTGATACGCGCCCTGATATCCGAACTTCATGTTGTGCGCGCCGGTGACATAGCTGGCCGACGCACGCCAGGTATTCGGGTTCTGCGAGTTGTCGAGGATGTTGTAAGCGCCGCGATAGACGCGGAACGTCGGCACGACCGTCGTCATCTGAACCAGGTTGGTGATCATGCCGGGCTGCGGCTGCCAGCCCCATCGGCTGACGAACGTGGCGTAGCCGGCTTCGAGCAGAAGCTTGTTCGTGACCGGTGACGACCAGGTCACCTGCGAGATGATCTCGCGCGCATCCCAGTAGTTGGTGTTGCCTTCAGAGGAGAATCCGGAGCCAAAGACGGTGCCGAAGTTGTAGTCGTCACCCTTGGGACGGCATCCATCCTTCAGGCTTTGCGATCCCTGATCGCAGTCCCACTGGTAGTCGTAATAGAAGCTGAACTTGTTGCGCGGCGTCGCCTGCGTCGTGAGGCGCACGGAGGTCACGGTCTTCGACGTCGCGGTGCGCGTTTTCACGTTCGGATTCGGCGCGTAGTCCCAGTGCGTCGGATCCCCCTCGTACAGGTTCCCGTACAGTCCCGGGATGTCGGTATGGTTACCGAAGTCGCGGTAATTGGCGAAGAACCACAGCTTGTCCTTCTTGATTGGTCCTCCCATCGCGAAGCTCACATCCCACAGCTTGATGAGCGCGGCCGCCTCCGTGATCCCGAACGCCCGCAGCTCATCGTCGATGTTGCTGCCCTGCGCCCATTCGCCGGCGCCACTGCCAAACGCGGTGCCCGAGAAGCTGTTACCGCCAGTCTTCGGCACGATGTTCAGCATGGGCCCGCCGATTTCGGCTTCCCCCAGCGAGCCGGAAATCGAGACCTGCATTTCCTGCGCATTTGCGGTGTCGTAGGCGTTTCCAGATACACCGCCGCCGTTGAAGGCCGCACCAACGCTCAAGCCGTCGAGCATGACGCGTCCCTCGTTGCCGGGCCCGCCATGCGCGGTGAAAAAGCTCGGATTCACCGAGGAAGAAGAATTCGCTCCCGCACCCTGAAGGGTGGGGATGGCAGCGAGAATCGCCCCGTATCCGCGCGCCGCGGGGAGCTCGGAGATGGTCTTGTTTTCGAGGATCGCTTGACGACGGACCGTCTGGGTTTCGACAACGGGAGTCTCACCCGTCACGGTGATCGTTTCCTGGACGCCGCCGACACTGAGTTCGGCATTGATGGTGATGACGCCAGCTCCCCGAACCTCGACTCCCTCGCGTCTGACCGTGCGGAACCCGGACAGCGAAAACGTGAGGTCATACGTGCCCGGACGCAAATCAACGATCTGATACTGGCCTGTGCTGTCGGTGACGGCTGTACGAACTTTCTCGATGAGCGCCGAACTGGAGGTTTCTACGGTCACCCCAGGCAGGAAAGCACCGGATGAATCTCGAACAGCGCCCGCAAGCGTGGCCTGGGCATAGCTGGTTGTGGGAAAGAGCAACGCGAACATGACGAGCGCAAGCGCGCCGTATGCTCGCCGAAAGAGCAGGAACGAAGAGTCTCCCTCGATCGACGTCAGACGCATACCGTCCTTCCGGCAACTCCCGCATGAGCGACAGGGCTCATACATTTCGGGTATTGCCTAATTTGGTTATTTATGAGTCAGGCGTCAATGAAAGTCAACGCTGATGACGCCACCGCAATAGCAGCGGGCGCGCTTTGAGCAGGCACGTGTAGGGCCGTCCTGCTTTCTGGACCTGCCGTATATGCGCCACGTCGTACAAAAGAAAGGCGGGCCTAAAGAACAAGACCCGCCCTACGTTGCGGCGAGCGGTTACGCCCAGCGGAAGCCGTGCTTCGACAGCGGGAGCGAGCGCACGCGCGTTCCAGTGACCGCGAAGATGGCGTTCGCGACGGCCGGCAGCGCCGGTGGCAGCGACGGCTCACCAAGGCCCGTCGGCGGGTTGTTCGACTTGATCCAGGTCAGTTCGACCTGCGGCGCCTGCGCCATTCGCAGCAGCGGCACGTTGTTGAAGTTGCTCTGCACTGCCGCGCCGTCCTTGAACGTGACCTCCTGCATCATGTGGCTGATACCCTCGACCACGCCGCCCTGCACGAGGTTTTCCGCGTGCATCGGGTTGATGATCTGACTGCCGATGTCTGCCACCACCCACACTTTGTTGACCTTCACGCGTTTGAGGTTGTCGACCGACACCTCTGCCACTTCCGCGAAGTACCCGCGGTGACTGTATTGGAATGCCACCCCGAGACCGGTGCCCTGCGGCCGCTTCTTCGTCCACTCCGCTTTCTCGGCAACCATCTTCAGGCACGCCGTCATACGCGCGGCATCGAAGCCATCACCCCCGCGCTCCGGCGCCGGATACGCCTGCGAGGAGAGCAGATCGAGACGGAACTGCACCGGATCCTTCCCGGCCGCAAAGGCGAGTTCGTCGATGAAGCCCTGGAACACATACGAGTAGGCGTGGCTTCCGGGTGCGCGCAGCGCACCGGTCGGCACACCCAACGGCATCTTCGAATCGCCAAAGTCGAAGTTCTGGACGAAGAGCGCCGGGAACTGGATGCCAGGGATGTTTGCTGCCTGCGCGTACTGATTGCCCTCACCGAAAGTGACAAAGTGATTGCGCCACGCGACGAGTTTCCCGGTCGCGTCGACACCACCTTTCAGGTAGTGATACCCGCCGGGTCGATACATCTCGTGCCGCATGTCGTCTTCACGCGTCCACAACAACTTGATCGGGACGCCAGGGACCTGCTTGGCGATGGCCGACGCTTCCGCCACGTAGTCGTTAGTGAGGCGACGGCCGAATCCACCGCCCGCCTTCATCATGTGCAGCGTGACGTCAGGATCTTTGATGCCGGCTGCCCGCGCGGCAACGCCGACACCGGCCTGCGGTGTCTGGCTCGGCGCCCACACTTCGAGCTTGCCGTCCTTGAACTGCGCGACGCAGTTCTCGGGCTCGAGCGGTGAGTGCGGAATGAAGGGATACATGTACGCGGCTTCGACGACCTTCGCCGCACCCGCAAACGCCTTGTCGACGTCGCCGTCGGTGCGCAGCTTGTTCGAGTACGCGCCCTTCCCGAGCTCGTCGGCCTTGGCCTGGAACCCTTCGCTGCTCTGCGAAGACGTGGGATGCGCCGCCCATGTGACCTTCAATTGCTTGCGCGCCGAGTTCGCCAGCCACCAGCTGTCGGCCACGATCGCGACGCCGCCAACGAGCTCCTGCAGATTGGTCCCGCCTTCAACGACGAACGCGTGCTTCACACCGGGCAGCTTCTTGATATCGTCGACGTTCGACGTCGCGACCTTCGCGCCGAACACCGGGGCCTTCTCGTAGACCGCGAAGAGCATCCCAGGGAGGGTGAAGTCGATGCTGAACACCGGCTTGCCCATCGTGATCGCCGCCGTGTCGAGCCCCTTCTGCTTCGTCCCGATGATGCGATAGTCCTTCGGGTCCTTCAACGTGACCGTCGTCAGCACCGGCACAGGCATCTTCGCGGCATCGGCGGCAAACTCGCCGTAGCTCGCGGAGCGATTGCTCCCCGCATGCGTCACCCGGCCCGAACGCGTCGTCAAATCGCCTGCCGGGACGCTCCACTTCTGAGCGGCGGCAGCAAGAATCATCTGGCGGCACGCCGCGCCGACCTGACGCAGCGGATCCCAGTTCATTGGCGTGGAAAGGCTGCCGCCCGCGAACTGCGCACCGAACTTGGTGCCGTCAACCGCGGCCTGTTCGACCTTCACGCTGCTCCAGTCGACGTCGAGCTCGTCGGCGATGATCATCGGGAGCATGTTCTTGACGCCCTGCCCGATCTCAGGGTTCTTGTTCATGATCGTGACGCTGCCATCGGCGTTGATCGTGACGAACGCCAGAGCATCGAACGTCGCGGGAGGTGGACCCTGCGCGAAGAGTTCTGCCGGCTCGAGGTGAAGCGCCAGCATCATGCCGCCACCCGCGACGGCGCTGACACGCAGGAACGAACGTCGGTCGAGGAGTATCGCAGTCACAACGTCCTCCCTTTACTGCTGCGCGCCCTGCTGGGCGGTGGACGTCGAGCGCTGCGTGCCAAGCGACGCCGCGCGATGGATCGCCTCGCGAATGCGGACGTACGTTCCGCACCGACAGAGATTGCCGTTCATCGCGGTGTTGATCTCCGCGTCGGTCGGCACCGGCTTCTGGGCGAGGAGCGCAGCTGCCGACATGATCTGACCGGCCTGGCAATAACCGCACTGCGGCACGTCGATTTCCTGCCACGCGACCTGCACCGGGTGCGACCCATCGGGGGACAATCCTTCGATCGTCGTGACGCGGCCGCTCACTTTCGAAACCGGCGTCTGGCAGGAGCGCACTGGGCTGCCGCCAACGTGCACGGTGCAGGCGCCGCACTGGCCGATGCCGCACCCAAACTTGGTGCCTTTGAAGTTCAAGACGTCCCGGAGAACCCACAGCAGCGGCATATCGCCCGGAACATCGACTGTCGAGCTCTTGCCGTTGACGTTCAGTGTGAAAGACATAACGTGAACTCTTTGAGAAGGTTAGGAAAGTCCGTCAGTACAGGGGTGTGCCGCCAAGTATTAGACAGGCAGTATCGGGCGAATTGCAAGCCAACGAGCCGATTTCCGGCCCTTCGGTGCCGCACAGCGCAGTTCGGGTCGTACAATGCCGATAACCGGTAAAGCTATGCGCTGGTTGACGATCGTCGTCTCGACTCTCGTGCTCGCCTCGGCGTTGCCGCGCGCGCAAAACCAGGCACCGGACGCCTCATCGGCAGCCCCACTGCCCTTCAATGACTGGCTTCTCACACTGAAGCAGGAAGCGCGGGAACGGGGATTCAGCGACGAGTTGCTGAGCGAGACGCTTGCAGACCTCGAACCGCTCGAGCGGGTGGTCCAGGCGGATCGGTCTCAAGCTGAGCTCAATCCCGGGTTCGCGCGATACCTTTCGACCCGCTTGACGCCCGCGATGATCCGCCGCGGAAAAGAAGTGGCCACCGAGAATCGCTCGGTCCTCGGCCAGGTGGAACGCAAGTTCAAGGTCCAGGGTCGTTTCCTTCTTGCAATCTGGGGCATGGAGACGCGCTACGGTCGTGTGACCGGCAACACGCCGGTCTTCCAGGCGCTCGCGACGCTCGCATGGGAACCGCGGCGCGCGGATTACTTCCGCGGAGAGCTGTTCAACGCCTTGACCATGGTGCAGCGCGGACACATCGAGGCGCAGGCGATGACGGGATCGTGGGCAGGAGCGATGGGGCAAACCCAGTTCATGCCGTCGAGCTATTTGAGCTACGCCGTGGACTTCGACGGTGATGGGCGGCGCGATATCTGGAAGTCGACTGGCGACACGCTCGCCTCGATTGCGAACTACCTGAAGGGATTTGGCTGGAACGACGATGAGACGTGGGGCCGTGAAGTCAAAGCGTCGGCGGCCGTCCGCGCAAAAATCGCCAGCACGGTTCCCAGGCGGACCGAAGGCTGTTACGCGCGGCGCAGCATGACCGAGCGGCGTCCGCTCCAGGAGTGGCAGGCGCTCGGTGTCCGCCTGGTAGGCGGAGGCGCCCTGCCGAAAGCGAAACTGTCAGCCGGTCTCGTCGACGTCGGCGACCGTACGTTTCTCGTGTACCCGAATTACGACGCGATCCTCAGTTACAACTGCGCGCACTACTACGCACTCACCGTTGCGCTCTTGTCAGACCGATTACGATAACGGGACTCGGGATCCGGGACTCGGGACCCCGGACTCCGGATCCGAGGCTCGGGATCCGGACCGTGTAGGGCGCGTCCCATTTGTGAACCCGCCGTCTGAGGCGAGGTCTAAAAAGCAAAACCCGGCCTACGTTACAGGAGAAACATGCCCACGCCACATGAAAGCGCCACACTCCTTCTCCGCCTCTACGAGCTTCGCCGCGAACCGACGATGCGTGAAGCGCGCAACTGGTTCGCGCTCGAATTCAACCCATCGAGCTTTGACGACGTTGTGCAGGCGGTGATGGGGCCGCATAGCGGCCATTACCGGATGGTGACGAGCTACTGGGACATGGCGGCCTCGTTCGTGCTGAACGGCGCGATCGACGAGCAGATGTTCAACGACGCCAACGGAGAACAGGTCGGTGTCTTCGCGAAGGTGGAGCCGTATCTGACGGACTACCGCGCGCGAGTCGGCAACCCGAAGTACCTGTCGCAGCTCGAACAGATCGTGCTCAGGCGCCCGGGTGCGAAGGAACAACTGGCCGCGATGCGCGAGTGGTTCCGCAACCGAGCTGCCGCCACAACGAAGTAGCGGCAACTCTGCGGACTCTTCGACGTACTCGCCACGAAGAATTTGCCATGAAGGCCACGAAGATCACGATGATTACGAAGGAACGTTCCTACTTCGTGTTCGTCGTGCCCTTCGTGGCTTTCCTGGTTCTTCGCGGGCTTCGTGGTTAGCTCTTGACGACCGGCAGCCGCGCCGCTTCCCACGCAGCCAGGCCCCCCGCGAGCTCACTCACGTTTGTGAAACCCTCGCGTTGAAGCAGGCTGGCGGCGGACGAGGACCGATAACCGCCGGCGCAGTGAACGAGCAGCGGCGTGGCCCGTGGCAGATCTCGAGTGCGCTCGGCCAGGCGCTGCAACGGGATGTGCACGCTGCGCTCGATCGACTTCGCGGAGCGCTCGCCCGCGGCGCGCACGTCGATCAACGTGAGCGCCGGGTTCGCGGCTAGCAATTCGGCCGCCCGCTCCGGGCTCACACGCGTGGTTTCGGATACCAGGTCGGGCCGGCTTGCGGCGCTCGCCAGCCCGCCCTCGAGGTATCCAATCACGTGATCGAATCCAATCCGGCCAAGTCGCAACGCGGATTCCCTTTCGGCGCCCGGGTCGGTCACGATGACGATCGGGCGTTCGCGATCGAGGAGGCTGCCCGCCCACGTCGCGTACTGCCCGCGCAGGCCGATGTTGATCGCGCCGCGCAGGTGCGCGGCCGCGAACTCCCCCGCATCGCGGGTGTCGAGCAGCTGCACGCCGTGCTTGTGCAGCTCCAGGCAATCGTCGAGCGACAGCGGCCGCAGCTCCCACGTGAGCGCTTCGCTGAGTGTTTGCCGGTTGCGGCTGTTGAGCACCGCGTCGTAGGTGAAATACGAGGGCGCATCCGGCTGATCGGCGGTGACCAGATCGATGAACGCCTGCTTGGTCAGCGGCTGCAGCGCGTAGTTGGTCTGGCGCTGGACGCCAATCGTCGAGACGGTCTCCTTGGACAGCGCCTTCCCACACAGTGATCCCGCGCCGTGCGCCGGATACACCAGGCTCGAATCCGGCAGCGCCAGCAGCTTGTTGTGCAGCGAGTCGTAGAGAAGTCCGCCGAGGTCGTTGGCCGACCATCCCAACGCCGCGCGGAGATCCGGCCGTCCGACGTCGCCGACGAACAGCGTGTCACCAGTCAGCACCGCATACGGAATCGAGTCGCTCACCGCGCGGTCGTAGACCAGGATCGAGATCGACTCCGGCGTGTGCCCCGGTGTCTCGAGCGCAGCGAGCCGTACGCCGCCAATCTCGATACTGTCGCCGTCTCCAAACGGCGTAAACGGGTACTCCGCCTTGGCCGGACGACCGAGGTAGATCGTCGCACCGGTGTGTTCCTCGAGTTCCAGATGACCGGCGATGAAGTCGGCGTGGAAGTGCGTGAGTATCACATGGCGTATCGACAGACCCCGGTCCGCGGCGAATGAGAGGTATTGGTCGATGTCACGTTGGGGATCGACGACAACGGCTGTCTGGGACTGCTCGTCCCCGATCAGATACGAGGCGTGCGCGAGGCAGTTGAGATAGAACTGATGCAGGATCATCTGGGTCGCTCAATAGCGAGGTTGTTGGGTGGCTGGGTCACTCCCCAGCTATCCATCTTACCTACCACCGAGCTACCGAGCTACTCATCTCCACCGACGTTCACCGATGCGCCAACACGGATCGTGGCCGGTAGCGACGGAAAACCAAACGCGGCTGCGTAGTCCTCGTTGAAGATGTTGTCGATCGTCGTATACACGCGCAGCCGTGGATGCAGACGGTACGACGCGCTGACGTCGATCTTCTGGTAGGCAGGATCGAGCCCCTGGTTCGGCAACAGGAGTGAATTGCCGAAGAAGCCGTCGCTCAGGAACGTGCTGTCGTCGCGTCTGCCAGCGAAATATCCCGAGAGCGCCACGTCGATCGGGCCGTTAGCGTAACCGACGAACAACGTGCCCGAGTTGGCGGGACGCCGGAAGGGACGCGCCCCGACGAGCGGGGAGTAGGCGCCGATCGGGATGGTTGGAAACGCCGGGTTGAACGCCGCGCTCCGTCCGAAGGCTTCCGTGACCTCGGCGTCGAGGTACGTGTAAGAGGCGCCGAAGCGGAGTTTCGCGCCGACGGCGGCATCAGCGGACAACTCGATACCCTGCGCATCGAACGACGCGGAGTTGATGTACGCCCCGAACGCCGTCGCGCCAGCCACGTCAGGTGGCACCCCCGCCGAGACGAGTTGCGTTCGACTCAGGAACTCGAGCAGGTTCTCGAACGTGTTGCTGAAGTACCCCACTCGCGCACGAAGCCGACCCGCCGCCAACGCCTGCTCGAGACCGATGTCGAACCCCCGGCTCTTCTCCGGACCGAGCGGATCGACACCGGCCCCGGCCGCCGTCCCCGTCACGAGTGCATACAGCGAGTTTTGCCCCTGATACACGCTCGGCGCCTTGATGCCCTTCCCGATGTTCAGCGTCAGCTTCGTCTCGCCAACGTGTTCCGTGGACGGATTGCGCAGATACGCAGCCACGGACAGTCGCGGGGTGTACGCGGTCTGAAACACCTCGTTGTGCTCGACGCCGATGCCGGCGCTGACATAGACGCGATTGACGATCGTTGCGCGCCCTTCGACGAACCCGCCGCCGTTGTTACGGGTGTCGCTCGGGTCGGCATCGGGATCGCTGTAGCCTGCCTCGTGCTCGAAGCGGCCGCCCGCGGAAATCGCCAGGTCTCGCGTCGCCTGGAACGTGGCCTGGCCGAAGAGCGACCGGCGCGTGGTGCGGCTCGCGGACGACTGCGGATAGACACCGCCGTAATCGAGAATCGCTTGCCCGGTCACGGTACGGCCATCCGCGTCTGCGAGCGTGACGGTCTGACCGAGATAATTCCCGCCAAAACCAAACGGATCGAAGTACTCGCCGGTTGGCGATGGGTTCGTGTACAGCGATTCCTGATCGGTCGATCCGAATCTGACGGTCGTCTGCCACCGTGGACTGATCTGTGAATCGGCGGCAACGCTGACGTAGAGCTGATTCGTATCGGATACCGAATCGTCCGCAATGCGGAAGAGATCAAATCCGTTCGGACTGCCGAATCGGCTGTCGAGATACCGCACGGTGCCGGATAGGTTGGTGCCAGCGCCGACTGCTGCGCCGAACCGGCCGGCGTAGGTTCCGTTGCGATAGCCGTTGTTGGGCGTGTCGTTATCGGTCGTGTAATACGAGTACTGCGAGAAGTAGTCGTATCGCTTGTAGGCACCGCCGACCGACAGCGCGTTGTTGAAGGTGCCGAGATTGCCGGCATCGAGCGCGTAATCGAGGGCCGGCACCCGTGAGGTTCCGCGGCGCGTGCTGATGTTCACCACACCGGTCAGCGCGTCGCTCCCATAAATCACGCTGTTGGTCTGCCGCAACACCTCGATCCGCTCGACACTGGCAATGGTCAGCTGCGCAAAGTCGAAGCCGCCGCCAATGTCATTGGCAGGTATTCCGTCGATGAGGACCTTCGTGAAATTCGACTCACCACCGCGCAGGAACAGCGAGGTCGGGCCGCCGCGTTGACCGACCTGGACGACCTGCGACGCGGGAACCAGGCGAAGAGCCTCGAGCACGTCGAGCTTGTTGATCGACTCTATCGTCGCTTCGTCGATCACCGTGACCGGCGCGCCCGAACGCGCCTGCAGCTGCTCCGTCGCACCGGCGGTGACGAAGACGTCCTGCTGCAGAGGACCGATTTCGAGCGCCACTTCCAAGCTGACGGAGCGCCCCTGGCCGAGGAAGACAGCCTCGCTCGTCTTCGCCTGGAAGCCAGGCATGCGCACCTGCACCTGATAGCGGTCGGGGGCGAGGCCGGTGAACGAAAACGTTCCGTCGCCGCCGCTCGTGGCTTCCTGAAGCGTTTGTCCATCGCGGAGCAGCGTGACCGTCGCGCCATCCAGACGCGCGCCGAGGGCGTCGACGACAGTCCCGGCGAGAACCGCCTGAGCCTGCGCGCTTAAGTCAGTCTGCGCAGCCGAAAGCGTTGCAACCAGCGCCACCACAACTCGAACGATTCGTGTCACTGAACCCCCTTACACAGCCCCGGCACAAGCAGGAAAGCGTGGGCATTAGAACTTGAGCGCAGGCGCCGACGACCTGAAGACTTTCTGAATTCTTCGTCAGGCTCCGCGTGGACAAAGAGCACCGTTCGGGGCGTGTGGCTTTCTGACTTCGCGTTCAGGAATGACTGTCTGCTACTCGACGATCGAGAAGGCGATCTCGCCGGTCCCATCGTGGCTATCGCTCGCAGCCGGCCGGTACTCGGTCCAGGCCAGGGCAAACCCCTTGTCCCACGGCCGTATCGCCGGCACGAGCGACCACGGCTCACTTCGGGTGAGACGCTTTGCGGACTCGAGCGGCATGCCTGCCTGGTCGAATGACTGAAAATAGACCTCGTGCGCGCCCGTAGTCTTATCCGACCAGGCCAGGCCGACGCGTCCGTCATTCCAGGCCACGTACGCGCCGATCGATTCCCCCTTAGTCGCCGTGATGCGCCGTGCTCGATCGTCGAGCTCGCGTTGAAGATCGGGGATGCGACCGACGAAGAGGTAGACCTCGTCATTGCCATCCCGCGTGTCGTACCAGGTTAGAGCAACTCGCCCGTGATCATCGATCGCGAGATCGGGGTCCTTCGATGTCGCGCCGTCGTCACGCGTCAACCGAAGGGGCGGCCGAACGCCGGACGCATCGACCCGAGCGACATACAGCTCGCTGGAGCGGGTGGAGGTCGCCGCATCGAACACGACCCATGCGTCGGAGCCGTTGAGAGCGAGATTGAGATTCCACGTCGTCTTCGATACCGGCGCGACGCAAGCCCGTGGGCCTTGCGCCTTTCCGTCCTCGCCCCACGAACCGATCCACACGTTTTCAGTCCCGTCTGCCTCGGCTTGAATCCAGGCCGCCACGATCGCGTGTCCGCTGGCGCGAATGATCGGGTTCCTGGAACCAGCTGCAATGACTTGTGTCCATTTGCTGCGGCCATCGCGGGCCCAGGCCCCGAGCATGGCAGTCTGGCGACCGTCGGCCGTCTGCTCGTACCACGCGACGATGAAGCTGTCTCCCAATCGCTCGATGCTGGGTTCGTACGACGAATCGGGGGTTGTGGTGAGCCGGCGTTCGGGCCCTGACGGATGACCGGCCCGGTCAAGCAGTCGAAGATAGATCTCAGCGTTCCGGTCACGCGTGTCGTACCAGGCGACGGCGAAGCCGGCCTCATCGGTCGCGAGCGTGGCTTCGTAGGCTCCGGCGCCACTCTGACTGATCTGAATGGGCGTCGGCGCGCTGCTGCACGCCGCGAGCGCACAACTGAAACTGCACAACGCGAGCTGCAGGCGACGCATTACGACCGATGCCCTCGTCTCGGCGCCGAGGCCGCGACGAATGTTGCAGCGCTCAGGGCACACAACATCCACAGGGTGAGCAGGGTCGCCGTCACTCGAGGATCCTAGGCCGTCCGGCCCCTTCCTGTCGTCTGAAGACTCTCTGAACGATTTGTCAGCATCCGGGACTCGCTCGCGTCCCTCCCCTTCGCGCCGGGTCCAGGGCTTTTCGGAATCGTGATGCGGAAGGTGCTGCCTCCGGGGCCGGACTGCTCGAGGGTCAAGCGTCCGCCAATCGCTTCAACTCCCCCACGGGCGAGCGACAGGCCCAGTCCCGTGCCAACGGCCTCGCTCCCATCGATGCGATAGAAGCGGTCGAAGATGTGGTCGCGTGCCTCAGGAGGGACGCCCGGCCCGGAGTCGATCACGTCGATGACGGCCAGCGACGGCGTCTCCGTGAGACGCAGGCGCACACGTCCCGCCGCAGGCGTGAACTTGATCGCGTTGTCGACGAGATTGATCAGCGCCTGCCGGAGGACGACCCGATCGGCGCGCGCCCACGGGGCGCCGGCCTTTTCGACCGACAGCGTCTGCCCCTTCTCTTCGGCGAGCACACCCAGGTGAGACGCGACGTCCTCGGCAAGCGAGGCCAGATCGACGGCGTCGAGCGAGAACGCGTGATGCGTCCCGGCGCGTGACAGCGCGAGAAGACGATCCACCAATTGCCCCAGGCGGTCGACTTCTTCCAGCATGCTGCCGATGATGCCGCGGTAGGAGGCTTCGTTACGATGGCCCCGCAATCCGACCTCTCCCACACTGCGTATTGCCGTCAACGGTGTTCTCAGCTCGTGCGACACATCGGTCGTGAAGTGGCGCATCTGATCGAACGAGGCCTCGAGGCGGCCGAGCGTTTCGTTGAAGACGGACGCGAGCCGCCCCATCTCGTCCTCCGGGTGTGCCACCGGAAGGCGATCGCTCAATCGTTCCGCGGTGATCGAACGGGCGCGCTCTGTCATTTCCTCGATCGGGGCCAGGGCGCGGCGTGCCAGGGTGTAGCCTCCAAGGCCGGCGATCACGACGCCTACGGGTAAGCCAAACATCAAAATCAACGAGAGCTCGCGCAGCTCCTCTCGCATCGCCGCTTCAGAACGCGCCACCTGAATGGTCACCGGCCGGTCGACGATGTAACTGCGCCGGCTCAGTACGCGAATGGGAACGCCGCTCGTCGGGATCGACACGATCATGTCTTCTCCCTGTGCCGCAAGCGTCTGGCTCTCCGGAAGCGGCCGGCGTCTGGCTTCCTCGTTGCTCAGGAGGAGCGCCGTACCGTCAGCGCTCCACACCTGCACCCATGGGGATTCTTCTTCGAGCAGCAGGTCGATTTGCGGGAACGGCATGATCAGGCCGTCGGGCCCTTCGTCAACCGTTGCGGCGGCCCAGTAGAAGTCGGCGCGCAGCCGGTCGTCGAGCGAGTCGGAGACGTTCCGGCTGACGAAGATATACACCCCGAACACGTAGACGCCGAGGACGACCACCATCGCGGCGACGTACCACATGGTCAGCCGCAAACGAACGCTGTGCGATCGCCACCAGCGGCCGGTCACGCGCGGCTTCTCCATCACGGTTCGCCCTCTCGGAGCATGAAGCCGACGCCTCGGACAGTGTGGATCAATTTCACGCCGTGCTCGAGGTCGACCTTGCGGCGCAGACGCGCGATGTGCACGTCGATCACGTTGTCGAGCGGCGTCGTCCGCGCCGTTTCTTTCCAGACGTCTCTCGCCAGCGTCTCGCGCGACACGACCTGGCTCTGATAGCGCATCAGGAATTCGAGCAGCTCGAACTCGCGCACGGTCAGATCGACTGGACGTCCGCCCCGCAGCACTTTGCGAGTGACCAGATCCATCTCCAGGTCGCCCACCGTGAGCCGCGGCGCATCGGCCACGCGACCGCGGCGGACCAGCGCTCGAATACGCGCGAGGAGCTCGGCGAACGCGAATGGCTTGACCAGGTAGTCATCGGCTCCGGCATCGAGGCCGGTCACCCGGTCTTCGAGCGAGTCGCGCGCAGTGAGGACCAGCACAGGTGTCTCCATGCGGCGTTGGCGGAGCGCTCTCAGGATTTCGAGGCCATCGCGGCCGGGCAGCGTCAGGTCCAGGAGTACCACGTCGAAGGTTTCCGTGTTCACGCGAAAAAATGCGCCCTCACCCGTACGCTCGACGACCACGTCGTAGCGTTCGTCTTCGAGCCCTTCGCGCAGCGCGTCGGCTACTTTCTGTTCGTCCTCGACGACGAGGATTCTCATGCGCCTCCGGCAGTAGCTGGGTAGCTCGGTGGCCAGGTAACTGGGTAGCTAGGTTACCCAGGGCCACTTGGCCACCTCGCGACCCAGCTACCCAAAATTGTCCGTCAGAATAGAAGCCCATGGATAGCGCAGCCCCCGGTGAGGGGGTCTCCTTTTCCCTCCTCGAAACCATGCGTCTCGACCACGGCCGAGTCGAGCGGCTGGAACGACATCTCTCGCGGATGGCAGCGGCAGCGCGCGATTTCAACTACGAATGGAACCAGGCCGCTGTCCGGCTCGCCGTGGACTCGCTTGCCGGTGAACACCCGGACGGCTGTTGGCGGGTGCGCCTCCTGCTGGCCGCCGACGGGTCACCCACGATCGAGTGCACACCGCACGTCCACGAGGAGCGCACGTGGCGAGTTGACTTCGCTCTCGAGCCTGTCGACCCGCTGAATCCGTTCATCCGGCACAAGACCACGCACCGTGTCGTGTACGAAACGGCTCGTCGATCCAGACGCGGCGTTGACG
>JBKPNV010000295.1:0-27289 GCA_046732795.1 Acidobacteriota bacterium
CGACCGTGCAGCGGGTGAATCAAGGCCTCGATGGCGACGTCGCGTACAATGTCGCTCCCGACGGCACCTTGACGCGTGCCGGTGAGGCCGCCGCGCGCGAGCGTCGCGTCGAACTGCTCCATCATCCGATTACGGTCGTGCGAGCCGCGCTGGATCCCGCCGCCAAGCTTGCCAATCCACGCACGGAAGGCACTGAACAACTCGTCGACATCACCACCGCAGCGGGCGACGCCGTGACGCTCGCCGTCGATCAGACGACGCATCTGCCGTCACGCGTGATCACGATGAGCGACAACGCGAATATGGGTGACGTCGCGATTGTGACGACCTTCGCCGATTACGAGGAGGTCGGCGGCGTGAAGCTGCCGCGCCGACTCACGACGAAGATGGACAAGTACCTGCAATTCGACCTGCAGGTCTCAAAGAACACGCTTGCTGGCAACGTTGCCGATTTGGCGGTGCCGGCAACAGTGAAATCAGCGCCCGTCCCGACGCCGCCACCGGTCGTCGTCACGGCGGAGCCGGTGGCGAAGGGGATCTGGTGGCTGGCCGGTTCCGGCAACCATCGCAGCATTGTCTTCGAGTTCGACGATCACCTCGTGCTCTACGAGGTGCCGCTGAACGAGGCGCGCTCGAAGGCGGTGATCGACAAGGCGAGGACGCTGAGCGCCAAGCCACTGACCACCGCGATCGTCTCCCATCATCACTTCGATCACTCAGGCGGCCTCCGAGTTGCCGTGGCCGAAGGATTGACGATTGTCACGCACCGCGCCAACGAAGCGTTCTTCAACGACCTCCTCGCACGCAAGCACACGATCGTGCCGGACGCGCTGCAGACGAAGCCGACGCCGGCGAAGTTCGAGTGGGTAGATGACAAGATGACCTTGAAGGACGGGTCGATGGAAGTGCAGCTCTATCATCTGCTCGATAACCCGCGCGAGGGAACGAACCTGTTCGCCTACGTGCCGCGCGAGCGCATGCTCGTGCAGGCCGACCTCTACGACGCCGGTTGGAACCAGCATCTCTGGGGCGAGAACGTGCTGACCAATCTCGCGCAACGCAAGCTGAAGATCGACCGCGACGTGCCGGTGCATGGCGTCATCGAACCGTTCGACCAGATGGTGAAGACCATCAAGGCGAAGCCAACGATTGCGGGCACAAATTGATATAGTCGTGCGGACGTCTCGTTGCAGGCCGGAGGCCCTCATGTCCACTTCCCGTCGTGATTTCGTCAGGTTGACCGGGAGCGCAGCTGTGTATGGGGCGCTCGCGGCGCCCGCGGTCGGATTCGCCGGGGACCCCGCCCTCGGGCTGATTTTCCCGCCGAAGGACTACCCGATTCCCCCTGACGCGAAGCGGCTCTATCCCAGCGGGGTCGAGTTTCTTGGCGACGGCGTGGGTTTGCCCGGAGGCATGACACTCGAGGGTTACGACGAAGCAATTCCACGCGTCGTGCCGGTCGCCGAGGCGCTCGTCAAACGTGGCGCCAAGGTCATCTCGGTGTTCGGCTCGTCACTGACGTTCTACAAAGGAGCGAAGTTCAACGAGGAGCTCACACAGCGCGTCACGAAGGCGACTGGCGTACCGGCGACGACACAGAGCAACGGTCTCATCGACGGCTTGAAGACGGTGAATGCGAAAAAAATTGCGGTGGCGACGGCGTATACCGATACGGTGACCGGGCGTTTGCAAGTCTTTCTCGAGGAGCATGGCTTCGAGGTCACATTTGCCAAGGGTCTCGGCTACGAGCGGATTCCGGAGGGAGCGGCCACGCAGGAAATTCTTTTCAATCTCGGCGCCGACTGCTACGACAAGTCCCGCAAGGCCGACGCACTGGTCGTGTCGTGCGGTGCATTGCGCACCCTGGATCTAATCGTGCCGCTCGAAAATCGAATCAAGGTACCAGTCGTGTCGTCAACACCCCACGGCCTGATGAATGGTGTCCGCCTGCTCGGAGTGAATCCCCGTGCCCAGGGATTCGGGATGGTATTCGCGCGCGCGTGAGCGCGCGCACCCTCACGGCATCGAAATCAGGCGGGCCTTGTGCAGGACCCGCCTGACGACCGCGTCAGATCCCACGAAGCTACAATCGGCCCGTCAGCAGCAAGACCACTACGACCAACAACACGAGACCCAGACCACCGCTCGGGTAGTACCCCCAGCCTCGACTGTACGGCCACGCCGGAACCGCGCCTAGCATGAGCAACACGAGAACGACGACCAGAATCGTCAGCATTCTCCCTCCTCTGCAACATGCGACGCGATCACAGGTGCGCTGCGATCCGTCACGTCCCAGAGAACTGCAACAGTCGGACCAGTGCCGTATTGCTGTTGAGGTGTTCGGCTACTTTTGCCGGGTGAGCCGGTAAAGCTTCGAAGCCGTTCGCACGAACAGGCTTCCTCGGGCGATAGCGGGACTGGCCAGCGTCATTTCATTCAACGAGTTCTTCCCGAGCACCTTGAATTCATGGCCGGCCTGGATGACGTACGTATCGCCTTCTTCGCTCATCGCGAAGACCCTGTTGTTGTACGCCCACGGTGATGAGGTGAACCCGCTCGCCTCGCCGGTGATCCGCTGTCGCGGATAAATCTCCTTGCCGGTCTTCGCATCATGGGTCGTGAAGAAACCGCGATCGAACAGCGTGTAGTACGTGTCGCCGTACACGATCGGTGTCGGGTTGTAGGGGGCTCCGGTTGCCGCTGACCAGACGATGTAGGCGTTGCTCGTTTCACCCTGTTTCAACGAGATGTCTCCCGACGCGCCCGGGCGAATGGCGTATGCCGGCCGCATCGGATCGGCAATGTAGCCCGAGCTGATATAGAGCAGGCCAAACCGCTCGAAGGGCGTCGGAATCGAAATGCTCGACATTCCAGAAAACTCCCAGAGCAGCTTTCCGGACAGATCGTACGACCGCACCCGATCCGACCCCGACGTGACGATCTCCGTGCGCACATCGTTCTGCCACACGAATGGCGTCGTCCAGTTCGTACCTTCCTTGCGATCGATACGCCAGATCTCCTGGCCCGTGCGCGCATCGTAGGCCGCCAGAAACGATTGTTCGTCGTTGTCGTTGACGATGTAGATACGGCCCTGATGCAGTACAGGCGACTGACCGGTCCCCCAGTTGTTGCGCGTCTTGAATGGACCAATCGGCTTGGACCAGATCACGTTACCGGCAAAATCGAGCGCGAAGAGTCCCAGATTGGCGAAGTACGCGTAGACACGCTCGCCATCGGTGACGGGCGTCTCCGACGCGTAGCTATTTTTCAGGTGCTTCGCCTTCGCGGGCGCGTTACCGCCAACTTCCTTCGCCCATCGCACGTTGCCCGACGCATAGTCGATGTCATAGACCATCCAGCGATGGGGCGCGGGAGACGCCGGCCAGTCCCCCAGATAAAAACCGGGTTTGGGTGCTTCCTGCGGTCCGCTGTTGACGACGGTGGTGAGAAAGACATGATCGTCCCACACGATCGGTGAGCTCCAACCGATGCCGGGAATCGCGGTCACCCAGGCGACGTTCTCCGTCATGCTCCACGTATCGGGCAGGTCGGGATGATCGACGCCGACGCCGGCCATCGTGCCGCGGAACTGCGGCCAGTTCTGCGCCACCAGCAGCGCAGGCATGGCAGCGATCATCACCGCTAGATGCAGTCCGAATCGCTTCATCGGTGTCCTTATTTCTCCAAGTCGTGATTGTCGTTGAGCGCAGACGTTAGCTGGAGTGATCGTGAAGGATCTTCCAGCCAGCTTCGGTTTTTTCCCATGTGAGACTGAACCAGCCGCTGCGATCGGCTTCCCCACCTCCTGAGAGCAGGAAGTGCCCGGTCGCCAACGCGTGTCGTTCCCCGAGAAGACGAACATCGATGTGGTCGAAGGACAATTGCTGTTTTGGTTTGCCGTCGCGCCAGAACGATCGCGAAAGCGATTCACCGACACGCTCCCGCCCCTGGATGGGACCGTTGGTACTCATGAAGGTCGCCGCATCCGCGTAGGGCCGAATGTGTCCGGCAAGGTCGGCGCTGTTCCACGCATCGGCGCTGGCCGTCAGCGCGATCGGAATCGCGGTACTCGCGTCGTTCGCCGACGCCGCCTGAGTCGCGGTGTTGCCGGACCCGCACGCCGGCAGACTGATGGCGATGCAGGCGACCGCGATGAGCGTCAAGGGATGCAGTCGAATCATGGGCCGATAGTAACTCCACCTCGGTGAAACGCGGAGCCCTTTGCTAGTTGGCCACACGCAGACAACGATAGCCGGTCCCACAGGAATCGCGCTCGCCGACCTCGACTTCACGCATTCCCGCATCCGTGTTGAGGACGATCCGGCCCTCGGCAGTGATGACGAGGCGATCTTCCGGACTGCCGTTGTTGCCAGGGGGCGTAGTTGCCAGGTGCAGGCTGCCTGCACGTGACGTGGCAGTCTGATCGCCGGAGGCCCGCGAGTAGATCTGCGCAGTGCGGCCATTTCCACCGCAGCCCGACCAGAAGCCTGCCTGCCCTGCTTCGCAACGTGAACCCCATGCCTGCCAGTACAGACTACCGAGCGGAGTCCCGTCAGTCACCGGTTGCGGGACGTCGTTGAAATGCCCGCCATCGGGACCTGCGCGTCGCAAAACGAGATCGGGTGCGTCGCCGATGTCGCCGAGCACCATTCCTCGTGCGTAGCACTTGGGCGTGCCATCGGCGAGCGGGTGCGGCACGTCCGAGTGCGACTCCGACTGTCGGCAGAAGAAATCCGGCGTACCCGGCCAGCTATCGGTGCGGCCCCACAGCAATTGCCCCCGGAGGACATTGCCGCTGACGCTGCCGGCGTTGGGCGGCACAAATGGAGCCAGCACCTCTTGCGCACGCGCGGTGATTGACAAGGACAGGATGATGACGAGCGATCCGGCACGTGGCATGCGCGCACCTCCAATCTCGATCCTAAGGCACGAGCACGCGCGCGGTCGCGAATCACCGACAGCCGCCGCAGGGACGCGGGCATCCCTCGGTGGTCTCTGTCGCACTAATCTCGGGCGACTTGGTGCGACGTGCAGGAGAGGTGCCACGCCACCGCGCCTCATCCGATCGGCGAAAAGATCCTGCTGAAGCCGGACACTACGATCAGTGCGATCTACGCGAGCGGGGCCGGGAGCTTCGATTCTCCCATCAGGTAGTGGTCGATGGCGCGCGCTGCGCTACGGCCTTCGGCAATCGCCCAGACAATCAGCGATTGACCACGCTGCATGTCTCCCGCGGTGAAGACGCCGGGGACGCTCGTCATCCACGACTGATCCCTCGCCACGTTGCCCCGGTCGGTGAGCTTGACACCCAGGCTCTCGAGCAGACCCACGCGTTCCGGGCCGACGAAGCCCATGGCCAGGAGTACGAGGTCAGCGGGAACCTCGAATTCGCTGCCAGGAACAGGCACGAATTGCATGCGACCGTCCTGCTTGACCATCTCGACTTTCACGGCGTGCAGCGCGCGCACATGGCCGTTCTCGTCGCCGGAGAATCGCTGTGTGGAGACGGAATAGAGACGGTCGCCACCCTCCTCGTGGGCCGAGGAGACGCGGAAGATCTGAGGCCATGTCGGCCACGGGTTGTCCGCGGCCCGTGAGTCGGGAGGCCGGTCCATCAACTCGAGCTGGACGATCGACCGCGCGCCTTGCCGATGCGCCGTCCCAAGGCAGTCAGCGCCCGTATCGCCGCCGCCGATGATGATGACGTGACGATCCCGGGCGCTGATGAACTCGCTGTCGGCGACCTCGTCCCCTTCGCATCGACGGTTCTGCAGCGTGAGGTACTCCATCGCGAAGTGAACGCCCTTCAGCTCACGTCCGGGAACCGGAAGATCCCGGGGCTGACCGGCGCCGCCTGCCAGCAACACCGCATCGTAGTCAGAGACCAGACGATCGGCGGGGACATCGACGCCGACGTTGACGCCGGGCCGAAACACCACGCCCTCCGCTTCCATGATCGCGAGCCGCCGATCGAGGAAGCGCTTCTCCATCTTGAACTCGGGAATTCCGTAGCGCAGCAGTCCACCGATACGGTCGGACTTGTCGAAGACCGTCACCGAGTGCCCAGCGCTATTCAACTGATCCGCTGCGGCGAGGCCGGCAGGACCCGAGCCCACAATCGCAACCCGCTTGAACGTGCTCGTCGGCGGCGTCCGTGGTGTGACCCAACCCTGGTCCCACGCGCGATCGATGATCGATGCCTCGATTGACTTGATCGTGACGGGATAGTCGTTGATCCCGAGCACACAGGACCCTTCGCAGGGCGCCGGGCACAACTTGCCGGTGAACTCGGGAAAGTTGTTGGTGGCGTGCAGACGGTCGATTGCCGCGCGCCATCGATCGCGATAGACCAGGTCGTTCCAGTCCGGAATGAGGTTGCCGAGCGGGCAGCCCTGATGACAGAACGGGATCCCGCAGTCCATGCAGCGCGCGCCCTGCTTCTCGAGCTCGCCGGCGGGATACGGCAGATACACCTCGTTCCAGTCGCGGATGCGCTCCTCGACCGGACGCGTTGGCTGCTTCTTGCGCTGTATTTCAATGAACCCGGTCGCCTTACCCATGGACGGCCGTTCCCGCGCTCGACGCCGACGCCACCATTCCCGTGACGACCAATTGTTCGACCAGAGGCTCCTGCTCTTCGCCCACACGCTTGGCCTGTTCGACAAGCGCGCGCTTGTATTCGCGCGGCATCACTTTGACGATGTGCCGTCGCACAGTCGTGAAATCCGACAGCAGGCCTTCCGCATACATGCTGCCGGTATACGTCAGATGCTTCATGATCGCGACGCGCAGGAAGTCGATGTCCTCGGCCTCGACGAGCGGCTCCAGATCGACCATTTCACGGTTGCAACGGCGCTCGAAACGGCCTTCGACATCCAGCACGTACGCGATGCCGCCGCTCATGCCCGCGGCGAAGTTGCGCCCGGTTCGACCGAGCACGACCACGCGTCCCCCGGTCATGTACTCGCAGCCGTGATCACCCACCCCTTCGACCACGACGGTCGCGCCGCTGTTCCGCACGCAGAAGCGCTCGCCGGCGACGCCACGAACGTATCCCTCACCACTGGTCGCGCCGTAGAACGCCACGTTGCCGATGACGATGTTCTCCTGCGACTTGAACGCCGAAAGCGCGGGTGGATGCACGATCAGGCGTCCACCGGAAAGCCCTTTGCCGAACCCGTCGTTCGCATCGCCGATGAGCCGCATCGTCATCCCGGCCGGTACGAACGCACCGAAGCTCTGTCCGGCGGAGCCGGTGAATGTAATGCGCAGCGTGTCAGCCGGCAGCCCAGCCGCACCGTGACGGCGAGTCACCTCGGAACCCAGCATCGTGCCGACGGTGCGATCCGCGTTGCGGATGTACGCCGTCAAGTCGACCGGCTGCCTGTGCTCGAGCGCAGGCATCGCCGCCTTGATCAGATCTTTGTCGAGCGTGCCCTCGAGCCCGTGATCCTGCGCCCGCACACGGCGACGCGCGACGGAGTCGGGCAGATTGGGCTGATGCAACAGCGGCATGAGGTCGAGCCCCTTGGCCTTCCAGTGGTGCACCGCTCGCTCGACATCGAGACAATCGGCGCGTCCGATCATCTGATCGATGGTGCGGAAACCCAGCTCCGCCATCAACTCGCGCACTTCCTCGGCGATGAACCGGAAGAAGTTTTCGACCATCTCGGGCGTGCCGCTGAATTTCTTGCGCAGCTCGGGATCCTGCGTCGCGATGCCCACCGGGCACGTGTTCAAGTGACACACGCGCATCATGATGCAGCCCATGACGACGAGCGGCGCCGTCGCGAACCCGTATTCCTCGGCGCCGAGGAGCGCGCCGATTACGACGTCACGGCCAGTCTTCATCTGGCCGTCGACCTGCACGACGATGCGGTCGCGCAGCTTGTTCAGCACGAGCACCTGCTGCGTCTCCGCCAACCCGAGCTCCCACGGCAGTCCCGCGTGCTTGAGGCTGGTCAGCGGCGATGCGCCGGTACCGCCATCGTGTCCCGAGATGAGCACGACATCGGAGTGCGCCTTCGCAACGCCGGCTGCCACTGTGCCCACGCCGCCTTCGGCGACGAGCTTGACCGAGATCCGCGCGCGCGGATTCGAGTTCTTCAAGTCGAAGATCAGCTGCGCCAGATCCTCGATCGAGTAGATGTCGTGATGCGGCGGCGGTGAGATCAGCCCGACGCCCGGCGTCGAATACCGCACCTTCGCGATCCAGGGATAGACCTTGTGCCCGGGGAGCTGGCCACCCTCGCCCGGCTTGGCGCCCTGCGCCATTTTGATCTGCAGCTCGTCGGCATTGACCAGGTATTCGCTCGTCACCCCGAACCGGCCCGACGCGACCTGCTTGATCGAGCTGCGCTTCGAGTCGCCATTGACCATCGGCAGATAGCGAGCGGGATCTTCCCCGCCCTCGCCGGTATTCGACCGGCCGCCCAGCCGGTTCATCGCGATGGCAAGGGTTTCGTGCGCCTCCAGGCTGATCGAGCCGTAAGACATCGCACCAGTCGCAAACCGCTTGACGATCTTTTCAACTGGTTCGACTTCGTCGATCGGCACGGAGGGACCGGCGGGCTTGAACCGGAAGAGACCGCGCAGCGTCGCGCGACGCTCGTGCTGGTCATTCACGGCGCGCGTGTATTCCTTGAAGATGCGGTACTGACCGCTGCGCGTCGCATGCTGCAGCTTGAATACTGTCTCGGGGTTGAAGAGGTGGTACTCGCCGTCGCGACGCCACTGGTACTCGCCGCCGGCGTCGAGCTCGGACACCCCCGCCGGTCTGCGGCCGTACGCACGCTCGTGACGCTGCCGGACTTCTTCGGCGATGACGTCGATGCCAACGCCGCTGACACGTGAGGTCGTGTGCGTGAAGTACTTGTCGATGTACTCCTGGTTCAGTCCGATGGCCTCGAAGATCTGGGCGCCGCAATAACTCGCCAGCGTCGAGATGCCCATCTTGGACATCACTTTGAGGATGCCCTTGTTCAGTGACTTGATGTATTTCGCCACCGCAGCGTCGCGGGTCGTCCCCGTCAGCATTCGCTGGCCGATCATGTCGTCGATCGTCTCGAATGCGAGATACGGGTTGACGACACCCGCACCGTACCCCAGGAGCAGCGAGACGTGATGTACTTCGCGCGCGTCGCCGCATTCGACAACGAGCGCGCAGCGCGTGCGCGTTCCCTCACGAACGAGGTGATGATGCACGCCCGCCGTCGCCATGAGGCTGGGGATGGGCGCACGGCGCGAGTCATGGGCGCGGTCCGAGAGGATCAGGATGTTGTAGCCCTCGGCAACGGCTTCACTCGCCTGCCTGCACAGTTCGTCCATCGCCTGCTCGAGCGACGTGCCGCCCTTCTCCGGGTCGAACACCATCGCGAGCGTCGTGGACCGGAACGGCGAGTCGGGCGCGAGGTGACGCAGCTTCGCCACGTGCTCGTTGTGGATGAGCGGGTACTTGATCGTGATCTGCTCGCACGACTCTGGCTCGGGCTTGAGCAGGTTGCGCTCGGGACCGATCGTCGACGCCATCGAGGTCACCAGCTCCTCGCGGATGGCGTCGAGCGGTGGATTCGTGACCTGCGCAAACAGCTGCTTGAAGTAGTCGAACAGCAGGCGCGGCCGCTCGGAGAGCACGGCCAACGAGGTGTCGGTTCCCATCGATCCAACAGGCTCTTCACCGACGGCGGCCATCGGACCGATCAGGACGCGCAGATCTTCCAGCGTGTACCCGAACGCGAGCTGCCGCTTGAGCACCGTCTCATGATCGGGTTCCACCGCGCGGGCGGCTGGCAGATCGTCGATGTCGACCAGGTGCTTATCGAGCCACTCCTGATAGGGATATTCCGCTGCCAGCTCGCGCTTGATCTCATCGTCATCGACGATGCGACCTTTGGCGGTATCGACGAGGAAAATGCGGCCGGGCTGAAGCCGCCCCTTGATGAGGATGTTCTCGGGCGGCACGTCCAGCACGCCCACTTCTGACGCCATGATGACCAGATCGTCCTTGGTCACGTAGTAGCGGGATGGCCGCAGCCCGTTACGGTCGAGCACGGCGCCGATCATGGTGCCGTCGGTGAAGGCGATGGAGGCCGGACCGTCCCACGGCTCCATCAACGAGGCGTGGTACTCGTAGAACGCCTTCCGGTCCGGAGACATTTCCTCGTTGCCGCTCCAGGGCTCCGGGATCATCATCAGGATGGCGTGCGGCAGCGAGCGTCCCGCGCGCACGAGGAGCTCGAGGACGTTGTCGAAGGTGGCGGTGTCGCTTCCGCCTTCTCGAATGACCGGAAGGATCTTCTCGAGGTCGTCACCAAAGAGATCGCTCCCGAGCAATCCCTGCCGAGCTCGCATCCAGTTGATGTTGCCGCGCAGCGTATTGATTTCACCGTTGTGTGCGATCAGGCGGTACGGATGCGCGAGCGGCCACGACGGGAACGTGTTGGTACTGAAACGCTGGTGCACCAGGGCCAGTGCCGACGTCAGCTGCGGGTTCACGAGATCCGGGAACATTGGCGCGAGCTGGCGCGCCGTGAGCATCCCCTTATAGGTCAGCGTGTTGGCCGAGAGGCTGACGATATAGAAGAAGCGGCGCGACAGCGGATTGATCTTCAGCGTGTCGACTGCGTGTTCGATACGTTTCCGAATCACGTACAGCTTGCGCTCCGCCTTCGCGCTGCGCGCGTCCGCCTTCGCGCGTTGCGCTTCGGCAGACAGGTCGGCGGACACGTCGTCCAGTCCGGTCAGGCCGATGAACAGGTGCTGGAAGACGGGCTGCGTAGCGCGGGCGCTCGGACCGACCAGGCGATTGTCCGTGGGGACATCGCGCCAGCCAAGCAGACGTTGCCCTTCTTCTTCGATGATCGACGCGATCAGGCCCTTGATTCGGTCGCGATCAGATTCGTCGTGCGGCAGGAAGACCAGCCCTGCACCATATTCGCCGGGCGCTGGAAGCGTCGTCGGCGCGCACGTCCGCAGAAAGGCATCCGGCATCTGGATGAGGATGCCGGCGCCGTCGCCGGTGTTTTCCTCGCATCCGCACGCACCGCGATGCTCCAGATTGACCAGAACCTGCAACGCTTTCTGGACAATGTCGTGAGACCGCCGCCCCTTGATGTGCACAACGAAGCCCACGCCGCACGCGTCGTGTTCGTTGGCTGGGTTGTACAAACCCTGAGCATCAGGGGGACAGGTCATTCCCGAATTTGACATGGTCGGCACATTTTGAAGGGGTTATCTCCATAAGGGAAATACAATGATCTGGAAGTCTCAATCTAATTTCACCATACAAGATAGGTTAAGTCGGATATGCCAGTCGACGCGCTCTGTGGCCCGCCCATGCCCCGTATTCGCCAATCCGCTGAAAAACGGCCTGGTTTCGCGACTTTCTTTCGTATGATTCCTCGACGTTCCGGCCCATACCGCCGGAACTGGGACCCCGCCTAGCCAGTTGTAGGGGCAGGTCCTGCTGGGTTGACCAGAAATTTACAGGTCTACACGGCAAGATCCGACCTACGGAGCCAAGAGCCTAGAGTCCAAGAGGAGTTGCTGATGCACGCGCCGATGAAGTACGTCGAGAAGGGTCTGGCGATTGCCGCCAACGGAGTGTGGCAGGTGTTCTCGACAGCCAACAAGATCAAGCAGAACCCTTCGTTCATCCCGCGCTGGTCGGATAAACCGCTGCTCAAGTCGTATCAGAAGACGAAGCCGCCGCTGGGCTGGCCGCGCGAGACCGACTCGCTCTGCCCGACCTGCACACGTGAGGCGCGGCAGGACATCCTCGATGGCAAGAAGGACGTCAGCGTTCTTCTCAATGAGAAGGTCGGCGAGATCAAGGCCACGATCATCGAGCGCGACGGCAAGATCCTGATGGTCAAGGATTGCCCCATTCACGGCCACTTCGAGGACGTGATGGCAATCGACACGGCCTTCTTCAAGCATCTCGAAGAGGTGTTCCCGGGCCGCGACATCCGCGCGCACAATGACGAGAAGCTGCACAACCACGGCTCGTCAACCGTGCTTCACGGACGCGGGTCGGTGCTGACCGTTGACCTGACGAATCGCTGCAACATGATGTGCGACCCCTGCTTCATGGACGCCAACCAGGTTGGCTTCGTCCACGAACTGAGCTGGGAGGACATCAAGCAGGTCCTCGACAACGCCATCACGATCAAGCCGCGCCGCCAGATGTCGGTGCAGTTCTCGGGCGGCGAGCCGACGATGTCGCCGTACTTCCTCGACGCGATCCGCTACTCGCGCAAGGTCGGCTACAACAGCGTCCAGGCCGCCACGAACGGCATCGAATTCGCCAAGAGTCCGGAGTTCGCGAAGGCCGCGGCCGAAGCCGGTCTGCGCTACGCGTATCTGCAGTTCGACGGCATCGGCAACGCCGCCAACTCGCATCGCCGCGTCGGCAATCTCTTCGACGTCAAGCTGCGCGCGATTGAGAATCTGTATCAGGCCGGCGTGGACATCGTCCCGGTCATTACGATTGTCAACGGCGTCAACAACGAACAGGTCGGCCGCGTGATCGAGTTCGCGCTCGACAACCCGAAGCGCATCAACTTCCTCTCGTTCCAGCCGGTGTCGTTCACCGGACGCGACGAAGAGATCACCCCGGAGCGCCGCGCGGCGCAGCGCTACACGCTGTCGCACCTGGCGCATGACGTGAAGAACCAGACCGGTATCGGCGAGCCGATTCGCGATTGGTTCCCGATCTCGTTCATGTCCACGTTCACCGACTGGGCCGACGTCGTGCACGGTCCCGACCGGGAATGGGGTCAGCTCACGTGCGGCTGCCACCCGAACTGCGGGATCGGCATGGCGGTGATGATCGACAAGGAAACGAAGGAAGCGGTCCCCGTGACGGCATTCCTGAAGGCGGATCAGCTCGCCAAGGACGTCGCGCAGGTCAACGACGCGGCGCGCGGCAAGTTCCTTTCAGTCGCAGGTATGGCGCTCGCACTAATGCGCAACTACGACCCGTTCAAAGCGCCAACGCACTTCCGCATCGCCGACCTGATGAAGAAGTTCGACAAGACCTTCGGCGCCACCGGCAAGAACTACGGCAGCGTCAGCGGCGACCGCACGATGGACGACATCCAGAAGCGGCGCGCCGACCGCTGGAACTTCCTGTTCATCGCCGGCATGTGGTTCCAGGATCTCTTCAACTACGACTTCCGCCGCACCGAGATGTGCATCATCCCGTACGGCACGCAGCAGGGTGAGATCTCGTTCTGCGCCTACAACACTGGCATCGGCTGGCGGAACATCCTCGAGAAGATGCACATGACGGCCACGCTCACGAAGTGGTACGAGGACCACGGCCGCCACGAGATCTTCGCCGGCAACAAGAATGTGCCGCTGAGCAGCAAAGAGCATTCACTGCAGCTGAACGCCGAAGCCGTGGCCGCCGGCCGCCAGACCGACCTCGACGAACTGGGCGTCGCCAAGAACGCGCGAGAGGAGAAACTCGCCGCGCGCAAGAAGTCGCAGATGTCCGCCGAGGAGATCCGTCAACACATGGAAATGGAGCGGCTCTATCGGCAGCAGGTGCTCAAGGAACAGCCGACGATCCAGATTCAGGGGTTGAACGTGGGCGGCGGCAAGAAGCAGAAGGTCCAGGAAGTCACACATAAGGACGTCAAGTAACCTGAACGACGCGCGACCTCAGGTTTCAGCCGCATGTCGCGCGCGTGGTGGACCTCTCCCATTCGCCTTCGCCCGGCTTCGCGAGGACCTGATAGGCACACAGCTGCACACGGGGATTCAGCGCCACGCCCCGGATGCTACGCGATCGGTCTCGATGGCCGTCCGCGTTCTCACGCGGAAAGGCGATCGTCCGTCGCTACTGTGGCTTCCTCAGCGAAGATTTCAGATTGAGATTCCGAATCAGGCGATGCAGGTAGTTGGGATGCAGTCCGAGCAGTTGCGCCGCTGCCGTGTAGTTGCCGCCCGCCTTGTCGAACACCTGCAGAATCAGATCTTTTTTCGATTGGGTGATCACGTCGTGGAATCGCAGGGACGACGCCGTCGGCGTACTGGCCGCGGCCTCCGCGCCAGCCTCGACTATGGCGTCTGGGAGGTCCTCGAGCAGAATCACGTCGGTCGATCCCAGGACGACGGCTCGTTCGATCGCGTTCTCGAGTTCCCGCACATTCCCGGGCCAGTCGTACTTGATCAGGCACGCAAGGGCGGCTGGAGAGATACCGCTCACACGCCGCTTGATTCGTCCAGCATGGCGTCGAATGAAGTACTGCGCGAGCAGTGGAATGTCGTCGATCCGATCGCGCAGCGATGGCATGACCAGTGCGACGACGTTCAGGCGGTAATAGAGGTCGCGCCGGAACGCTCCCTGGACGATGGCTTCTTCCAGGTTTCGATTCGTCGCGGCGATCAAGCGGAAATCGACGGAGACGCGCCGCGTGCCGCCAACGCGCTCGAACGCGCGATCCTGCAGCACGCGCAGTAACTTCGCCTGCAGCGCCGGTGACAACTCACCGATTTCATCGAGGAACACCGAGCCGCCCTCGGCCAGCTCGAGCCGTCCCTTCTTCTGTGCCACCGCGCCGGTGAACGCGCCTTTCTCGTGGCCGAACAACTCGCTCTCGAGAAGGGTCTCGGTGATCGCAGCGCAGTTGATCGCCACAAACGGACGCTCGGCACGCGGGCTGTTGCGATGAATGGCGTAGGCCACGAGTTCCTTGCCGGTCCCGCTCTCGCCAGTGACCAGGACCGTCGACTCCGTGGGCGCCACGCGCGCAAGGCGTTGAAACACCGCCCGCATCGCGGAGCTCTGGCCGACGATGTTGTGATCGCCGGCGAGCTCACTCTGCAGTCGCTGATTCTCGCTGGTGAGCCATTCAGCGTGCCGCTGATAGCCGAGCGCTGTACCCGCCACGGCGGCAATCGACATCAAGAGGCTCAGATGGCCCTCGTCAAATGGCTGTTCCGGCGAATCAGACTCGAGATAGATCGCCCCCAGCACTTCCTCGAAGGCAACCACGGGGGCCGCCAGTACCGATCGGGAACGCGGCACTCCAGGTCCGTGTGACCCGTCGTGATCTCCAGCCTCGGCCAGGACGCCGACCGTCTCGCGCAGCACGCGTTCGATCATCGGCCGGCTGACCAACAGCTGACGCGCGTCCATCGACGCGGGGTTGCGCTGACCGACTGGAATCTCATCGGGATCGCTCGCCAGAATCAGGGCACCCCGGGCCAGCGGCACGATCTCCGCGATCAATTCGATCAGCGGGCGCTCGAGCGCGACGAGCCCACGGACGGCGTTGATTGCGGAGTTGACGCGCATCAGCCCAACGAGATCGCGCGCCAGTCTTGCAGCCGATGTGTGCTCCAGCCGCGAGCCTCCCATCAAGGCGTCGTCTCGGCGCATGACGCGCATCGAACGCGGTGGCGCATCGTCGAGCGCGACGCGGACGTGGCGCGCGGGCGAGACGTCGCCGAACGTCAGCACGAACAGGGAGCTCCCCATCTGGAGACGATCGCCGTGCTGCAACGCCCGGTCGTCCGCCGGCAGTCCGTTGACGAAGGTGGGATTGCCGCGATCGAAATCACGGACCACGATCTGCTGCCCGTTCCAGGCGAGCACGCAGTGTCGCGGTGAGATCGTCGCGTCAGCGAGCGCGATGGTGTTGCTGCGATCGCACCCGATGCTCGTTTCGGGTTGATCGAGTGGAAACGCTCCACCGCTCAACGGACCACTGACCGCAACCAGACTCGGTGACATGCCGCCTATATATACAACGCGCGAGACATCCCCTCACGATCAGGTCTGTGCGCCCGGAAGCAGTCTTGTCGCATCGGAGTGACGTTACCGATGGGAGAGGTGCGCGGCCGTGTTCACAGCTCAGCCTTTAGCGGCCCGCTCCGATCGAGATGGCCCACCATGGGCCAGTTTTGCATGTGATCACTTCACCCGCGGCCGCGCCGTGTCGCGACATGTGGATTGCCTTGTCACACGCAAATCGAGACGAGATGAAACCACTGACGACAAGGCACAGCGCCACGGCGATCAGGTCTGGCCGGGGACGTCGCCGAGACAGCTCGCCCGGGCGACGACTTCGACACTGCTACGTCTGGGACAACAACGACAGCGAAGTATCCGACACGGCGCGAAAGGCACTCGACCTTGGCGTGGCGCTCCTGATCGCCCTGGCTCGAAGGCGTGAGATCGCGCCTCTGCGGATGTTGTACCTCGCGATCGCGATCGACTATCCCGTCCGCCTGCCCTGGTTCCTGCTCTTCCGATACCGGAGCGATGGGCGTAGTGGAAGTCGAACGCGATGCTGCTCTCCCATCTGTGGTCGTCGCGTCTCATCGATGCGATCCGGCCAATCAGCGCACTCAACAACTCGTTTCCGAGCACGCATGTCTCGCTCACCGTCGTCGTCATCGCCGTCTGGGGGCTGTTCGAGGTGCGACTGCGCAACACGGTGACGGCACTGCGAGTTACGGTGATCGGCCACGTTCCTGCTGGGCATTCACTGGGTCGCGGATTCTGGCAGTGCGGCGGCCGGTGCGCTCAGCGTTGCGCTCGCGCGCCGGGTGACCGACACGTCCGAGCGCGAGGCGCTCGCCCTGGGACACGGTGTCACTACGAGAAAAGCGCGTCGTGCAGGTCCGCTGGCGAAGTCGGCGGCGTCATCCGGCCGAGCGTGTCAGGGCATGGTAGACTGCGTCCTGACAGTGGTCCACCATGCCGACCGGGCCTGCGCCACCGCATGCCAATCGACTCGGCCTTCCCGCCATATGATGGTTGCCGTGGTCGATGACGACATCGACGTGCGCGTTGCGCTCAATCGGCTTCTTCGTGCGTTAGGTCATGACGTTCGTGTGTTTACCTCCGCGGAAGAGTTCGTTGCCAACCGTCCCACAATAGACTGCCTCATCCTCGACATCCGCCTGCCGGGGTTGCACGGCGTCGAATTGCGTGAGTGGATGATTTCGGTGGGACTCCGGCTGCCGATCGTTTTCATTACTGGTGACGGTGAGCGCTTCCTCGGAGAGGACTTGCCGGTCGGCGTCCCCACGCTGCGCAAGCCGTTCGATGAAGATGCGCTGATCGCGGCCATGAACATCGTCGTCGGCGTCCCCGCTCAGCACGCTGTGTAGATCCGTGGGACAGCCACAATTCGAACAACTGGGCCGGCACCTGATCGAAGGCAGCAACGACTGCGTGAAGCTTCTCGATCTCCACGCGCGCGTCGTCTACGTCAACCCGGCTGGCGTGGAGTTGCTCGACCTGTGCGGATCGGAGGACCTGGTCGACCGTCCCTGGCTCAGCGTGTGGGAGGGCGAGCATCAGGCCGCCGCACGCACCGCGGTGGCGCGCGCGCAGGCGGGAGAACGCGCGATGTTCGAAGGCTTTTCCCGCACCGCCGCTGGTGTGCCCAAGTGGTGGGAGGTCGTCGTTACGCCTGTCACTGATGACACCGGCAGCATCGTGCAGCTGCTCGTCGTCTCGCGCGACATCACCGAGCGGCGGCGAGAGGCGGAGTTCCGCGCCGGGCAACACGAGGTGCTCGAAATGATCGCCACGGGCGCCTCGCTCGACGCAGTTCTCACACGGCTGGTGCGGCTGGTCGAGCAACACACGGACGGGATGTTGTGCTCGGTCGTGCTGCTCGACGACGACGGCGTGCATCTGCGGCGAGGCGTCGCGCCAAGCCTCCCCGAGAGCTTCAACACCGCGATCGAAGGCGCCGTCATCGGTCCGCGCGCAGGCTCCTGCGGCACAGCGATGTATCTCGGCCGGCCTGTGATCGTGACCGATGTCCTCGTCGACCCGGTGTGGGAGGACTACCGCGATCTGGCCAGAGCATACGGCCTCCGCGCCTGCTGGTCGACGCCGATCATGTCGACACAGAAGAAGACCCTCGGGTCGTTTGCCATGTACTATTCCGAGCCGCGGTCGCCGATGCGCGGCGAGCGGCGCATGATTGACGTTGCCGCCAATATCGCGGGGATTGCCATCGAAAACCAGCGGGCGCACGAGGCGTTGCGCCGGAGCGAAGAGCGCAATCGCGCGATCCTGCGGGCCAATCCTGATTGGATGTTCATTCTGAGCGCCGGCGGCGTGTTCCTCGACTACTACGCGAAGGACCCGGACGAGTTGCTCGTCCCGCCACGGGTCTTCCTCGGCAGAACGATTACCGACATTCTTCCTCCGGTCGTCTCCGCTCCACTGACGGCCGCGATCGCTGGCACGCTCGCCTCGGGCGATCCTGAGACATTCGAGTACTCCATCGAGATCGATCAAGCGCAGCGTTTCTACGAAGCGTGCGTTGTGCGCTGTGATCGCGACAAGGTGCTCAGCATCGTTCGCAACATCACCGACCGCAAGCGCGCTGAAGTCGATGCCGCCATGCAGCGTCGAGAGCTCGCGCATCTGAACCGTGTCGCCACGCTCGGCGAACTCTCCGGCGCCTTGGCGCACGAGCTGAGCCAACCGCTGTCGGCGATCCTCATCAATGCGCACGCGGCGCGACGCCTGCTGGCGCGGGATCCGCTGGACGCAGAGGAACTGCGTGCCGCGCTCGACGACATCATCGCCAACGACAAGCGCGCCGGCGCGGTGATCGAGCGTCTGCGTGTGCTGCTGAAAAAAGGAGTCGGACTCTTCGAGAGGGTCGACATGAACGAGATCGTCAGGGAAGTGCTCGACCTCGCGCACAGTGACTTCCTTGCGCGGCGAATCTCGGTGACGACCGACCTGGTCTCACCCATGAAGCCGGTTTACGGCGATCGAGTGCAGTTGCAGCAGGTGCTCCTGAATCTCGTGCTCAACGCCTGTGAGTCGATGAGCACGGCACCGATTGACGAGCGCCGTCTCACTGTAAGAACCGCGCTGGAAGACGAGGTGGTCCGGCTGTCGGTCATCGACCGCGGCGTCGGCATTCCTGACGATCAACTCACCGCTGTTTTCGAGCCTTTCGTGACGTTTCGCGAGCAGGGCCTCGGTCTCGGCCTGTCGATCAGCCGTTCCATCGTTCTTGCCCACGGCGGCACCATCGCGGCTGAGAACAATGCCGACCGCGGCACGACATTCACCTGTGAGTTCCCCATCAAGCCACCCGAACAGCTCGAGCCGCGGCTGAATGGCTTCGCCATCCAGGGCATTGGCCTCGAGTCGGAGTCCTGAGCGAACGAGCTGGCTGATAGAATCGCGTCGTGCTCCTCAAAGGACGAACCGTCCTCGTGACGGGCGGGGCGTCGGGCCTGGGTGGTGCCACCGTCGACATGATCGTGGCCGCAGGCGGACGTGCCGTCATCATCGACCTCAAAGACGAAGCCGGCCGCGCCAAGGCGGCGCAGCACGGCTCGAGCGCCCGCTTCGTGAACGCCGACGTCACGCGTGAAGATCACGTGCAAGCCGCGATAGAGCTCGCGACGAGGGAGTTCAGCCACATCGACGGCCTGGTCAATGCCGCAGGTATCCCCGCCGCCGAGCGTGTCCTGCCCCGCGAGGGCGTGCAGCCTCTCGACCACTTCAGCCGCGTCATCCAGGTGAACCTGGTGGGAACGTTCAACGTCATCAGGCTGGCGGCGGCGGCGATGGCCGCCAACGCGCCGGGTGAGAGCGGGGAACGCGGCGTGATCGTGAATACGGCCTCAGTCGCCGCTTTCGACGGCCAGATTGGACAGGCGGCATATTCGGCCTCGAAGGGGGGCATCGTCGCGCTGACGTTGCCCATCGCTCGCGAGTTCGCGCGCATCGGCATTCGCGTGATGACCATTGCGCCAGGCACATTCGATACCCCATTGCTGGCGGCATTGCCCGAGGCCGCGCGCGTGTCGCTCGCGCAGCAGGTTCCATTTCCCTCGCGCCTTGGTCGCCCGGAAGAATACGCTGCTCTCGTGAGGCATATCTTCGAGAACGAGATGTTGAACGGCGAAGTCATCCGGCTGGATGGAGCGATCCGGATGGCGCCGAAGTAAGCGGGGGCCGGTGCTCGGGACTCAGGGGTCGGTGCTCGGGACTCAGGGCTCGGGACTCGGGGCTCGGGACTCGGGGCGCGGGGCGCGGACTCGGAGCTGCGGGGCTCGACGGAGGGTTAGGAATTGGGAGTTGAGGGATGCTGATCGTGGTTACCGGCGCTGTTGCCGGGTTGTTTCACGTTCTGTCCGGACCGGATCACCTCGCCGCGGTTGCGCCGCTTGCCGTTGACGGACGCCGGCGGGGTTGGATCGCCGGATGGACGTGGGGGCTCGGTCACGCGTCGGGCGTAGTCGTCGTGGCACTGCTGGGAGTTCTCATGCGCGAGATCCTGCCGCCCATCGACGTCCTCTCCGCGTGGAGCGAGCGCCTCGTCGGCGCGGCACTGATCGGCATCGGGTTCTGGGCGTTGAGCCGTGGACTTCGCGTCGCACCGGCGCGACACCAGCACGGCGAATGGTCGCACGATCACCTTCACGTCCAGGCCGGGCCGGCATGGATTCAACGCCTCGGTCACCCGCACGCATCTTTCTGCATGGGCGTGCTGCATGGTATGGCCGGGAGTTCGCACTTCTTTGGCGTCCTGCCGGCGCTCGCGCTGCCGACAACCAGCGACGCGGTCCTGTACATCGCGTCCTTCGGGGTGGGGACGATTACCGCGATGACGATCTTCGCTGCGGCAGTCGGTTCAATCGCCGTTCGCGGCGTGCACGGCCCGGGCGCCTACCGCGCCATGATGTCGACCGCGGCGCTCCTGGCGATCGTCGCCGGTGGCGTGTGGCTTATGGCGCCGTTGAGATAACAGGGGCGGCCATCGCGCCATCGAACATCGTGAGCGCTTTTTGCGCGTGCGCCAGCCGATCGCCGCTGAACCCCGGCTCGAGCCCGGACCGCGCCGACCGCGTCGCTGCGATGAGCAACTGGTGCTGGCCGACTTCCGATGGCGGAACGCTCATCGCGACCAGCGAGGCTTCGAGCGAGGCGAGGGTCGAATCGAGCGCGGCGTAGACGTCCGTGGACCCTGACTGCGCCGCCGAGAGAATGAACGGACGAATCTCATTGATCCGTTGATGGATCGGTAGAATCTCTTCCCGGTATCGTGCCTGCTGGGCAGGGCTGTTCTGCTTCTGCCCGCTGCTCCCCGCCTCGCCTTGCCTTGCTGGCACGCTCGAATTTTCCAGCGGCGCTGGCGCAGTCGCGCGACGCGGCGTGCGTGGATCTTGCTCTTCGTCGAGCGGCCACGTGAGGTCCACGTAGACGCGACGGCCTTCGGTGCGGACATTGGCTTTCGCAAACTCCGGCAAGGCCACGCGCGCCCGTACGTAGTTCAATCCGCCCTGTGCCGCGACGGCGTCTACAGAGACGGTGTGCAGCAGATGCACGCCGTCGGGGGCGCTCCACTGTTGTGGCTGCGCAGGGGCGGGCATCGGTCCGGCGTCGATTTGCAGCGTCGCCGCATCTGGCCGTGCCGAGGTCACCTGACGCGGCTCCGATTGCAGCTCGAATACCAGCGATAGCCGATCGGGCGCGCCCAGCAGCAACACACCGAGATCGTTCGGCGTATCGAGCGGCCGCTCGCTGCGCGGGGCGGTGCGCAGCGACTCGTCGACGAAGAGCCGCGCAGCGGCGTAGCCCATTCCGCCGAGGCGACGCTGTGCCTTCTCGGCTTCATCGAGTGACGCAAACGGCCCGACCATCGCCTGATACAGCTGGTTCTTGCCCGGCGAACGGCGCGTGAACGCCGGCATGCCGAGCGTCCGCACGCGTGCCGCCGCGTCGTTGGCGCTATCAGCGCTGTCGAGCGAGGCGATGGTCACGCTGAAGCTGGCGCCGGTGTAGAGCGTCGGGATCGCCGCCGGCTTGGACCAGTCGAACATCGACGCCATCGCCGGTTGCGGTACGAACACCCAGGCCGCGCCGCCGGCCGCGAGCACGAGGAGGACGATCGCCGCAGCCGTCGTACGCCGCTTCAGCCGTTCATAGCGGGCGAGCGCATCGTTCGATGCGAAGCGTGAATTCACCTGTCGCATCGCCGGGCGGTGCATCAGCTGATTGAGCTGATCCTCGTTGACGAGGACGACGGCGTATTGCTGCCCGGCGAGCTCGGGCTTCGGCGGGCGTGGTGTCAGCACAGTTGTTCCCGCAGGTCGTCGACCGAGAGTCCAACCCGCTGTCCGCGTCCGTCCAGCAGGTACAGGCGATCGCCGACATCGACCGGGCGATCCTTCAGGCTGCCGGCCGGAAGCTCCACGACGGCGTGCGCGAACGGCTGCATCGCGATGCGCCATGGCGCCATCTCGTGAACAACCTTCACGGCTCGCCCATCGTCATCGACGAACACCGCATCGATGCCGAAGCGCATGAACATCGTGTGGATGGAAAAGCAGGGAGCGATGATCAGCGCGCTTGACGCTTCGAACGCGTCCCGGCCAAGCAGGCCCTTGCGCCGATCGCGTCGCGTCACGGCAAGCTCGACGCGCTCTGCGAGCGCTTCATCGGTGCGCTGATTGACCAGCCACGGGCCTTGCCCCTGATTCGAGTACGCGTCCATTACCGTACCTCGACGTCCGCGCGGCGCTTTCGTCGTGGGCGCACCGGCGCCGTTGGAGGTTGCGACACCTTGTCGTCGAGAAAATACGCTTCGCACGCCAGGTCGAGCATCTCGCGACTCAGGACCGGCTCGATGCCGCGATAGCGGCACAGCGCCGTGACCTGGTCGAGCAGGTCGCGTGGGTGGCACGCCCTGAGCGGACGGCCTGTCGGCAGATAGTGCCGGCGCTGAAGATAGGCGGCCATCACCGGGTGGAACCGCAGATCGCGACGGCGACAGTTCAGCTCGAGGATTCGCGTGAAGTCCTCGATGCTGGGATCCTGAATCGCAATCTTGTACGGGATGCGGCGGAGGAATGCTTCATCGGCCAGCGATGCGGGATCGAGGTTGGTGGCGAAGACCGTCAGCACGTCGAACGGCACCTGGAATTTCTTGCCCGTGTGCAGCGTCAAGTAATCCACGCGACTCTCGAGCGGCACGATCCATCGGTTCAACAGATCCTCGGGCCGCATGCGCTGGCGGCCGAAGTCGTCCACGAGGAAGATCCCGCCGTTGGCTTTGAGTTGCAGCGGCGCGTCGTAGAACTTCGCCAGCGGATTGAACGTGAGGTCGAGCATGTCGAGCGTGAGCTCGCCACCGACGATGACGACCGGCCGCCGTATCCGCACCCAGCGTCGATCGCGCGGAGCCGCGGCGATGATGCTGGTCGCGTCGGCCACATCAGCGTCGAGCGCTTCGTGGCTGATTGGATCGTACATCGTGATGATGTGACCCTCGACCTCGATCGCGTACGGCATGTACATGTCGCCGCCGAGCGTCCGTGACAATCCCTCGGCGAGCACTGTCTTGCCATTCCCGGGCGGTCCGTACAGGAAGATGGCTTTGTTCGCATTGGCCGCCGGACCGAGCTGCTCGAGAACCGCGTCGGGAACAATCAGGTGCGCGAAGCCCTTCTTCAGTCGCTCGCGCTCGATGTAACCGCGCGATGCCGCGAGGGCACGCATCTGCGCGACGTAGGTGGCCAACGGCACTGGCGCCGCACCGCTGTACTGGTTGATGGCAAGGTACTGCTGCGCGCGGTCCCGGCCCAAATCGGTCGGCGTGTATCGATAGCTGGCGGTGGACGTCCCACCGCGCACCTCGATCAGGCGCTCGTTGCGAATGCGCTCCAGGATAGGTTCGATGATCGTGAACGGCAGGCGAAGCCGGTCGGCCAGCATGAGGCCGGTCAACTCGCCGCCGTACAGCGTCTTGACCAGCAGCTGTTCGACCATGTCGGTCGTCAGCCCTGTCGTGTCGAGCGTCGTCGGCACCTGTGGTGCTGTGGTCCGGATCTCGTCGAGCGTCGCTGTCGTCACCGTTGTCATTGCTGCGCCATCGGGAAGAGCACCTGGACGAACCTGATTGCCGCCGGTCCGATCGTGACCACCCAGATCGCCGGGAAGATGCAGAACACGAGTGGGAAGACCATCTTCACGCCCGTCTTGGCGGCGGCCTCCTCGGCGCGCTGCCGGCGCTTGGTCCGGAGCGTGTCAGAATGCACACGCAGTGATTGCGCGACACTCGTACCGAACTTATCGGTCTGGATCAGCATCGCGGCCAGTGACGAGAGATCGTCCACGCCAGTGCGGTCGGCGAGATTGCGCAACGCCTCCGATCGCGCCTTACCCGCGCGCAACTCGAGGTTGACGAGTCGCAGCTCCTCGGACAGGTCGGGATGGGTCGTTGCGAGTTCTTCGCCGACGCGCTGCAGCGCCTGATCGAGACCCAGGCCGGCCTCGACACTCACCACAAGCAGATCCAGCACGTCGGCCAGCGAGAGACGAATCCGGTGCTGCCGCTTTTTCGCCAATCGTCCCAGCGCCATGCTCGGCAGCAGGTATCCGACGGCGGCCATGCCGAGCGCCAGCATCACGCTCGGCCTGCCCACCAGTGGCGAGGACGCCAGACCGAACGCGACGAGCGCCACGCCGAGCCGGATCCCCATGAAGAGCGTGAGGGCTTCCTTGCTACGGAAGCCCGCGCACACGAGGCGCTTCTGCAGCTTGCCCATCTCCGAGGGCGACTGCGGCGCGTACTTGGCGAGATGCTTCAGCGTCTTGACTGCCGCCTCGGAGTATGCCGGCTTCTCCTCCGGCAGGCCGCGAAGTTCGCCGAGCCGGCGCTGAATGATCGCGTTCCCGCTCGGTGAGAGCACCATCGCCGCTGCAGCGATGAGGAGCGAGACGAAGATGAATCCGAGCAGCGGGAGGAGCAAGGTCACGCTACACCTCGATCTTGATGACCTGACGAATCCAGAAGTACCCGACGGTCTGCATCACAATGGCGGCCATGATCATCATCTGCCCCATCTTTTCCTTGAACAGCAGGTCCATGTGATCGGGGTTCATCCAGGCGAGGACCGCGGCGAGGGCCGCCGGAAGCGCCAGCAGCACGTAGCCGGTGAACCGGCCGTGCGCCGTATGCACGCGAACCTGCCGCAGAATCTTGAAGCGCTCGCGAACGACATGCGCGAGATTGTCGAGAATCTCTGCCAGGTTGCCGCCGGTCTCTCGCTGAATCAGGACGGCGGTCACGAAGAACTTCACGTCCAGAATCGGCACACGCTCCGCCAGCTCGTTCAACGCGTCCTTGAGCGGAAGGCCGAAATTCTGCTGGTCGAAGCTCTTTCTGAACTCGATGCCAACCGGGGCGGGCAATTCGTCGGCGCACATGCCCATGGCAGTCTGAAACGCGTGTCCGGCGCGAATCGCTCGAGACAGCAGGTCGAGCGCCTCGGGAAACTGTTCTTCGAATCGCTTCAGCCTGGTGCTCCGACGACGCTTCAGAAATAGAAATGGCAGCATCGCGCCGAAGACGCCACCCACCAGCCACGAAAAGGGCTGCCGCACGAAGAGCAGGGCGAACACCGCCAACAACCCCGCGAGCCCGACGCTGGCCAAGATGATGGTGCTGGGGGTCGTCGCCACACCTGACTGCTCGACCAATCGCGACAGTGACGAGCCCGAACCCCCGAGCGCGCGATCCAACGCGGGGAGCGGCCCCTCTTGCTTGCCGCGAATGAACGAGGTTCGCGTGTCACCACTCTCGCGAGGTGCGATGTCACGGAGGCGCCGCTCCATCCGGCGATCCGCCAGTGCTCCCGGCAGACGCAAGGCGCCGAATCCGAGGCCGGCCACGACGGCCGTGACCACGAGGAACGCGATAAAGGCGAATAGCATTTACCGCACCTCCGTGATGCCTTCGAACATCTCTGCTGGCAGCAGGATTCCCGCCGCCTTGAGCCGTTCGGAACACTTGGGCCGCACGCCGGTGGCGCGAAAACGCCCGATCACTTTTCCTTCTTTGCTGATCCCCGCCTTCTCGAACACGAAGATCTCCTGCATCGTGATCACGTCCCCCTCCATACCGGTGATCTCCGAGATGCTCGTGACCTTGCGCGTGCCGTCGGCCAGGCGCGTCTGCTGAACGACGAGGTGGACGGCCGACGCCATCTGCTGGCGCATCGCCTTGTCGGGCAGGTTGGTCGCCCCCATCGCGATCATCGTTTCGATACGGGTCAGTGCGTCGCGCGGGGTGTTGGCGTGAACGGTGGTCAACGAGCCATCGTGACCTGTGTTCATCGCCTGAAGCATGTCGAGTGCTTCCTCGCCACGGACCTCGCCGACGACGATGCGGTCGGGGCGCATACGCAGCGCGTTGACGACGAGTTGGCGCTGACGGATGGCGCCCTTGCCTTCGACGTTCGGCGGCCGTGTTTCCAGCCGCGCCACGTGCTCCTGATGGAGCTGCAGCTCCGCGGCGTCCTCGATGGTGACGATGCGCTCGCGCGATGAGATGAAGCTCGAGAGCACGTTCAGCAACGTCGTCTTTCCGGCGCCCGTGCCGCCGCTGATGATGCAGTTGAGGTGCGCGCGCACGCAGTGCGCCAGAAAATCCAGCATCGGCTTCGTCAACGCACCGAGGCCGACCAGGTCATCGGCCTTGAGACGATCCGCGGGAAATCGCCGGATCGACAGCAGCGGTCCATCGACCGCCAGCGGTGGAATGATGGCGTTGACACGGGAGCCGTCGGCCAGGCGCGCGTCCACCATGGGCGAACTGTCATCGACGCGACGGCCAATCCGGCTCACGATCCGGTCAATCACCCGAAGCAGATGCGCGTCGTCCTGGAAGGTGGCGGTCACCCGCTCGAGAACGCCACGGCGCTCGACAAACACGCTCCGGTACGTGTTCACGAGAATGTCGCTGATGCTCGGATCGCGCAGCAGTGGCTCGAGGGGACCGAGGCCGAACACGTCGTCCAGTACTTCGGCGAACAGCGTCTCGCGTTCCGCGAGGCTGATCGGCGTATTTTCCTCCGTCAGCAGCTGCGCGAGCAGCGTTCGGATCTCGCCTTCAGCCTTGGCACGATCGACGTGGGCGAGTGCCTCGAGGTTCAGACGGCCGAGCAGCTTGCGATGAATCGACGCGCGGAGATCGAGGTATTGCTGTCGAACCGTCGCGTGGACCGGACCAGCAGGAGGAGTGGCGGGGGCAGCAGCGCTACGCATGGGTGATTACCACATTGAGGCCAGCCGCTGCAGGCCAAGCGACGATCGCTTGGCTGGTAACGACTGGGCTCCGCCGGGATCGACGATCTGTCGCGAAAACTGTTCGAACTGCGCCGCGAGTTCGCTGTTGTTCGCCAACGCGAGCGGCACGCCGGAATTGAGGGCCGTGGAGACCGTTTTGTAGTCACTGAGGAAGGGCTGGAAAATCGGCAACCCAACCGCCTTCTCGATCTG
>JBKPNV010000296.1:0-21514 GCA_046732795.1 Acidobacteriota bacterium
CCGCAATCGATCAACGGTGAATCTGCGCTTCGAGAGCGCGCACGCCGACCGCGATTCACCTCGGGGACGTGATTGTCCGGCGCGGCGCTGTTCGATTTCGGCGGCTCGAGCCGCCTGGTCGGCGTTTCGATGCGATTGTCGGCAACGGGACCGTCGCAGGGCACTCGTTCACGCTCGCGTTGGGACCGCATCCGGTCTACCACTTCGGCGATGGCGACCTCGATCCCGCGGCACCCGAGAGGATGCCCGCATCACGCTTCCTTTCGTGCGGCGTCAGACGCTGCCCGTGTGCGAGCTTCTCGTCGGACCGGACAAGGACGTCGTCGAGGCCATCATCGATACCGCAGCCCTCATCTCGCTGGCGCCCAGAGCATGCTCGATGCGTATGGCGGCCAGCCGATCGATCAGCCTCGCGAGTTTCATCTCTCTGCGGACGGCTGGTTGGAGTTCGATACCCCGCCGTACCTCGTGCCAGTGGAAGTCAACGGCCAACCGCTCGCGCTGAGGGTTGGTCGTGTGCCGGACGGTTTCGCATCGACGATGCAGGCGTTAGCCGGAATGCGTTCCTGGTAGGGACCGACCGGCTACTGCACGGCGACGCTCTGACGTACAGCGCGGATCGGCAGTTCTTCTTCATGCATGTTGTCACGCGGTGAAGGTGGTTGCGATGCATGCTGCGGCAGGTCGTCACCTTGCCGCTGCGATCGGAGATGGACACGGGCATCGCTCTGCGGCGAAAACCTGGCGTATGACCCAACGTGTCACGTTCGGTTCGTATTCTCGAATCATCGCGAATGTTGCGACGAGGAGACGCCGATATGTCTAGTGCCGCGATGCACCTCTCGAGAGAAATCAGGAAATTGTGTGAACGCTGCTGGGAGCGCAAAGCGCGATTCCGATATCGCGGCGTCGTGCGTGCCGACAGCGATCACAGACTCTGCTTCGAGTGCTTTCGCTCCGAACGCGATCATCGTCGAGCACATTCGCTCGCCGAAAACAGGACATTTCCTCGAATGGTCGCGACGAAAGGTGGTCGATGAAGGGTGAGCCAATTAGCGCGGCCTATCGGCAGATGAACCTGCTTGAGCCGACGCTGGAGGAGATCTACCAGAAGGATTTGCCCACAGTGGCCACGCGGCTCTGGAAGGCCTGCCAGTGGGCAGAGCGCGGCTCTGGCTCGTGGCGGATCGGTGACTACAAGTACCTGGTGATTTCGATCACGCCGGAGCCGGGCACAACGCTATACGTGCAGTTCTGGTCGGAGCCGGAAGAGGACGTCGTCGCCGAGGTGTGCTCCGGTGAATGGGCACCGGACGCTCTGAAGTACGTCCAGAACCGGCAGCGCGAGCTGATCCGATCGTTTGGTTACGACACGGGCGGTCGCGCGAAGAATTTCCGCAAGGTGGTCAGCATCCGCAGCGTCGCCGAAGCAGAGGAGGTCGCGCGCGAGACGCTGCGCATCTTTTACGACTGCTTCGACTATCGCGGCCAGTGGCGGCTCGAGTTTCACGGCAAGCGGGGCGGACGTGCAGAGAGCGTCCCGGTCTACCAGGCGCTTACGCCGGAGGATTTCGCAAAGCTCGTGGCCAGCGATGGCTACACCGCGACGGTCGCATCGTCCGACGATGGTCCAGTGGTCCTGGCGCAACGCGGTGGCCGTCAAGTCGCTGCTCGCTTGTACGGTCTCCTCCCGAAGAGCAGTCTGTATCGCGTCATCGTGCTCGACGTGGTTCTCGATCCTGGCGGTCCGATCTCAGACAGCACCCTGGCGGAGCTGAACGGAGCGTTGCCCGACGCCACAGTCGTCAGACATGGCGTGTCCGAAATCGCCGTATCGGCAATGCTTCGCCTCGAAGGCGGCGTGACGGCCACCTGGATCCTCAGGTCCTTGGACGCCTGGCAGTCCGCGGTTCGCGAATGCGAGCGTTCCCTCCAAGCTGACGAGGGAGGCAGCAATTCGCCGAAGACACCCAAATCGCAAGAGCACGTCCACTGAGCACGATCGCCGATTCTCGGACATATAGGAGCTCGCGGACCCCCACCACACCATTACGAGAGCGAATGGGTGGTGCCATCGCACTCAATGGAACCCACGCTCCGTGAACGCATCGCGCTGAGCGGGATGACGGCCTGCTGGAACACGCGATGAGGCACCAGTCTGTCACGCGTGATGATCGCCGTCGGCTGGCGATGTGGCTGACCGTGGACGAGCCTGAGCTCCGCGATCCTCGAATGTGGCGATCGACACGGTGCTGCGCGTGGCGCGCGGATTTCTGGGAAACGGCGCGCTGCAGGTTCTCGTCACTCTTCAGATCGCCGCTTCCTTTTTGCGGCCTTCGCGCCCTCTTTCCCGAGCGCCGTTCTCGTCTGCTTCGGCAGATGTGCCACTGTCCGCTTCCGTTTGGCCGCCTTTGCCGCTTTTTTGATATTTCGCCGCGCGGCAGACCGTTGCTTTGATGTCGCCATATCATCTCGCTTTGAGATTGGCCTGCATGGCACCCTTCGCCTGAACTGCTCACGCGACCGATGTCGAGCAGTTGTTGTTGGTGCCCGGGCCATTGCCGACTCACACTGACTGACGTCTACGACGAGTGCAAGACGCACTCCGGGCAAGGTTCGCGGCGGACCGCCGACCGTCGAGGTCGAACTCGGCTTCGCCCCGGAATCACCTTTGCACCTAATCTGTGTCGACAACACGGGCGGTCTGCCGACCCAAACACGGCTCGTCACGGTGATTGGCAGCAATTGCGCTATTCGCGAAGTCACCTGGACACTCGCGTGGTGCGTGGTACTTCGATGTGAAGGTGATCGATGCAGATCCTGCTAGGCACTGACCGCGAGATACTCGTCATTGACGCTGAGCGCGGCACTTCAGTACCGTCGCGCGGAATCACCGACCCGCCCACATGCGTCGCCGCCGACGAGGTCGTTCACGGACGTGCATGGTGCGGCACCCAGCGCGGCGGCGTGTTCAGGAGCGACGATGGCGGAAGGTCGTGGGAACCGGTCGGTTTCGCGGGCCGCTTGATCATGGCCGTTGCTGCCAGTCCCGCGGCGCGAGACGTGGTGTGGGCAGGCACCGAGCCGAGCGAGGTCTGGCGCTCGGGCGATGCCGGAAACACCTGGGAGCAAACCAGCGACTTGACGACGTTAAGCTCTTCGTCCGATTGGTCCTTCCCGCCGAGACCGCAGACCCATCATGTTCGGTGGATCGCCTGTCATCCACTCGAGCCCGAACGACTGTGGGTCGCAATCGAGGCTGGCGCGCTCGTGTCCACGATCGATGGTGGCCGCACATGGCGCGACAGAGTTTCGGGTGGACCGCGGGACACGCACGAGCTCGCCGTTGATCATAACGCGCCGGACACTCTGCGCGTCTCGGCCGGCGATGGATATTACGAGAGCTACGACGCCGGTGCCACATGGCACTCGCCCAGCTCTGGTCTCGAGGTCCGCTACTTGCGTAGCGTGGCGATTGATCCCGGGCAGCCGGACGTCGTCGTTGTGTCGGCTTCGTCCGGGCCGCACTCCGCGTACATCGCTGGTCGGTCGGATGGCCGGCTGTATCGCCGTGTTGCCGGCGACCGTTGGGAGCGGGTGCGTGACGGCTGGCCGAAGTCAGCCAGCACGATCGCGCCTCTGCTCAGTGCCGGCACGAAAGCTGCGGAGCTGTGGGCCGCGGATGAACGCGGCGTGCACTGCTCGGATGACGGCGGAAGGACTTGGCGGCGCATGGCCCCCTATGGGAGATCGCCAAATCACTTGCAGGCACTCGCGCTGGTCCGCTGACGAAGACCGCCCTTGTCCCTCCGATGGACGTTGTCGCTGCTGTTCAGATGGCAGGCGCAACGCTTCTTGCCGGAGATTGTCCGACAGCCGACGACGGTAACGGGCGGGTCGCGAAGAAGCCTGACCACGGGCCGGCGTCTCTTCGTGTGTGTCGCTTGAGCACCGGCTGTAGAAAGACCTACTGACGGCGGGAAGAGGTGGCGTCACAACGTTGGTGCTGTCACGTCTTACTCATTGAGAGTTGGTCGTGCGACACTGCTCCTGCGGGCTATTCGGTCGAGACGGAAGACTTCTTCTCGGACGACGATCTCAGGCAAGGGTCTCTACCCGGGCGCCTGGGATCTCATCGGTGGAAATGCGTGACCCTGGGAAACGCCGGAAGCAGCGCTCCTCCGCGAGGTCCAAGAAGAGATCGGATCGGTCCCGACGGAATGCTCGCTTCTCGATACGGCGCCGGAACCTACTAACCGGAAAGCGCGTGGCCTTGCCGTGTATCACGTCTTTCTGCTTCGCCGGGGCCGGATTTAAGCCGTATCTCAGAAATGCAGAGCACGTCGAGCTTGGCTGGTTCACGGCGCGCAACGCGCGCGAACTGAACGTCGCCGATCCGGTGTACCTCGAGTTGTTCGCCAGGGTCGATGCCATGCAGCGTGGTCGTCACTGAACGTCTTTGAATATCCTCAGTAATGCCATGGATTCCCGCCTCGAGAGATTGAAACAATCGCTGCAGTCAGCCGTGGAAGGAATGTCTACCGAGCAATTGAGCTGGCACCGCCCGGGAAAGTGGTGTGCAGCGGAGGTTCTGGAGCACTTGTACCTGACGTACGTCGGAACGACCAGAGGACTGCAGAAAGTGATCACGTGCGGCATACCGCTCGCGACGAAGCCATCCATGACGCAACGCACGCTGACGTTCGTCGTCACGAAATTGCGCTACATGCCGGCCGGACGAGAGGCGCCGCCAATCGTCCAGCCGAAGGGGCTGTCAGCGGAGCAGGTGCGCAACGAGATCTGGGCAAAGCTTGCAGCGATGGACGCGATCATCGGGCAGTGTGAAGCTCGTTTCGGGCGTCATGTCAAGCTACTCGACCATCCGATTCTGGGTGCGCTGAATGCAGCAGAGTGGAGAGCACTCCACGTGGTGCACGGACGGCATCACCGGAAACAGTTGCTCAGGCTTCGTGAACGTTGCGGTTCCATCAAGGTCGCGACCGGTCGACCCGCCTCGCCGACGCACGGTTGATCGTCGCCTCCGATACGAATATCTTGGACGCACGAAGCGGTGAACTCGGATCTGATATTAGCGATCAACGAAAAGCGTCTGATCGAGTTCCTCTACAAAGCCGGACGCTCTCGCATCGCCGAGCCGCACGACTATGGGATCAGCGGCGGTGTCGAGAAGCTCCTCGCGTATCAAATCAGCGGCGCGAGCCGAAGTGGCGCGCCGCATGGCTGGAAGCACTTCGACGTTGTCGAAATGACTCAGTTGCGTGTGCTCGATCGGCGATTCCCCGGCTCACGGGCCGACAGCGATCAGCATCATGGCGAATGGGACACGCTGTTCGCCCGCGTGAAATAAGCACTCAGGCTCTCTCCTTGAAGCGTCGCAAATCTTGCCTCTTGATCCGTCGTGACGACGATGCCATCGTCGTCACAGGAGGCAGCGTCTTCATGATTGACGGACTGAAGCTGACGATCACCGGGGAAGAACTGCGGTCGCTTCTGGATCGCCGAATCCACAGCCATCGGCGAAGCGCCGATTATTGGAAGCGCGAACAGGAGCGGACGCCAGACCAGCAAACCGAAGACGAGCCATTGCTTCCAGATCACATGTGTGCGAATGAGGCGGAGCGGCACGAGTGGCGAGCAGAGGTCATCGCGTTCATTCGCGATCACATCGAGGCAAGAGAGACCTATAGAGTCGGAGAAGCGGACCTGGCGTTTGGCGAATTGCTGCCGGACAAGCCGGGCTGGCTGGAGCAGGAGGAATACGAAGAGCGAACCACGTCGGATTTCAGCTTGAACAGCTCACGAAGACCGCCGGAGAACTGACCTCGGCGCAGTTCGCACTCGCGACGCCATCGAGCAACGACGAGAAGTAAGCGCGGCCGACGGTTCGAGCCCCCGCTCGAGAGTGCGGTGCATTGCCAGGCGCTCACCAGGTATGAGCTGATGCAGCACTCCGCGCTGTGGCGCGGCGGCAGCATCCTTGCTGATCGCCGATGAGTGGGCTTACGAACAGTGCTCTTCGGCAAACCGTTGCCCTCCGATGCCGAAGCCGAAGAGCAGATTGGTCCGGCTCAAGGGATTCCGCTGCTGGGCCTTGACGCGCTCGCGTCCGCCTCATACGGGCCGGAAGCTGCGCTGACGATCCTCATCGTCGCGGGTACTGCGGCGTCCTTTTATATAGTTCACGTCAGTGTTGCCCTGATCGCACTGCTGCTCATCGTCTACTTCTCTTACCGCCAGACAATCGGCGCATATCCCAACGGTGGCGGGTCGTTCACGGTGGCGAAAGAGAACCTGGGCCCCCACGCAGGACTCATCGCTGCCGCTGCGCTCGCAGTCGACTACATCCTTAACGCCGCGGTAGCGATCTCGGCTGGCGTGGGAGCGATCGTGTCCGCCATTCCCGCATTGCTGCCATACACCTTATTGATCTGCCTCGTCGTGCTGGTCTCGCTGACGATTGTGAACGTGCGGGGAATCCGATCGGCAGGGCTCGTCTTCATGGCGCCAACCTACGCGTTCGTCGTGCTGCTGGCCGTAGTCCTCGCCGTCGGGCTCGCGAGGACGATCGCGTCGGGCGGCACCCCGACCCCGGTGGGGCCGCTTCCGGAACCGCCTGCCGGAACGGCCTCGACTGTGGGATTGTGGCTGCTGATGCGCTCGTTCGCGAGCGGATGCACGGCAATGACCGGAGTCGAAGCCGTCAGCAACGCTGTCCCGCTCTTTCACAAGCCAACAGTGAAACTCGCTGAGCGCACACTGACGTCGATCGTCTTCATTCTCGTGATGCTGATCGGCGGACTCGCCGTGCTCGTCCGCGCGTACGGCATCTCAGCCACGCTGCCTGGAGAAACCGGATACCAGAGCGTCATCTCGCAGGTGGTCGTTGCAGTGATGGGGCGAGGACCGTTCTACTACGCGACGATGACCGCGGTGCTGATGGTACTGGCGATGTCGGCGAACACGAGCTTCGCGGACTTTCCGCGCGTATGTCGAGTGCTGGCGGCCGACCATTACCTGCCCCCCGAGCTGGCCAGGCGGGGAAGTCGTCTCGTCTTCACGAACGGCATCATCGTGCTCGCGACCTTGGCCGGTCTGCTCCTGATCGCGTTCGGGGGCGTGACCGATCACCTCATCCCGTTGTTTGCGATCGGTGCGCTGCTCGCGTTCACCATGTCGCAGCTCGGGATGGTGGCGCATTGGCGGAACAGCAATGAGCGCGGACGCCGGCCCAAGCTGGCGATCAACGCCATTGGCGCGATGGCGACTGCAATCGCGCTCGGCATCGTGCTCGTGTCCAAGTTCAGCAACGGCGCGTGGATCACGGCGCTGGTGATTCCGGCCTTCGTGCTGGTCTTCCGCCGCATGAAGCGCTACAACGAGCGGCTCGCACGCGTCACGCGATCGGAGACACCACTCGACCTGTCGAATCTGACCGAGCCGGTTGTGGTGGTTCCCCTCCGCCGGCTCGATCAGGTCGCACAGAAGGCGCTTCGTTTCGCAATCACGATCTCACGCGACGTCTACGTCGTTCAGGTGATGGCCGAAGAGCTCGATACCGAGGATCTGCGCGAGCGCTGGCGCGAACGGGTGGAGGAGCCGGTGCGCCGGAGCGGCCACTTCACGCCGCCACAGCTCGTCGTCGTCCGCTCCGCGTATCGCAAGTTTTTCGAGCGGTTCCTGCAATGGCTGCATCAGCTCAACGAGGCGCAGCCGGATCGCCAAGTGATCGTACTGATTCCCGAACTGGTCCAGCGCCGCTGGTATCAGTTCATCGTCAACCATCGCGCGTGGCGACTGAAAGCGCAGCTGCTGCTCAGAGGTGGACCACACATTTCAGTGATGTCCACGCCGTGGTATCCGGATCTTCCTCCAGCGCGCGCCTTGCGCTGGTGGCATGGCGGTATGGCTCGTGACTCGAGGCGCGCGTGAAGTTCGATGACGTGCAACGGGTCGCGTGAACAATCCGACGGAGCCTGAATCCTCCGCTCGACGCGATGGCGATTACGGGGCGTGGAGGGCGGGCAATATGCTCAAACGGCCAGCCTCTTTCCGGTGGCGAAAACTGCATTACAAACAGTGCGTGCGGTGCGATTCATTGGCATTCGGGCGTGGCATCACTCGTGCCTCTTCCAGGGCATGTCCAGCAAGCGAATCGTCTACATCATCCGGAGCCGTCGAGATCCGGCGCGCCACTACATCGGTTTGACCGCCGATCTTCCTGCTCGACTCGCATCACACAATGCGGGAGAGTCCCCACAGACAAGAAGCTTCGTGCCGTGGGCTCTCGTGGTGTCCGTGCAATTTGCATCCGAAGATGCGGCCGATAAATTCGTGCGGTATCTCAAGTCGGCGGCTGGCCGCCACTTCGCGCGACACTATTTTGGCTGCGAGTGATCGCGCGTGGTAGACGACCAGCACCAGCCGGGCTCCCGGTGAAGGCTGTTTTTCACGCGCTCTATCGCTGCGATGCGAAGAAGAGGAGAATCTCCTCCGACGTCACGCATGAGTCCTATCGATCGCCGGCGCTTCCTCTCGGACCTTGGCCAGGCGGGAGCGCTGCTGGCTACCGGGTCGTGGCTGGACACCATCGGCTACGCGCAAGCCAGCCGCGGGCAGGCGCGCGCGCTGATTCAGCAGTCGCGCGCGCGAGTAGACCTCGACCGGCGCATTTTGGGTGCCTTCCTGGAACATCTCGGCAGGGCGATCTACACCGGCGTGTACCAACCTGGGTCCTCGCTCGCGGACGCCAACGGCTTCCGCACCGACGTCGTGCGCGAGGTCAAGGAGCTTGGTGTGCCGATCGTGCGATATCCGGGCGGAAACTTCGTCTCCGGCTACAACTGGCTCGATGGCGTCGGCCCCAAACAGCAGCGGCCGACCGTACTGGAGCGCGCGTGGAACTCGATCGAGACGAACCAATTCGGCACGAACGACTTCATCGACTGGTGCCGGGTGGTCGGGAGCGAGCCGCTACTCGGGATGAACTTCGGGACCGGCACCGCGGAGATGGCGGTCGCTTACGTCGAGTACTGCAACGTCGAGCGAGGGACGAAGTGGAGCGATCTGCGACGATCGCACGGCTACGACACGCCGCACAACGTGCGCTACTGGTGCCTCGGCAACGAGATGGATGGCCCGTGGCAAATCGGCCAGATGCAGGCGCGCGAGTACGGGCGCAAAGCGCGCGACGCGGCCCGGCAGATGCGCGTCATCGACCGCGACCTGCAACTCATCGCCTGCGGGTCGAGCGGGACGTTCATGCCTCAGTACCTGATCTGGGACCGCGAGGTTCTCGAAGAGTGCTACGACCAGGTCGACGGTGTGTCCCTGCATGCTTACTTCGGCAACACGCAGCCGCTGACGGGCAACAGCACCGAGCGCTATCTCGCCATGAATCTCGACATGGATCGACAGATACGCGAAGTGTCTGCGGTCTGTGATTACGTGCAAGGCCTCCGGCGGTCGAGCAAGCGACTCTGGCTGTCGTTCGACGAGTGGAACGTGTGGTATCGGGCGCGCAGCGGCGAGGCGACGGACGGCCGCCGGCAGTTCGCGCCGAAGTTGCTCGAGGAGGTCTACAACCTCGAGGATGCGCTGCTCGTCGGCGGGTTCGTCAACACGCTGCTGCGAAATGCCGAGCGAGTTCGCGTCGCATGCCTCGCGCAGCTGGTGAACGTCATCGCGCCGCTCGTCACCAACGATTCTGGCGTGTTGCGTCAAAGCATTTACGTGCCGTACGCCTGGGCGCTGCGCTACGCGCGCGGACGGGTGCTCGATCTGCGTGTCGAATGCGACACCTATCCGATCAGCGCAACCGGACTGCAGGCTGACTTCGCCCGCAACGACGAGGTGCCGTTCGTCGATGTCGTCGCGACCCTGGACGCACAGGCCGGCCAGGCGTGCGTCCTGATGCTGAACCGTGACCTGAACGCGGAACGCGAACTCGTGTTGGACTGGCGCGACGCAACGCCGACGCGAGTCCTCGCCTGCGAGACGCTGACCGGACCGAATCTGAAGGCGTTCAACACCTTCGCGGAGCCGCGGCGGGTGGCTGCGCAGCGGCTTGATGCGCCGGCCGCGGGTGCGCGTATGACCTTCAAGTTGCCGCCGCGTTCCTACACCGTGGCGCAGCTCGCGATCAACTAGAGGAGGAGTCCGGCTCAAGCCGGACACTACTTACTCGTCTGCGACTTCATCTCGTCGTAGTACCCCTTCAACCCCCCTTTGAACGCGACGGTGCTCACGGTGTGATCCCACCCGAGATCGGCCAGCTTCAGCCCGTCGAACACCTGCTCCAGCGGCACGCCCTTGCGCGCCAGTTCCGCCATCCGCTGGTTCATCGTCACGAGCTTCTGCCGGTCCGAACGAATGCGGTCCTTCGTGAGCAACGCACCGTGACCCGGGATCACCACGTCGAAGTCGAGCGCGAGGATCTTGTCGAGCGCGGTCACCCATTCGATGGCGCTGGCCCCATTGTTGTAATCGAGAACCGGCATCCCCTCTGTGATGAGATCGCCCGTGTGGATCACCTTGAGGTCGGGGAAATAGATCACCGCATCACCGTTGGTGTGCCCGCGACCGAAGTAGTACGCGCGCACCTCGACGCCGCCCAGGAAGACGGACGCCTGATCGTTGAACGTCACGCGCGGAGCGCCTGGCTGCTTGTTGCGCAGAAAGTTCTCGCGCACGTTGCGGTGCGCGATGATCTCCGTCATGTTGACGAACGTCGCGTCGCCGCCGGCATGATCGGTGTGATGGTGGGTGTTGAGCAGATACTTGATCGGTTGTGAGCTGACGCTTTTCACCTTCTCCAGGACGTCCGCCACGTTGTTCTGATATTTGTCATCGACCAGAATCAACCCCTCCGACGTGACGCGACGGCCACGTCCCCCGCCTCGTGCAGCAGCCCATCGTCGCCGTATCCGCCGCCGCAGCCGTTCGGCGCGCATGCGTTGAACGGACCGCGAATCACATAAAGGCCGTCCTTGACCTTTTCGATCTGCATCGGCTTTGTAGGCTTCGTTTGCTGGGCCGACACCACGACAGCGACGACCATCGCCGCAATCGATCCAGCCAGGATGGCAAGACGGGCAGGACGCATCGATTCTTCCTCGGCGGCGACGGTATTCCCGTTACATTGGCGTGTCAAATTGCGCGAGCCGCAATCGCGTAGCCAGGACCTTCCAAGCGTTGCATCCTGGCGGACTCTCATTCCACGACACGCGCAGAGCGGCTGCGTGCCAGCTCAGCGGCTGTTGTTCGTCTTCGAGCTGCCGCCCGTTGTAATGAGCGATCGACGCAAGTTCGGCGACGGTTCGCGCGCGGCGTGCCGAGAGTCCGGCGCGCCTCCAGCATCGATTTGGAGGAGGCGATGGCGAAGGAAGAGAGCTACCCGAAGAAGTACTGGTGGGTTGTGATCGTCGCGGTCCCAATCACCATCGCTCTCATCGCAGCGGCGCCTGCGCTGCTGAAGTCATCCGGCGGTTCTGGCGGCGGGCCCGGTACAACCATCAACACCGGCGAGAAGTCCACCGTCAACATCGACAACTCGACGCACAACACGTTCGTGACGAACGTCGCGGTGATAGCGCAGCAGTACGAAGCGCAAACTGGCCGGCCGCTGAACGACGACCTGAGACGACAGATAGAACAGGCGGTCAGCGCCGCGCTCAAGAACGATCACGGCGAGAGCATTCGCTTGTTCGAACAAATCGCGGCGTCGGTGCCTGTACCCGCTGTCTACAACAACTTGGGCATCGAGTATAAGCAGGCGCAGAACGTGGCCGCGTCGGAGAAGGCGTTCGAAAAGGCGAAGATGGCCGAGGCGAAGGCGGCAGCGGTGAAGAATCCTCCCCTCACCGCAGCTGACCTGCGACCACCGGCGGTCTCCGGTCCGGGCATTCGTCCCGAGTCGAGCTCTGTCCCCGCAATGGTCATCGAGCCATTGAGCCCTCCGTACGTGGCGCCTGGCGAGATTCACGTGGTCGAGCACGGCACGGCTAGCGGCGGCGGCTCATATAAGGTGAAGTACCAGCCGACGCCAGACACGCCGGTCGTCATGGATGCGGGCTCGTACGACATCGTCCTCAGATCCGCCGACAATCGGGGTGCCGGATTCATCGTCGCGTCGAACGTGCAGATCAAAGAAGGCTCGTTGACGCGAGTGAACCCCAATGCCTTCGTCGGCGGAATCGCGGTGGAGCCGGTCGTACAAAAAGGCTTTCCGACTATCAAGGGATTGCAAGTCATCGATCGGGCCTCTGGTGACAGGCGCTTGCTGGCCCAGTCGACGGACAAACTGGGCGTCACGTTGCCGCTGGCCCCTGGGTCGTACGACATCGTTTGCACGACTACGGACGACCAGACCGTCATGGTTGCGGAGAACGTTCAGATAAAGGCCGGTTCGATTACCAGGATCGACACCGGGAATCAGCTCGCCGTGATCCTCGTGCGCACGCCGAAGATTCGCACCGAGCTGAAGGCGGTTTACGCGCTCCAGGCAAACAGCAATCGCATCGCGAGCAAGGTTGATGCATTCGACAAGCCGTTGCTCGTCACGGCCGGCCAGTCGTACGACGTCGCGCTCGAGCAGGCGGCCGGGTTGACGCGCATCAAGAAAGCGGTTGTGCCCAAGCCTGGCGAACTGGTCGATATTCAGTAGACTGGGACCGGCGGCGGCCACGTAGGCCTGAGAGCGCAGGAACCCCCACCACGGCGAGCGTGGCCGATACCAGCCTTGAATAGCCGGTCATGAAAGTCCGCGTGGATTCGCTATAATGACCGGCGACATCCAGAGCGGCTCGCCCGATGCGGCGAGTCCCGGCAACCTGCCCGGACCGGCAAGGTGCCAACGCGCAACCCGCGCGGATGTGGTCGCCAGACGCGACAACAAAAGGTCCCGCCGAGTCATCTCGGTCGTCTGGGTGTCTTCTCACAGGCAGGAGACACCATGAGCGACAGCGTCACCCCTGAGCCACTGCGCAACATCCCGGTGCAGATTAACGTCGACGGAATCGAGGTCACGGGCGAGATCCTGTTTGCGCGGTTCAACGACATCTCGGTCGTCATCCGCTCACCCGTATCTGGCTTCGCTACCGGACTCCACGTCCCGTGGTTCCGCTATGGCTACCCGCACCTCGCCCTGGCGACTCAAGCCGGGCTGACGGAGCGCGGCACGCGCGAGGCGAGGTGGCTGCTCAAGGAGCTTTACGACTATTCCCAGGGACGGCGATCGGGCTGGGGTATCTCGCGGGTCAATCCGGACGGCCGCTGGACGGAAATTGCTAACGATTTTTGAATTGACCTGGGCTGTCACAGCTCCCGTTTACCGTGCGATCTGGCGAGGTGAATCAGGAAACCTCCAGGAGATCGCATGGAAACAGCGCTTCTTGTCGTCGCTTTCGTGTCCTTGTCGGTAGCCGTAGTCGTTCTGGCTCTCAACAGAAAAGCAGTTCGTGCGCTGGGCAGCGACCTCGAGTCGTTGCCTCGTACGGTGGACCTGACACTTCGTGACGAGCTGCGGCACCATCGCGCTGAGAGCTCGGAATCGGTTCATCGATTGAGCGAATCGCTGGTGCACGCTCAAACGTCGCTCGGACACACGCAGGCGCAACAGATCGAAGCGTTGCGTACGGGACTCGAGCGTCAGGTCCAAGGGCTTCGAACCACTGTTGACGAGCGGCTCCGCGCGATCCAGGACGACAGCGCGACGAAGCTCGATCAGATGCGCCAGACCGTGGACGAGAAGCTGCAAAGCACGCTCGAATCACGCCTCGGCGAGTCGTTCCGCCAGGTCAGCGAGCGGCTGGAGCAGGTCTATAAGGGCCTTGGCGAGATGCAGGTGCTCGCAACCGGCGTCGGCGATCTGAGGCGGGTGCTTGCGAACGTGAAGACGCGCGGCACGTGGGGCGAAGTGCAACTGGCGACGCTGCTGGAGCAGGTCCTCGCACCGGACCAATATGCGTGCAACGTGACGACGAGCGATACCGGCAGCGAACGGGTCGAATTCGCGGTCCGCCTCCCCGGTCGCGGCAGCGGCGATGACGGCCCGATGTGGCTGCCGATCGACTCGAAGTTCCCGCTCGAAGATTACCAGGCGCTGCTCGAGGCGTCCGATCGCTCTGACGCTGTCGCTATCGAAGATGCCGGGCGGCGTCTCGAATCGCGCGTCAAGGCATCAGCGAAGGACATCTCGACGAAGTACTTGAATCCGCCTCTCACGACCGACTTCGCCATCATGTTCCTGCCCAACGAGGGACTCTACGCCGAGGTCCTCCGTCGTCCGGGTCTCGCCGACTTCCTGCAACGCCATCACCGCATCGTCATCGCCGGACCGACGACGCTCTGGGGAATCCTGACCAGCTTCCAGATGGGATTCAGAACGCTCGCGATTGAGCGGCGCTCCAGCGAGGTATGGGCGTTGCTGGGGGCCGTGAAGACGGAGTTCGCGAAGTTTTCCACCGTGCTCGATGGGATCCAGAAGAATCTTCACCGCGCGGCCAGCAAGATCGATGAGGCGCGGAAAGGGACGCGAACGATTCAGCGAAAGCTGTCCGACGTTCAGCAACTGCCTGCTACCGAGACGTCCGCCCTGCTCGAAGGTGTCCTGATCGATGTCGTCGACGATGGCGAGCTGTTGCCGGGGTGAAGTGCCGAGCAATTGGCCCTGGAGTGCCCCCAAAACTGGTTAGCGACACCAGTTATGGGGATTGTCCCGCCTTCAGACCACCCCGCATAATATTTGCCCCGACGCGAATGCGGGCGTAAGCCACCTCTACTTGCAAACGCGAAGGAATCCGTAGGCTGGGTCTTACTTTTCTAGACCCGGGGGTCCAGGAATAGGACCCCGCCCTACACCGCAGGGAGCACAATACATACGATGAATCGGACGAGCCCTCTTCCGGGACAATGCAGAACTGCGAAGGGGTCTGACCCTTTCCCGCTTTTGCCTGCGCTCGTCCTAGCCGGTGCCGTTCTGCTGGCGTCCAATGTTGTCGAGCCCGTTGCTGTCGAGGCGCAGCAAGAGGTCGACATGCGCGCGTTCATGAAGCAGTACTGCATCAGCTGCCACACGCAGCAGGCGAAGCAGCGGGGGACGGTGCCGGTCGCGCTGGACGATCTCGATCCGGCCCATGTCAGTCGCGACGCGCGTACCTGGGAACAGGTTGTGCGCAAGATGCGGGCGGGCGTCATGCCACCAAGCGGTATGCCACGCGCCGACAGGGCAACGCACGAGAGATTCCTGACAGCTGTCGAAGGCGATCTCGATCGCGCCGCTCGCGCCATGCCGAACCCGGGGCGCACGGAAGCGTTCCACCGCCTGAATCGCAAGCAATACCAGAACGCGGTCCGCGATCTGTTGAACCTGGATATCGACGTGACGGCGCTCTTACCGCCCGACGATTCGAGCTATGGATTCGACAATATCGCCGGCGTGCTGAAGATTTCGCCGACGCTGATGGAGCGCTATCTGGCGGCGGCACAGAAAATCAGCCGCACTGCCGTTGGCTTGCCGCCCTCGTCGCCGAACATTGATTACTTCCGCGTGGCCGACGATCGCGCGCAGGACGACCGTCTTCCGTCGCAGCTTTTCGGCACGCGCGGTGGCGCCTCGATCAAATACACGTTCCCAATGGACGCGCACTACACGATCCGGGTCGAGCTGTCGCGCGACCTGAACGAGCAAGTGCCGATCTATCAGGAGCCGCAGTTGCTCGAAGTGAGCATCGACGGTGAGCGCCTCAACGTCTTTACGTTGCCTGGAGTCGCCGGACCGCCTCCACCGCCCGCGTCGGAACCGGTCGCGGCAACCGACGCGCCTGCGGACGATCCTGCAGCGCCGGCCGCAGCAACTCCAGCCAGAGGGCGCGGTGCAGGCGCGGCACAGGGCGGCGGTGGAGCGGGCGGACGCAGGGGTGGAGGCGGCGGTAATCGTCAGGGGCAGGCACAGCGCAATCGCGCCGACAGGGACTGGGAGATCCGCGTTCCTGTGAAGGCCGGCCCACATCAAGTGCAGGTCGCGTTCGTCAAGCAATCGTCCGCCGTGGCCGAAACGACGCGGCTTCCGTTTCTCCGGCCGTATCCGGCAGGCGTGAACATCGCCGAAACGCGCACCGGCGCATACCTGCGCAGCGTCGAGATTGCCGGTCCGTTCGATGCGACGGGACCGGGCAACTCCCCGAGCCGTCGACGGATCTTCGCCTGCCATCCGGGCTCAGACCCGTTGAATCCGGGGTCAGACCCGTTGACACGCACTGACTCGAGGGGTGTGACCCCGTCCCGTCCCCCCGACACCTGCGCCAGAACCATTCTCACGACTCTTGCCCGCCGCGCGTACCGTCGTCCCGTCGTCGCCGCCGACATCGAGCCGTTGATGGCGTTCTATCGCGACGGCCTGTCGAGCGGTGGGTTCGACGAAGGGATCGATCACGCACTGCAGCGACTGCTCATCAGCCCTGAGTTCCTGCTGCGTGTCGAAGCCGATCCTGCCGGCGTTCCAGCGAACACTCCGTATCGCATCAGCGACATCGAACTCGCCTCGCGCTTGTCGTTCTTCTTGTGGAGCAGTATCCCGGACGATGAGCTGCTGCGGCTGGCGGAGCAGCGGCAACTGCGCAATCCGGCGGTGCTCGATCGACAAGTGCGGCGCATGATTGCCGACGATCGTTTCGGGGGATTCGTCGAGCAGTTCGCGGGACAATGGTTGTTCCTGCGTAACCTGGCGGCATCGGTGCCCGTCCAGCAGAATTTCCCTGACTTCGACGACACGTTGCGCGAGTCGTTTCGCATCGAAACGGAGATGTTCGTCGACAGCGTCATCCGAGAGGATCGCAGCGCGCTCGATCTGCTCCGTGCTGATTACACGTTCCTGAACGAGCGGCTCGCGCGTCACTATGGAATCCCCAATGTGAAGGGCAATCGCTTCCGGCGCGTGGTCCTTCCGACGGACAGCCATCGCGGAGGATTGCTGGGGCAGGGCAGTATCCTGACCGTGACATCCTACCCGGATCGGACTTCGCCCGTCGTTCGCGGCAAGTGGATTCTGGAGAACCTGCTCGGCACGCCGCCGCCTCCCCCGCTGCCCAATGTTCCGCCGCTCAAGCCGCCCAGCTTCGCTGGTAAAGTCCTGACGATGCGCGAACGCATCGCGGCTCACCGGAACAGCCCGGTGTGCGCGAGCTGTCATTCGATGATGGATCCGCTCGGCCTGGCGCTCGAGCACTTCGACGGCGTCGGCAAGTGGCGTGCACTCGATGACTCTGGCGCGCCTATCGATGCGTCTGGAGCGCTGCCAGATGGAACGAAGTTCGACGGCGCCGACGGTCTTCGCAATGCGCTCCTGACCTCGGATCGCTTCATCACCACGCTCAGCGAGAAGATGCTGACGTATGCACTCGGTCGCGGGGTGGAGTATTACGACATGCCGGCCGTCCGCAGCATCGTCCGAAACGCCGGTCGCGACGACTATCGCTTCACATCGTTGATTCGAGCCATCGTCGAGAGCGCCCCGTTCCAGATGAGGAGATCGCACTCATGATCGTCACCAGGAAGGCGCTGCCGCGCCGGACGTTCGTTCGTGGACTCGGCGTCGCACTGGGTCTGCCGATGCTCGACGCGATGGTGCCCGCAATGTCGCTGCTGGCGCAGACGCCGGCAGCGAACGTTCGCCGGCTGGGTTTCGTGTACATGCCGAATGGCGTGGCGAAGAACTCGTCGATCGATTACTGGACGCCGTCGAACGAGGGCAAGGACTTCGGCATGTCGCAGATCCTGGCGCCGCTCGAGCCGTTCCGCGATCGCATGCTCGTCATCAGCGGTCTCGATCAGAATCAGGCCGAGGCCGGAGACGATGGCGCGAGCGGCGATCACACGCGGGGCACGAGCTCGTGGCTCACGGGCGTGTACCCGAAGCGCACCGAGGGTGCCGACGTTCGTAACGGGATCTCTGCGGATCAGATCGCCGCGTCCGTGCTCGGCCGCGACACGGCGCTGCCGTCGCTCGAGCTCGGGATCGACCTGAATTTCCTCGCCGGCCAGTGCGAGAACAGCTACAGCTGTGCGTACTTGAACACGCTGGCCTGGACGTCTCCCACGTCACCGCTACCGACGGAGAACAACCCTCGCATCGTGTTCGAGCGGCTGTTCGGTGATGGGGGCTCGCCAGAGGCCCAGGCGGAACGCGCGCGCAAGAAGCGAAGCATGCTGGACTCCGTTCTCGAGGATCTGAACCGGCTGCAGCGTCGGCTCGGGCCCGGCGATCGTGTCGTCGTGACGGACTACGTCGACGCCGTTCGCGAAGTGGAGCGTCGAATCGCGAAGGCGGAAACGCAGACGGATTCGGAGGTGGCGCTCCTTGCGCGACCGAAAGGAATCCCGGAGCGATTCGACGAGCACGTCAAGTTGATGTACGAGCTTCAATGGCTGGCCTTCCGTGCCGACCTGACGCGCGTCGTCACCTTCATGCTCGGACGCGAGCTGAATTTCAGGACGTATCCCGAGATCGGCGTCACTGAGGGACACCACGGCCTGTCGCATCACCAGGATCGGCCCGAGCAGATCGCCAAGTACGCGAAGGTGGGTGTCTATCAGGCGGAGCTGTTCCACGGCTTCCTCGAGAAGCTGCAGTCAACGCCCGACGGCGATGGCACGATGCTCGATCACACGCTGTTGCTCTATGGCGCGGGGCTGAGCAATCCGAATACGCACGCGCATACAGATCTCCCGCTTTTGGTTATCGGAGGCCGGGACAGCCATATCGAGGGGAATCGCCATGTCGTGTTCCGCGGCCAGGTCCCGATGACCAACCTGCTTCTGACATTGCTCGACAAGGTTGGCGTTCGCGCGGACACGCTTGGGGACAGCAACGGACGGATCCCGGTTGATGTGCTGGCCGGTCTGTAGAGCGGATGATTCGCGACTTCAACACTGATTACGACACACCGAGGCACAGAGGCACCGCGGCAATACAAGTACGTCGTATCCGACTTGAGTCGGACCATGTGTTCAGAATGCAAGACTCAGAATTCACACTATGACGACGGCGTCCATAATTCGTCGCTCCGCCTTCTGCCTCGTAGCGGTCGCGTTGCTGGTGGGGCTTGGTGTCACGATCGCGGGACAGTCGCGTACATTGCTCGATGTCGTCAAAGCCGGTGATGCGGGCGCCGCACGAACGCTGTTGGCGCGTGGAGGTGATCCGAATTCAGCCGACGCCGACGGATCGACGGTGCTCCACTTCGCCGTCGAGAACGACGAAACGGAAATGACCCAGGCGCTGCTGACGGCCGGTGCGCGGGCGCGCGTCGCGAACCGGCACGGTGTCACTCCACTTCATCTGGGTGCGACGAACGGAAACGCGACGATCGTGCAGCGGCTGATTGCGGCCGGTGCCGATGTGAACGGCGCCACACCGGGCGGCGAGACTCCGCTCATGATGGCCGCACGCAGTGGCGACCCGGAAACGATCAAGGCGCTGCTCGCGCACGGCGCGATGGTCGATGCGAAAGAAGGCTGGCGCGGACAGACGGCATTGATGTGGGCGGCCACGGAGAACAACGCGGCCGCGATTCGGCTGCTGATCGAGGCGGGTGCCGACGTCAAGGCCAAGTCGACCGGCGGCAGCTTCACCGCGTTTCTGTTTGCGGTGCGAGGCGGTCACATCGATGCGGCGCGCGCGCTGCTCGACTCAGGCGCCAACGTGAACGAACGGCTGACCGATGGCATGAGCGCGTTGGTGCTCGCCCTGTACAACGCGCATTTCGAGCTCGCTGCATTTCTGCTCGATCGCGGCGCTGATCCCAATGCGGCGCAGCAGGGATGGACGGCGTTGCATCAGGTCGCCTGGTCGCGGCGACCGAATCGCGGCTTCAACATGCCGGGTGCGGTGGCGACCGGCCGCATCGACAGCCTGGAGTTGGTGCGGAAGCTGGTGGCCAAGGGAGCCAACGTGAACGCCCGCATGACGAAAGAGCCGCGCGATGGCAACCGCAACATGCTGAATCGCATCGGCGCGACGCCGTTCGTGATGGCTGCGAAGTCTGCCGACGTTCCGCTGATGCGGGTGCTGCTCGAGTCTGGCGCCGATCCGAAGATCAAAACCAACGACGGCACATCCGCGTTGATGGCTGCCGCCGGGGTGGGAGTGTACGGACCGGGAGAAAGCCCGGGTACGCACGAGGAAGCGCTCGAGGCCGTGAAGCTGGCGTATGACGCGGGTGGCGGCGACGTCAACGACGCAAACAGAGATGGCGAGACGGCGCTGCTCGGCGCGGTCTATCGCGGTGGCGCCGTGCCGGTGATTCAGTTCCTCGCCGACAAAGGCGCGAAGCTGGACGCCGCCAACAAGAAGCAGTGGACGCCTCTTCTCGCGGCCGAAGGTGTCGTGTACGCGAGCAGCGGCATTCGTCGCTACCCCGAAGCCGCTGCGCTGATTCGCAGGTTGATGCGCGAGAAAGGGTTGCCCATTCCGGAAATCGAGCGGAATGGCGGTGCCGTTCCGATCGTCAAGTCGGCGACTACTTCGGCGTCAGGCAAGACAAATTGGGATGGAGTTTTCACGGAGCAGCAAGCGCAGCGCGGTCAGCAGGTCTATCAGCGAGCGTGCTCCGCCTGCCATCTCGAATCGCTGCAGGGAGACGACGTGTCGCCGGCACTGGTGGGCAAGGGATTTCTGGCGCGATTCACCGGACTCAGCGCGCACGAGATGGTGCAGAATTTGCGCGCGTCGATGCCGCAGAACGCGCCCGACAGTCTCGGCGACCGTGCCTACATCGACCTCGTGTCGTATCTGCTGAAGGCGAATGGGAGCAAGGCCGGCGCCCTGGAATTGCCGCTCGACGTCGCCGAGCTCGAAAAGATCGCCATCGTCGATCAGCCGCAATAAATGGGGTCGGGAGTCATTTGAAGAGGACACTGGAATTCGCAATGCGGGCGAAAATACACTGCTCCGCCGAACCGCTCGACGGCGTGGAGAAAACGTGCTTCCGGCCGATACCGGCGGCACACGTTATCTTCCCAGTTGGTTGCGACGTTTTTGCCAGAACAGCGCCTTCAGCACGTTTCACTGTCTTTCGCTGATCGCGCCGCTCGCAGGTTCGTTCCGCAGTATGTCTTTGCCCGCTGCCGCCGCAGCATGAAGTGATTTTTAACGAGGTCTGTCAGGAGAGCAGCATGGCCAGCACGCGCATCCAAGTCGCAATCGTCAGCGGTATCGTACTCTTCGGTGGACTGGTGATGCTGGCGCAGGCGCCGCGCGAGCAGCGCGAGGCGCCGCCGACTCCCACGCAGCTGCGCGACGCGGTGTCGCGCCTGCGTGGCAATCGCATCGCGACACCCAATGATTACGACAAGCTGACCCCGCAGCAAAAGGCGTACGTCGAGAGCATTCTCTCAGGTCCTCGTTCGGACATCTCAGGACCTCTCGGCGTGATGATGGTGAGCCCCGAGCTCGGCGACCTGAACCAGAAAGCGATTGCCTACGCGCGTTTTGCCGGCC
>JBKPNV010000297.1:0-2391 GCA_046732795.1 Acidobacteriota bacterium
GCGGGGCCGTCGCGCATCGCGACAGCAGCGGCGCGGTTCAGTTCCACCACCGGTGAAGGGTCGGCCCGCACGAGCAGGTCGTAGAGTCCGACAATCTGCGGCCAGTCGGTGTCTTCCGCGCATGCCGCCTCGGCGTGCACGGCAGCGATTGCGGCCTGCAGCGAGTACGGACCGAAACGTCGAGAGGAAAGCGCTCGTTCGGTGAGCGCCAGACCTTGTTCGATCAGTGTGCGATCCCAGCGCGCTCGATCCTGATCGGCCAGCAGCACCAGCTCGCCGTCATCGGACGTGCGGGCAGCACGCCGCGATTCCTGCAACAGCATCAGCGCGAGAAGGCCAATCGCTTCCGCCTCCGGAAGCAGCTGCGCGAGCAGACGTCCGAGCCGGATCGCCTCGGATGAGAGGTCGTGACGGGTCAGCGAGCTGCCGGAAGACGCAGCATAACCTTCGTTGAAAACGAGGTAGATGACATGGAGCACCGCGTCGAGGCGTCCTGGCAGTTCGTCGCGCGCAGGCACCTGATAGGGGATGCCGGCGTCGCGAATTTTCGCTTTCGCGCGGACGATGCGCTGGGCGACGGTGCGGGGAGCAGTGAGATACGCGTGCGCGATTTCCTCGGTGGTGAGCCCGCACACTTCGCGAAGGGTGAGCGCAATCTGGGCATCTGGTGGAAGCGCCGGATGACAGCACGTGAAGATCAGTCGCAATCGATCGTCTTCGAGAGTCTCCTCATCGAGGGCGACTGGATCGACAGAGGTTTCCAGCTGCTTTGCGAGTTGCGTGACGGAGGCGTCGAAACGCGCTCGGCGTCGAAGCACGTCGATGGCCTTGAACCGGCCGGTGGAGACGAGCCACGCGAACGGGTTGCCCGGCAACCCGTCGCGTGGCCATTTTTCGACCGCGGCCGCGAAGGCTTCATGCAGTGCCTCCTCGGCCAGGTCGAAGTCACCGACGAGACGAATGAGCGTGGCCAGAACCCGTCGCGAGTCTGACCGATAGAACGCTTCAATCTGGCTGGTGACTGGAATCTCGCTCAGCTGAACACCTCGATCGGCCGCACCTCCACCGAGCCGGTGCGCGCAGAAGGGATCCGCGCGGCCACGTGCAACGCGTCGTTCAGGTCGCGCGCTTCGATGAGGTAGAAGCCGCCCAGCTGTTCTTTCGTTTCGGCAAACGGGCCGTCGGTCGTGGACATCTTGCCGTTTCGCATGCGAACGGTGGTCGCCGTGTTCACCGGCTTGAGCGCCTCGCCGCCGACATAATGGCCGCTCTTCTTGATGTCGTTGGTGAACGCAAAGTACTCGCCCATGAAGGACTTGGCGTCAGCCTCGGACATGGTCGCCATCTTGGATTCCTCATCGTAGATCAGGCACAAATACTTCATTTCGTCCTCCCACAGATGTGTCGATTCCGTCCTTACATTCCCTAGTCGCTCGGGCGAGCTCGAAATCGACAACCGCTCGAACGGTCGAAAAAAATCTGGATCGTGTAGATTCTCAGGCATGAGACGCATTGTCGTGCTCGGCGTTTGCGCCGCCGCGTTCATCGTCCAGGCGTCATGGGCCGTTTACACCCAGACCGCCAAACCGCCTGGGCCGCTCCGGACGGAGCGGGTCAAGGGGGATCTGTACATGGTCTCGGGTGAGGGTGGCAACGTCGCCCTGTATACGACGTCCGAGGGAGTGGTGCTGGTTGACGACATGTTCGACCGCAACCATGCCGACATCCTGGCGCAGATCAAGTCGGTGACGAGCCAGCCGCTGCGGTATGTCATCAACACGCATCAGCACGATGACCATGCCGGCGGGGATATGAAGATGCTGCCGATTGCCGAGGTGATCGCGCACAGGAACGTGCGCGCCAACCTTGCCGATCTCAAGCGCCCGTATTACGAGGACACGCCGGGGACGCCCATCGGCCTGCCGCGCATCACATTCTCGCAGGAGCTCTTCGTCAACCTTGGTGGCAAGGAAGTGCAGGCACACTATTTCGGTCGCGGGCACACGAGCGGCGACGCCATCATCTATTTCCCGGAGCTGAAGGTGATCCACACCGGTGATTTGTTCCTGGCCACCCGGGCGGGCGGCCGCGGAACCGCGCCCGCTCGCCAACGGCCCCCCGGTGTTCCGATCTACGTCGATTACGTCCAGGGCGGCAGTTTTCTGGAGTGGTCGAAGACGATGGACGGGATGTTGAAGCTCGAGTTCGACACGGTGATACCGGGGCACGGGCCCCTGTCGACTCGCGCGGACGTCGTGAAGTTCAGAGCCGACCTCGAAACGATGCGCACCCGACTCATTGGTCTGATCAAGGAGGGGAAGACGAAGCCGGAGCTCGCGAAAATCCTCGAAGACGATTACGGCTGGCGATCGACCGGATGTCCCGAGAGTC
>JBKPNV010000298.1:0-16897 GCA_046732795.1 Acidobacteriota bacterium
CCTTGAGCGCGCTCACCCGCACCACCGGCACCGCGTCCCCGTCGAATTTGTAGGTCGTCAGCAGCTCGCGGACTTCCAACTCCACCAGATCCAGCAGCTCCGGGTCGTCGACCGCGTCCACTTTGTTCAGCGCCACTACCAGATACGGCACGTTCACCTGCCGCGCCAGCAGCACGTGCTCCCGCGTCTGGGGCATCGGCCCGTCGACCGCCGACACCACCAGGATCGCGCCGTCCATCTGCGCCGCGCCCGTGATCATGTTCTTGATGTAGTCCGCGTGCCCCGGGCAGTCGACGTGCGCGTAGTGCCGCTTCGCCGTCGCATATTCCACGTGGCTCGACGCAATCGTCAGAATCTTCGGATCGTCGCGACGGCCCTGCGACTCCGAGGCCTTCGCCACCTCGTCGTACGGCACGTACTTCGCCCACCCCTTGTCCGCCGCCACTTTCGTCAGCGCCGCCGTCAAGGTCGTCTTCCCGTGGTCGATGTGCCCGATCGTCCCCACGTTCACATGCGGTTTGGACCGATCAAATTTCTCTTTCGCCATATGCGTTGTTCGCTCGCTCTAGAAGTGGATGTCTGCGTCTGTTCTGTATTCCGCTACCCGCTCACTGTCGCTGCCTCGCCATCCGTAGCTTCTGGCTGCCTTGCGTGAGGCCACGTCAACGTTCACCCTCGCGGTTCCCGCTGTGGCTCGCCATCCGTAGCTCACGGCTGCGGGCCTCTTCGCCTGCATTCGTCGGCGAAGGATGGAGCCGATGACCAGAATTGAACTGGTGACCTCGTCCTTACCAAGGACGCGCTCTGCCAACTGAGCTACATCGGCCCGCCTACGGGCACCCGCTTCGCCCCTCGCGCTTCGGCGAGGGCAGGCTCTCGCGCCTCTTGTATTGCGGCCGACAAATCGGCCTTGACCCCCTAACTCGTCGGACTACCTATTCATCGCAACATACAGTGGCGTGCCATCCGACGCTCGCGGTCGACTCGCGTGAGGCCACCGCCGCTCGTTTTGCGAGCTATGGCGGACATCCTCCGACTGCGTCCGTGAGCAAGGATGGAGCGGGAGACGGGGATCGAACCCGCGACCAACAGCTTGGAAGGCTGTGACTCTACCACTGAGTTACTCCCGCCTACGTGCTCGCTCTCGCTTCGCCTCTCTCGCGCTTCGGCGGGCAAGCCCGCGGTTCCTTTCCCGATTCACTGCTCCGACTCCCGCGCGGAGCGCGGCCGTCGACAACACCAAAACCGTCGAACAGAAAACATGAGGAGAGGATGTCGTTCTCCCCGCGCGCCAACCTTTGGAAGCGCCAACCCTCACCAGCGGCGTGCGCGAAGCGCGCTTGCCGCCAAAATAGACAGCGCCACCAACCGAACAGCCCTCTCATGCTAGCGGCTGAGAGGTTGGTGGGGAGGGGAGGGTTCGAACCTCCGTAGCCACATGGGCGGCAGATTTACAGTCTGCTGCGATTGACCGCTCCGCCACCTCCCCAGAAACTTGTTTTGTCTGTCAGACGTTTCATGATTCCGCGCGGGCAGTGCCCTCGCAGGCGTGATCCATGATTCGCTCTGTCTGCCGATCCGTGTATCTTTGGAATCCGTGTGTTCGGTGCTTCCCTGAAGATGTGGCAAGAGCCTCCGATGGAGCTGGCGGAGGGATTTGAACCCCCGACCACCTGATTACAAATCAGGCGCTCTACCGGACTGAGCTACGCCAGCCAGACAAAGAGCAGATAATAGCACTTCCCGTGCCAGAGGAGCAAGTCAAGCCCCGCCATCCTTTTGCGCGCCCAGAGTCGTTTCGGCGTCCAGACTTCATTTCCAGGCCTCCGGGGTTGCTTCGGGCCGAATCCAAGGTTAACCTGCTGAATGGCTTGAGTTTTTTCTCTGTCTGACCGCCTCGAACAATACAACGCCAGCCGCTACCGATACGTTTACGCTTCCCACGTGGCCGCTCATCGGAATCGACGCCAGCGAATCGCACCGCTCCCGCACCAGGCGCCGCAGACCCTCCCCCTCGGCGCCGAGCACAATCGCTGACGGCAGGGTCAAGTCTACGGCGTCGTAGGCATTCGGAGCGTCCGCCGCAAGCCCGACGGTCCAGACCCCGAGGTCTTTCAACTGCTCGAGTGCCCGCGCAACGTTGACGACCTCAGCGATCTTGACGTGCGCGACGGCGCCGGCCGACGCCTTCGCGGCGACGCCGGAGCGGGCCGCGGATCGACGCGTCTGCACGACAACTCCCGTCGCGCCGGTCGCATCGGCGGTTCGCAGAATGGCCCCGAGGTTATGCGGATCCTCGATACCGTCTAGGACGACGATCAGAGGCGGTCCGCTCGCACCGCGCACGAGGTCATCCAGGCTGTACTCAGCCGCGTCATCGATGTCAGCCACGACCCCCTGATGGACGCCTCCGCGCGCGCGCCGGGAGAGCACATCTGGAGCCACGCGCTGGGCACTGATGCCGTGCGACGTCGCGAACGCGAGCAGGTCGCGCATGCGATCGTCACGGCGCTCGGCAATCCACAACTGCTTCACGCGTCCCGCGCGGAGCGCCTCGATCACCGGGTTGATCCCGTAAACGATCATGAGCTGCAGGCTACAGAGTATCGAGCGCCGACGCGAACTCGCGCGCGCGTTCCGCCGCGCCAGGGATCGGCGTGATGCCGGACGCCCGCAGCGCCGCGCCCGCTTCGATTGCCGGTACGGCGAGATCCAACTCGAGCCCTTCCTTCTCGCCCGTGAGCGCCAACCGGATGGGGTGAAAGAGCGCCTTGCCCTTCTGGCCCGTACGTTCGCGCACACGCGCGGCGGCCGCGCGAAAAGCGTCACGGTCGGCGAGGCGACCGCTCGTGCTCAACTCCTCGGCAAGCGCTGTAATCACCGGATATGAGGCGAGCGCTTCCTCGCGTAGGGCGGTTTCGGCAAGCGCACGGGTCGACGAGTAGTCGAAGAGAAAAGCCAGTCGCGCCGGTACCTGTTCGAGCCGATCCACCGAGCCGGCAGCGGCCGGAATAATCTGCTGCAGGAAATCGAGGTCGGCAGCCGTGGGCTCGGAGACCCATCCGCGCTGCTGCAAGTACGGAACTGACAAGCGGGCAAGCCGGCCCGGATCGGCTGCCTTGAGATAGTGCCTGTTCACCCACGCGAGCTTATCGATGTCGAACACACCCGCGCTGTGACCAACATCCTGCAAGCGGAATCGTGGCGCCAACTGGTCGATCGGAACGAGCTCTTCCCCCTCCCCGGGAGACCAGCCTAGCAGCGCGAGGTAATTCGTCAGAGCTTCGGGAAGATATCCCCGGGCACGGAACTCCGCGACCGATGTCGCGCCGTGACGCTTCGACAACGGACTGTGATCGGGCCCCATGACCAGCGAGACATGCGCGAAGGTCGGCGGCCGCCAGCCAAATGCCTCGAAGATCAGCAGCTGCCGGGGCGTATTTGAAATGTGATCTTCCCCTCTGATGACATGCGTGATCGCCATCAAGGCGTCATCGATCACGACGGCGTAGTTGTAGGCCGGCACTCCGTCCGAGCGCACGATCACCGGATCGCCAATGATGTCGGTGTTGAAGGTCACCGTCCCACGCACGAGATCGTCGAAGCTGATGTCACGACGATCCGGCACGCGAAAGCGAATCACGGCTGACTCACCATTCTCGATGCGGCGACGCGCTTCCTCGCGCGACAGGTGACGGCAGCGCCCGACATACTTCGGGGGGCGTCCAGCCGCGAGCGCCGCGCTGCGATCGGCCTCGAGCATGTCCGCCGAGCAGAAGCAGTGATACGCGTGTCCGCCCGCCATGAGTTCCACGGCGTGGGCGCGATAGATATGCAGACGCTCGGATTGTCGGTATGGACCGTGATCGCCGCCGACGTCGATACCTTCGGTCCAGTCGAGCCCGAGCCATCGCAGATCCTCGATCATGCTGCGCTCGGATTCGCGCGTCGATCGTTCGAAGTCCGTATCCTCGATGCGCACAATGAACGTGCCACCCTGCCCGCGCGCAAGCAGCCAGTTGAACAGTGCCGTGCGTGCGTTCCCCACGTGCAACTGCCCGGTGGGGCTCGGAGCGAAGCGGAGTCTCATTTCCAAGGCAAAGGTCAAAAGTCGACGGTCAAGAGTCAGGTACTAGATACGGGCGAGCAATGCGACTGCGTGCACCGCGATCGACTCGCCTGCGCCCATCGAATCCAGCCCCTCGTTCGTCTTGCCCTTCACGCTGACCTGCGAGGGCTGGCATTCGAGGGCGGCGGCCAGGTTCGCGCGAATCGCATCGACGTACGGAACCAGCTTGGGCCTCTGCGCGATGACCACTACGTCGACATTCACCACGCCGTATCCAGCGGCGTTCACGAGCGCCATCGCCTTGCGCAGCAACTCGAGACTGTTGGCGCCTTTCCACGCCGGATCAGTATCCGGGAAATGACGGCCGACGTCGCCCAAACCAACGGCGCCAAACACCGCGTCGATGACAGCATGGCAGATGACGTCGGCGTCCGAGTGGCCCAACAGCCCCTTCTCGAAGGGAATCGTCACGCCACCCAGGATGAGCGGACGATCCGCTACCAGGCGATGCAGATCGTACCCGTTGCCGATTCGCATGGTGGCATTGGCGGCAGACGAGATGCTGAGGAGCCGCTCGGCGATCGCCAGGTCGGCGGGCGTCGTGATCTTCAGGTTCCGGAGGTCGCCTTCCACGATCTGAACACGATGTCCGGCCTGCTCCGCGAGCGTTGCTTCATCGGTGGCATCACTGCCGAGCGCGAGTGCGTCTTTTAGAACCGAGGTGCGAAACGCTTGAGGTGTCTGCGCCAGGTAAATCTCCTCTCGCGGGAGCGTCGCCGTTATCACGCCATCTACTCCAGCCCTCTTCACGGTGTCGAGCGCTGCCATGGCCGCTATCGCCGCGCCGGATTCGGCAGCCGCCGCGACCGTCCGTCGAATGGTTTCATCGGTCACAAACGGACGGGCCGCATCATGAATCACGACGATGTCCGCGCGATCGACGACACGCGCGAAGGCGTGCGCGACCGAGTCCTGGCGGCGCGCGCCGCCCGCGACGATCTCGACTGGCTTCGCGCCGGCGAGCAGCGACGGCGGAGGAGTTTCGGCAAACTCCGGCGGCAGGGCCACCACGACATCGTCAATCACGCCGCAGTTGCGAAACGCATCGACGCTGCGCTCGAGAATTGATCGTCCCCCCAGCGACAGCAACTGCTTGGGTTGAGCGGACCCGAAGCGAAGGCCGCGGCCGCCGGCGGCGATGAGGGCAGATACATGCAAGCGCGTTGACTCGTAGGGCTGGCTCTGGTTTGTGGACCCGCCCCATTGACTCGTCGGGCGCGTCGGGCTGACGACCCGCCCGTGCAGGTTTCACTGATTCTAGTCGTCCAGCGCGCCGCGCTGCCACTCGACCGCTTTGCGGCTCGTTGCGGGAAGCCTGTGGGTGGTTGGCGGTAGACTGAGCAGCCATGACGTTTGCCGCGCGAGTCCGAGGCGTCCTGCTGCTGGACGTCAGAACGTTCGAGGAAATCGAGGCCGACACGACCGCGAATCTCCAGGCACTAATCGTCGTGGTCAGCGCCAGCATCGCGGCTGGACTGGGAGCGGGTGTCCGCCTCGGAGTCGTCGGCCTCCTGCGCGAAACGTTTGGCGCGTTGATTGGCTGGGTGATGTGGGCGGCAGTCACCTGGGTGATCGGGTCGAAGCTGCTTCCCGAGCCGCAGACACGCACGGACATGGGCGAGTTGCTTCGCGTGATTGGCTATGCCTATGCCCCGAACCTGTTCGGCTTCTTTGTCTTCATCCCCGCGCTCGGCGTCGTCATCAGCACCGTCGTCTCGTTCTGGCTCCTCGCGGCCACGATCCTCGCGGTCCGTCAGGCGTTGGACTATGTCAGCACCTGGCGCGCGGCGACAGTGGTCCTGATCGGGTGGTTGATCTTCGTCGTAATCCAGTGGGTGTCGTAGAGGTCCGGCTAAAGTCGGACACGACGTACGCGTCGTTACGCCAGCCGTAATGTCCGCCTTCCGCCCGAGCGCGCAGATCACATCAAAGAACTTCTCTGCCGCTCTCGCGGCCTCCGGTGAACTCGCTCATTCGGCTCGACGTGCTGTCGAGAACTGCGGTGAGGCGGCGTGCGTCGACGTCGCGCGGCGCGAAGACGACGAGCAGCGCGCGTGTCGTCGCGGGCGTCACCATCGTCCGGGCAGAATCTGATGTGGGATTTCCAAACGGTCCGGTCGAATCAGCGAGCGTGATGCGCCCATCGACGTGGACGTCGTCTTTGCGGATACCGGGATACGCTTCGCCGTCCCGTCCAAGCCTCAGCTCGACATCCCCGGTGATATGCGCTGCATCGTAGAGTCCATATGGCAGTTGGAACTCGAGCGAGCACCAATTGCACACGTCCACCATCGAGTTGATGCGCGGCAACTGATCACCGCGCCGCACCCTCCGCAACAACGCCTCTGACGAGGGGCGTGTCTTCGTCGGATCCAGACCGACGCGCTTGTACATCGTCCTGACGGCTGCGATCTCTTCGGGTGGATGCATGCGCACCGCGGCTTCCGCCGCCGCGAGCGGTGCAATAAGGCGGGGCTCGCGCTCGATCACGGTCGCGCCCTCGAGCCAGAGCACTCCCGGCCGGACGATTGTCGCGAGATCAGGCGCGAGCGTGAAGCGCATCGACGTCGGGCGGCACGGCGTCCACGTCGGACTCCGCATCAGGAGCGATGACTCTGCGGACTCGCTCGCCGAATTCTTTCGGATTGAGTCCGGCCAGTTCCCGAGTGTCGATCGGATCGTGCACCACGAGCCGAACAGCTCCCGGATACGTCGCCAGTCGTCCTTTCAACATCACGTGACGGCTGCCGACGATGGAGAGTGGAACGATGGGAAGGCCGGCCTGCAGTGCCAGGAGGAAGCTGCCACCTTTGAAGCGCGCGACACGGCCATCACGGCTGCGGGTTCCCTCGGGGAAGACGATGAGTGACAGCCCGTTCGAGATCAGGCGTGATGCCCAGCCAAAGATTCTGCTCCGATCCGGGTGTCGGCGATCCACGAGCATGTGGCCGGTCCGCCGCAGGTGCCAACCCAGGAACGGAAAGTTGCCGAGCGACTCCTTCGCGATGATGCGAAGCTGGTACGGCAGCGACCAGAACAGAATCGGAATGTCGTAGATGCTCTGGTGATTGGCAACGAAGACATACGTGCGCCCGGACTCGAGCCGCTCGAGTCCTTCGACATCGACACGAACGCCAGTGGTGACCAGGATGAGACGCGACCACGTTCGCGCGCACCAGTGCGCGAAGTGGCCGTTGTGCTGAAACAGACTCGACGCAAGCGACAGCGTGCCCAGTACGATCGTGTACACGCCGATCGCTGGGATTAGGAAGAGAACCGTTCGCCACCAGTGAAACGGAGGAATCATTGGAACAGGCGGGTCCGAAGACCCGCCTCGACATTTTTTGCCCGGCGATCCTATTTTCCCGCCGCGGCCGCCGACGGCGGCACCTGCGGGCGCGTTCTGCGGCCGCTGTCGGTATCGGTTGACACCACATTGGCCGTCGGCGCTACCGGCTGCACACCCGACTCGATGAAGCGGCCGAAGATCATCTTGCCCGCAGTCGTCTGCAGGACGCTCGTCACGACGACGTCGATCGTCCGGCCGATCATCTTGCGAGCGTTGTCAACAACCACCATCGTGCCGTCGTCGAGATAGGCGACACCCTGGTTGTACTCCTTGCCTTCCTTGAGGATGAACACCTTCATGATCTCCCCAGGGAGGACAACGGGCTTCAACGAGTTGGCGAGCTCGTTGATGTTCAGGACTTCCACGCCGCGGAGCTGCGCGACCTTGTTCAGATTGAAATCGTTCGTGACGATCTTGCCCTGAAGGGCCCGCGCCAGCTCGATCAGCTTGAGATCGACTTCCCGCACATCCGGGAAGTCCATGTCCGAGATCGTCACGTCGACGCCGGCCATCTTCTGGATTTTCTGCAGGATGTCCAACCCGCGTCGTCCGCGATTGCGTTTCATTGAATCGGAGGAGTCGGCAACCAGCTGCAGCTCCTTGAGCACGAACTGCGGGATCACGAGAGTCCCGTCCATGAAGCCGGTCTCGCAGATGTCCGCAATGCGGCCGTCGATGATGACGCTGGTATCGAGAACCTTGTAACGTTTGCGCGGTCCCGCGGACCGGAACAGGTTCACCAGATTCTCCGGCTCCAGCCACTCCCCTTTGCGGCCGCCGATGACGAGGCCGAGGTACGGCAACGCCAGCAGGATGACGCTGTGCAGGAACACCACGCGCCCGTCGCTCAGGTTGGCCCAGTACAACGCCGCGCCGATGGTCTTTGCGGCAAGCAGGCCCACGGCTCCGCCAAGCAACGCGCCCACCATGTGCGTGACGGAGATGTTTTTGAGACGCAGTTCGAAGGCAACGATCAGCAGCCCGAGAACGACGCCGAAGACGGTATTAAGAAGAGGGTCACCGAGAAGCGGCCGGAGCTGGAACGCCGAATAGCCGACGGCCGCGATGAACAGGACACGCGCGAACACGAACCACGCCATGACGGACTCCAGGGGTCAGGGACGATCTACTCCACAGACTCGCTTGTGTCGGATATCTGGCAACGTCCAGACTCCATCAGACTGGGTGTCGTATCACCCAGACGTTGGGCCGGAACTCCCACACACAAGCGAGCGTCAGTGTAGCCCGGTCAGAATGTGTGAACGTTAGAGCCGCCCGCGCCGAAAATCAAGCGATCAGCTGGTCGAGCGCCTCGCCCACCGTCCGGACCCCCACGAGCTCACAACGGCCCTCACCCTGTGCGTTATCCACAGGATCGAGGTTGCCGGCAGGCAGGACGACCCGGCTGAACCCCATCTGAGCTGCCTCTCTGACGCGGAGCGCCGCCTGTGGAATTCCCCTGATCTCGCCACTCAACCCGACTTCACCGAAGACGGCCGTCGATGCGGACAGCCCGCGGTTGCGCACGCTGGAGGCCACGGCCGCGACGACGCTCAAGTCCGCGGCGGGCTCGTCGATTGTCATCCCACCCGCGATGTTCACATACACGTCATCGCCGGCCAGCGACAGTCCTGCGCGTTTTTCGAGCACGGCAAGGAGAAGCGACAGGCGATTCTGATCGATACCGATCGCCATTCGCCGAGCATTGCCATAGGTGCTTGTACTCACGAGCGCCTGGACTTCGACGAGAATGGGTCGCGACCCTTCGATGCAACACACCACCGCCGAGCCCGGCGCCCCCGACGCACGCTCCGACAGAAAGAGTTGCGAGGGGTTGGGAACCGGACGAAGGCCGCTGCCTGTCATCTCGAAGACACCGAGCTCGCTCACCGCGCCAAAGCGGTTCTTCACGGCCCGCACCACGCGATGTGAGTGATGCCGTTCACCTTCGAAGTACAGCACCGTGTCGACGACGTGCTCCAGCACCTTCGGACCGGCCAGGCTTCCATCCTTGGTGACGTGCCCGACGAGCACGGTCGGAATGTTCTGATTCTTGGCGGCGAAGAGGAACTGCGTCGCCGCCTCGCGCACCTGACCGATGGTGCCCGGTGCCGATTGAAACTTGTTGGACCAGACCGTCTGCACCGAGTCGACGACGACGAGCGCTGGCGATAGGCGCGCGACTTCTTCGAGGATCCGCTCGATGCAGGTTTCCGACAGCAGATACAGCGGCGACGCGCCAACGCCAAGCCGATCGCCTCGACTCTTCACCTGGTGCTCGGACTCTTCGGCCGACGCGTAGAGCACCGGACCTGCCTCGCGCGCGAAGTGAGCTGCTGCCTGAAGCAACAATGTCGATTTGCCGATACCAGGTTCTCCGCCGAGCAGGATCAGCGATCCCGGAACTACCCCTCCGCCGAGTACGCGATCGAATTCGCCGATGCCGGTCGAGAGGCGCACGCTCTGCGACATCTCAACGTCTGCGTACAGCCTCGCGGTTGAGGATGTCGAAAACTGCGAGAAGCGGTTGGTCGTGGGCGCGGCCGCCGGTGATCCCGCGCGTTCCTCGACGAGCGAGTTCCACGCTCCGCATTCGGTGCAGCGGCCCATCCACTTGGGCGACTGCGCGCCGCACTCCTGACAGACAAACACGATTTTCGGCAACTTCATATCGGCTCGCGATCACGTGCAGGCCGAAGCCTGCGCTCTACACCTGCGGATTGTAGCGTCTGCCTCGTAGAGCGGGGGCTTCAGCCCCCGTGTTCATGAGGTGTATTGCCTTTCAATCCGCGTGCCGAGACGGCAGACGATCTCCCACGGAATCGTCCCGATTGCGGCGGCCATCTCGCGCGCGTCGATGCGCTGCCAGCTCTCGTCGCCTTGCCGTCCAAGCAGAACGACTTCATCGCCCGGCTGCACACCGGCAAGATCGGTGACGTCGACGGTGAGCATATCCATCGAGACAGCGCCGACGACCGGGACGCGTTGACCTCGGATGAGCACGTGACCGCGCCCGCACAAGCGAGTATCGAGTCCATCTGCGTAGCCAGCAGGCACGACGGCCACGGTACGCGGTTCTTGAACCTGATAGCGCCAGCCGTAGCCGACACCCTCACCCGGTCGCAATCCTTTCACCGCAACGACACGGCTGGTCAACGACATGACCGGAGTCAGGTCGATCGTCGATGCGAGCGGCGGCGGAACGATCCCGTAGAGCAGCAGACCGGGCCGGACGGCGTCGTACCAGACGCGCGAATCGCGAAGCAGCGCTGCGCTGTTGCCCGCATGACGGAAGACTTTGGACTCGGGACTCGGGATCCGGGACTCGGGACTCGCGGCTCGGGACTCGGGATTCGGAATTCGGGAGTCGGGACTCGGAATTCGGGATTCGCAACGAAGTTCGTCGACGACTGCCCAGGCAGCATCGAAGCGCTCACGCTGCGTGTTGAAGACCGGACTCTCCGGAACATCAGCCGAGGCGAAATGCGTGTAGACAGCATCGAGCCTCAGATTCGGGCCCGCAAACAGCTCCGGCAAGGTGCGACGCAGATTGTCGTGACGGAAGCCGAGCCGGTTCATACCTGTGTCGATCTTCAAGTGATAACCGATCGTCGAGCGCCGGCGTTCGGCAGCGTGCTGAACGGCACGCGCAGCACCAGGAGTTGAAATCGTCGGCGTCAACGCGAAATCGAAGAGCCCATCCAGATCGCTGACACTGAGTGCGCCAAAGACCAGAATGGGCACGCGCACGCCGGCCTGTCTCAGTACAATGCCCTCCTCGATGTCCGCACACGCCAGCATCGTCGCACCGGCCTCTTCGAGCGCGAGCGCGACGGGCGGGGCGCCGTGCCCGTAGGCGTTTGCCTTGACGACGCCGATAATTGCTGGTGGCGTGCGCGCCGGCTCGGTCGAGAGGTGCCGCTTGATCGCGGCAAAGTTGCGTTTCAGCGCCTCGAGATCAACGCGCGCGACGGTGCTTCGGATCATTCGTGATTCGATGATGCTTCATTATCGATTCTTTTTGGCGTCGGGTGATGCCGACTTTTGACGCATCGAGACCGCATCGCGTAGCCGTCTTTCAGCAGATCGAGCGCGCATTCGCGGCTGTGGCGTTCGTGGTCTGTCTTGGCTCGAACGCACAGGCAGATCAAGACTGGACGGGTGGCGCCTACGCAGGGGGTGCCTGGACGCATAGTGCCGATGTCACGCTGGTCTCTTCAACCAATGGCCGGCAGGTGCTGCCGGATGTGACGTTTCGATCGGAGTCGTTCGAGTCGCCCATTTACTACGGTTATCGCATGGGCCATCGGCTCGGACGCACCGCGCTCTTCGTCGAGGGCGAACTCATTCACCTCAAGGTCGTCGCCAACGAACAGACACTCGCTCCGCCGCTCGAGTCGCTGGCAATGACGCACGGGATGAATCTGATTCTCGGCAACGCGCTCTGGATGACACGTGCCGGAAGCGATCGCGTACGCGTCACGCTGCGTGGTGGCCTGGGCATAACGCTGCCGCATGCCGAGACGCGCGTTCACGGTCAGGAACGCGGTGCGTACGAGTACGGCAGCATCGGTTGGCAGCTGGCGCCCGGCGTCGCGATGCATGCGAGCGGTCCGCTCTACCTCAACGCCGAATACAAGTTCACATCGGCGCGGCCGGAAATCGAGACGGTGGATGGCCGGGCTACGGTGCCCGCCCGAAGCCACCATTGGCTGCTCGGCGTGTCGGCGATGTTCTGAGGTTTACGATCCCTGCGCGAGATTGGCGAAGCGAGTTTGTTCCCGCAGGAAGGCCAGCTTGACGACGCCGGTCGGGCCGTTGCGCTGCTTGGCCAGGATCAATTCCGCGGTACCGGCATCAGGGCTGTTCGGATCGCGGTTGTACACATCGTCTCGGTAGATCAGCACGACGACATCGGCGTCCTGCTCGAGGGCTCCCGATTCGCGCAGGTCGGAAAGCTGCGGGCGATGGTCGGATCGTGACTCAGGTGCGCGGCTCAGCTGGGACAGCACGACGATTGGGACGTTCAGCTCCTTGGCCAAACCCTTCAAGGAGCGCGAGATCGACGCCAGCTCGAGCGTCCGATTCTCGAAACGGCCTCTGCCGCTCATGAGCTGGATGTAGTCGACGACCAGCAGGCTCAGCCCGTGCTCCGCCTGCAGGCGGCGAGCCTTTGCCCGCATCTCGAGCACGCCGATGTTGGCGGTGTCGTCGATGAAGAGCTTCATCGCGTTCAGTTTCTCGAGGGCGTGCGAAATGCGGTGGTAGTCGTTGCCGCCGATGGCGCCGCTCATGAGGCGGTGCCCGTCGATCTGCGCTTCCGACGTCAGCAGGCGCAGGAACAGTGACTCCTTCGACATTTCGAGGCTGAAGAAGCCGACCACCTGGTCGCCGAGAGAGGCGACGTACTGCGCGATATTCAAGACGAGACTCGTCTTCCCCATCGAGGGGCGGGCGGCCACGATGACGAGGTCGCCGGCCTGCAGGCCGCGTGTCATCTCGTCCACGTCGACGAAGCCGGTGGGAACGCCGGTGATCAGCCGTTTCTGCTCGAACAGCTTCTCGATCTTCGGAAAGCTGTCCTTGACCAGATCGCGCATCGCGACAAAGCCGGCCTTGAGCCGGTCGTCGGCGACCGCGAAGATGGCGCTCTCGGCTTCGTCGAGGATCAGATCGGATTCCTGATCCGCCTCGTACGCGTTGGCGACGATCTTGTTCGCCGCGTAGATCAGGTTTCGAAGCGTCGCCTTCTCTTTGACGATACGTGCGTAGTATTCGACGTTGGTCGCGCGCGGGACACCGTCGGCGAGCGCTGCCACGTACGCCGGCCCACCGACTTCGTCCAGCTCACCCGCGCGGGCGAGTTCCTCTTTCAGCGTCACGAAGTCGATGGCATCGTGCCGCTCGTTGAGCGCCACCATGCAATCGAAAATCCGGCGATGCGCATCCCGATAGAAATCCCGGCTGTCGATGACTTGCGCGGCGAGATTGAACGCGTCGTTGTGGACCAGGATCGCGCCGAGCACTGATCGTTCGGCTTCGAGATTGTGCGGAAGCGTGCGCTCCGCTGCGGCAACAGCAGTGTCGGCCATCGACGAGAAATCTGTAAACGCGGAGTGACAACGGAGTGTATCGAGATTTCCTGCTTATGGGCACTGACCAAGGCCGAGCGCCGCAATCACGTGTCAACTCCCAACTGCCATTTTCCGACTCCCACCTCCACGGCAGCGGGGTTGTTGGGAGTCGGGATTTTTGGGAGTTGGGAATTGACGGGCGCTTTTACAAGCTGGCGAGCGCCTGCTTCACTTTTGCGTAGTTCGGCTCGTTGCGAGCGTCGTCCAAGACCTCGGCATGGCGAACGATGCCGCCACGATCGATGACGAACGTCGCTCGCTTCGAGATATCCTTCAATCCGATCATGTCCGGATTGACGACACCATATTGACGAATCACGTCTTTGTTGAAGTCGCTGAGAAGCGGAAACTTCAATGACTGCGCGTCGGCCCACGCCTTGAGCGCGAAGAACGTATCGACTGTCACACCGAGCACTGTAGCGTTGACCTTGTTCAGTTCGGCCGCCGAGTCGCGAAACGTGCACATCTCCGTGGTACAGGTGCCGCTGAACGCCGCCGGCATGAACGCCAGGACGACAGGTCCCTTCTTCAGCTGCTCGCTGAGCGTGACCGGCTCTCGATCCTGATTAGGAAGGGTGAAATCTGGCGCTTTTGCGCCGACAGCTACCGACATTCCTTGCTCCTTTCCCGGCTGACCCGGACGACAACACTCAACGTTCAAACATGACATTGTAGTAGTTGCGCGGCTTGACCGCATCTGGCGGGGATTGGTACGCTCGCGCGGCTTTGGGCTCGTATGTGCGTGTCGTAGCGCGCAGGCTTCAGCCTGCGCCCGGACGCGGGAGCTAAAGCTCCCGCTCTCCGGTGATCTCGACCGGCTGGCGCAAGGAGGTTCACAGGTTGGAGGCTGGTGCAGCACGAGCGGCAACGGTGATCGGCGCTGACATTCCGTGGTATCGCACGGTCACGCGCGAACAGTGGCGTGTGCTGCTCGCGGCAAAGTTCGGCTGGATGCTCGACGCCATGGATTTCATGCTCTACACCATGGCGGTGGGCGAGCTGCGCATGTACTTCGGATTCGGCGACGACACCGCCGGCATGCTCGGCACGGTGACGCTCATCATGTCAGGCGTCGGCGGCACGATCTTCGGCTACATCGCCGATCGCTTCGGACGCACTCGCGCCCTGATGGGAACGATCCTGATCTTCTCCCTGGCTTCACTCGGCGCCGCGACGTCGCAGAGCGTCATACAGCTGCTCTTCTGGCGGGCGGTACTCGGCATCGGCATGGGCGGCGAATGGGCGTCGGGCGCGGTGCTGGTCAGCGAGACATGGCCGGCGCATCTTCGTAACAAGGCGATCAGCATCATGCAGTCGGGGTGGGCGCTCGGCTACATGATGGCCTCGATTTCCGCGGCGATCATCCTGGGCTCGCCTTCGCTGGGCGCAGATGCGTGGCGGTGGCTCTTCGTCGTCGGCGTGGTGCCGGCGTTCTTCACGCTGTGGATTCGGCGCCACGTCCACGAGCCGGAGACGTGGGCCCGCAAACCGAAGACGACCAGCGGCCCCAGTCCGTTCTCGGCGATCTTCGGGCGAGAGTTGATCGGACGCACCCTGCTCATCATCGCGCTCGGCTCGGCGGTGCAGTTTGCGAATTGGGGCCTGTTCTTCTGGCTGCCGGCGTTCCTGGCGCGGCCGGTCTCACAGGGCGGCGCCGGCATGGGCGTCGTCGGATCGCTGCCGTGGATCATCCCGGTGCAGCTCGGCGCCTACTTCGGGTACCTGACGTTCGGCTTCATTGCCGACCGGATCGGCCGGCGCCAGGCGTTCGTCTTGTATATGGTGGGGGCAGCGTTGCTGGTGCCGATCTACGGCCAGATGGCGCGCAGCCCGTTCGTGCTCCTCGCGCTCGGTCCGCTGATCGGCTACTTCGGCTACGGCTACTTCAGCATGTTCGGGAGCTTCGTCGCGGAGTTGTATCCGGCCGCCGTGCGTGCAACGGGACAAGGTACGAGCTATAACATCGGGCGCATGGCCGGCGCCGTCGCACCGTACACCATCGGCGTGATCGCAACACGGCCCGGCGTCGGGATCGGGCTCGCCCTCAGCATCACGTCAGCGTTCTTCCTGCTGGCCGCCGCTCTGGTGTTCACGCTTCCTAATCGCAGCGGCGAAGCCCTGGATACTTAACGGAGACACGATGAGCACACAGACCACGGTTCGGACTGCGGGTGCCACGACAGCGGCAGCCGGCTGGCAAATGTGGGTGCCATGTCTGGGTATGGCGCTGTGTTCGTGGCTGTCATTCGTCGATCGGCAGGTACTGAACATCCTGTCTCCGACGATCATCAAGGACACCGGCCTGACGGCGCAGGATTTTACGACCGCCACATCGTTCTTCTTTCTCACCTACACACTCGGCAACCCGGTGTGGGGGTCGGTGCTCGATCGCGTCGGCCTTCGCGTCGGCATGCTGCTCGCGGTCGGAGTGTGGACCGCCGCCAGCATGTCGCACGCGGCCATGACCAGCTTCGCCGGGTTCGCACTCGCCCGCGCCGTGCTCGGACTCGGCGAAGGTGGAACGTTCCCTGGCGGCCTGCGCACCGCAGTCGAGACGCTGCCGCCGAGCGTTCGGGCGCGCGGCATCGCACTGTCCTTCAGCGGCGGAACCATCGGCGCGGTCATGATGCCGCTTCTCCTTGGTCCACTGGCGATCGAATACGGCTGGAAGGTCGCGTTCGTCGCAACCGGAGCGCTCGGCCTGCTGTGGATGCTCATCTGGACGGCAATCGCACGTCCGCCGTTCCTGCATAAGAGCGCGCACCGGACGTCGAAGATGCAGTGGCCGAACCTGCGTGAACGCCGGGTATGGGCGCTCATGTTCAGCTACGCGCTGCCGGCGATCTCGCCCGGACCGGTGCTGACCATTCTCGCGATCTATCTCGCGCAACGGCTGCAGATGACACAGGCCGACGTGAACGGCGTCGTCTGGATTCCTCCGCTCACGTGGGGCATCGGCTACTTCTTCTGGGGTTGGGCCGCCGACCGCTACGCCGCCAACAACCCGCGGCCTGTCGGCATGTTCGTACTGCTCACGGTGATCTCTCTGACGCTGGGACTCACGACGATGACCACGTCGGTTCCGATCGCGATCGGACTCATTTCGCTGTCGACCTTCATCGGCGGCGGCTTTCAGATGGTGGCGTTGAAGGTCGGCTCCTACGCGTTCCCGCGCGAGCAGTCGGCGATGATGTCCGGGATCGCATCGGGCTCGTGGTCGCTCGTGAATTTCATCCTGCTGAACGCCATCGGCGCAGGCGTGGCCATCGGCGGCCTCCGGATTCT
>JBKPNV010000299.1:0-3585 GCA_046732795.1 Acidobacteriota bacterium
GAAGAGATCTCACATCGGAGAACAATGAAGAAACCGCATGCAGAACACTCCCAGCGTGTCGTGTCTTTCTACACAGACGGTTTAGTTTCAGCATGGCCGCTCACGATTCTGTCCAACCGCCCTGTGGCATCTCCATTGCGCGCAGGTTAATGCATCCTTGATTTCAGCGAGCAGGCTGATCCTGAAAGGGGAACGGATGACTTCCGATGGCCCGTTACTTCCCGAGGTGCCACCAATTCGCACCGTCTCATCTGTCGGCGACACGAAGAGCGGCGCAATTCCAGTCGCATTTACACGCGATCACGCCGTCATCAAACGATGGGCGGCAGCGCGGCATGCAGAGCCTGCTACCGGTGAGGCGACCGAGTCCGGACCGGCGACGGTGAACGTGAATGACGGAGGTGCCGGGATCAGATTTATCTTCCCGGGTACTAGCGCATTTCGGCCGATTACCTGGGAAGAGTGGCTAGCGAACTTCGATTTGCATCACTGTTTGTTTGTCTACGACAACGAGTCTGAAGAGCCTCGCAGTAGTCGCTATCGAATCGTGAGGGTCGACGACTGGAAGCCGTTTCTCGAGGAACAAAACACTCTGTAAACGACATTGGCGCGCCCGCTGTGCTCGTAGCCGTTGCTTTTTAGTCGTCCGCAGAGGTTGACCTCACCAGGCTGAGGCGGCATACGTCGTACTTACTCGGCGTCGTCAAGCTTGACCTTCAACTGCCGGATTGTATCGCGAGCGTCCTCGAGGAATTGCATCTGTGCGAGCGCTGTGCTGAATGCGTCGGCGGTGACCGCCATCGCCGCAATCGTGGCGTGACGGCTGTCCTCGGCGGCCCGGCGTGCTTCTTCGGTGACGTCCCGAAGCGCTTCCCGCTCCTGTCGGACCGATTCGAGCTCTTGCCGATAACGCTCTGAGACCTCCCGGACCTCCTCGGCCAGCGCGCGGAAGTGTTCAGCCGTCGTGCGGGACGATTCCGCGCTGACGCGATCCTGTTCGACGCGGCTGCGGGTCTGCTCGCGTTTTTCTCGCTGGCCTTCCGCCATTTCGCGTGCGAGTTCAGCTTCGACGCGCCGTTGCTCGGACGAAGTATCGGACATTTGTCCCTCCCACTGAGCTGAGTAACTGGTCGCCGACGAGCTTCACGTCTCCCGTTCCTCACAACGATGACAGATGGCCAGAGCGGTGTCTGTCCGATTGATCACAGGCGACTGCTGGTCGCTGTTCATCTCTGCGTCGCACGTTCTGCCCTCCTCCAGCCACGACAAGGAGCACGCGCCCCGGCGCCCCCGCCCAGGAGACGTTTGCCCAGTGTCCAATTTTGCATATCGCGCCCCGTCGTTGCCCGGTTAAATTAGCCCGATGCGACTTCAACCTACGGAGGCGGCAAGCCCTGACATGACGCAGGATCTTGGGGCGGGGGCAGCACCAGAGACTCACATCCAGTGGCGCTCGTCCCTCGGTTCGGGTGACGCCGCGACCCGAGTCCGTCCCTCACCACGAGTGGTGGCGGGCGACACGACGGTTCATCTGGTGAATCCAAGTCACATCTCATTTGGCGTCGGGGTGATCACGCCGCGATGGCTGTTCGTCCTCGCGTCGGCGACTCCCGCGTCGTATGGGCTTCCGCAGATCACGGACGAAACGCTCGAGTCCTTCGACGTCGAAGCTGTTCGACCTGGCGATGTCGTCGGCGTCGGTATTCATACCGGCAACGCCCTTCGCGGATACGAAGTTGGCTCCCTCGCGAGAGCCCGAGGGGCAGTCGTGATCTTCGGGGGCATCCACGCCACGCTGTACCCCGATGAGGCGCTCGATCTGGGCGGCGCACACGCTGTCGTGAGAGGGGACGGCGATGTCGCGTGGCCGCTCGTGCTCGCCGATGCGTCGCGCGGCACGCTGCAGCGGGTCTACGAGGCCGGCCGGGTCGACGCCAACCGCTTCGTCCCTGCGCGTTGGGAGCTGCTGCCAAAGGGGCGCTACATGTGGGGCTCGGTTCAGACCGTCCGCGGCTGCCCGAAGCATTGCTCGTTCTGTTCAGTCTGGCGTACCGATGGCCAGACGCCGCGCCAGCGTGGTGTGGATGTCGTCGTCGAGGAGATTCTGGAGCTTCGACGGCGCGGTTTCCGGTTTGTGGCCCTTGCCGACGACAACTTCTACCCGGTCACCCTGGCCGACATTGCGATGGCGGAGCGCCAGCGCAACGTGGCACGGCTGGAGCAGCTTCGGGCTTTGCGCGCAGAGCGATTCGACCTGATGGATCGCCTGGCGCAACTACCGTCGGATATGGTGTTCTTCACACAGATCACCATGGAGGCGGCGGAAGACGTCGCGTTCCTGACCGCGATGCGCCGCGCCAACATCAAGGGAGCACTCGTCGGTGTGGAGGCCGTCACGCCGGAAGGTCTCAAGGATGTCTACAAGGGCTTCAACGACGTTGGCGAAGCACTCGTGACCCGCCTCCGCACCTTCCGCGATCACGGCGTGGGTGTGCTCGGGTCATTCATCTTCGGACTTCCGAGCGATCGCCCGTCCACGTTTGCGGCAACGGCCGACATTGCCGATCGCGCGGGGCTGGCATTTGCGCAGTTCGTGATGCTCACCCCGTATCCGGGCACTGTCGACTTCGCCGCCTGGGAAAAGAGTCTGGGTAACAACGCCGCCCGTGTTGGAGACATCCCGGTGACACGCCACTGGTTGATCCCGCAGGCGCAGCGGCCCAAGGTGTACGCGCCTCATCCCACGATGTCCCCGGACGAGATCCGCGCGAGGACGCAGGCCGTGTGGGATCACTTTTACAGTCTGCGACGCATCTGGGCGCGATCGCGGTGCACCCCTACTCTCCGCGCCCGCATCGCCTTCGTCTTGCTCTCGAAGCTATACAGGCAGATGTACGCCAACACCGGGATCGCCACCGATAGCGCGCGGGTGAACCGGGCAAACCGATGGGCGCGTCTGATCGCTCGGCCCTGTCGCCTTCTGTTTACGGCGCGTCCACTCCCCGGCCTTCAGCTACCAGCAGTTGACGTGGAGCCGGCTGTCGAACGAGTCAGGGCTGCTGGCCCTGACGCCGTCTAGTACATCGCACCCATGTCTCCGCCGGGACTGCCCTGCGCCACGCGCGCACCCGGCTTGCCCTCTGGGATCTCCGAGATGAGCGCCTCTGTCGTGAGCAGCAGCGACGCGATCGACGCAGCGTTTTGCAGCGCACTGCGGACCACCTTCGCCGGATCGATGACGCCGGCCTTCACCAGATCCTCGTAGGTTTCCGTCGCCGCATTGAAGCCCTCGTCCTGTTTCATGTCCTTGACCTTCGACACGACGATCGATCCCTCGGCGCCCGCGTTGGTCGCAATGTGTCGCATCGGCTCCTCGATTGCCCGACGGACGATGCGAAGCCCGACCAACTCGTCGCCAGTCAGCGCGAGACCGTCGAGCGCAGTGCCTGCACGCAGGAGTGCGACGCCGCCGCCCGCGACGATTCCCTCCTCCACGGCGGCCTTCGTCGCGTGCATCGCATCTTCGACGCGCGCCTTCTTCTCCTTCATTTCGGTTTCGGTGGCCGCACCGACCTTGATAATCGC
>JBKPNV010000300.1:0-10314 GCA_046732795.1 Acidobacteriota bacterium
ACCGCCGCGACAAACGGCGCCCACGTCATTACGGAGAGAATCGGAAGTCCGTTCACGTCAGCGACCAGCGCACCCAGACGAGTAAGAGAAGAAGCCCAACTGCCAGACCATAGACGTAATCCTGCGCACGGCCGGTCTGAATAGATCGCATCTCGTCGCCGGTCGTCACCGTCCACGCGCTCAGCACGTTGAGCACGCCGTCGACCAGGTAGCGATCGATCCAGCCGATCAGGCGCGAAAACGCGAGAGTCGCGGCGGCGACCACACCCTCGAAGAGATCGTCGATCCAGAATTTCTTGAGCGCGGCGGTACGAATCGGTCCAAAGAGCGACGCGAGCGTGGACGCCCTGATGGTGCCTGTCTGATACGTCAGCCACGCCAACGCGATGCCGGCGATGGCCACGCCCACTGCGGCCGGCGTCAGCCAGCCAGGGGCTGCGTGTTCAGCGGCCCCCTCGGCAGCGGGTCCCAGAAGGAGGCTAGAGCCTGCCAGCGTCGTGTAAACGCCAACTCCGAACGACAGCGCCGCGAGAATCCAGAGCGGCAACAGCATAGGCGCCGGCGGATCGTGCTGGTGAGACCCATGTTCTACGTGGTGGCCGCCACCAGGCAACGGACTGAAGCCGGCCACCGCGACTGCTGGGCGCACCGCGGGAGTGGCAAAGAACGCCAGAAAGACGACGCGAAACATGTAGAAAGCCGTGAGGAACGCCACCAGCATCAGCAACGCAAACGGACCGGCCAGACCACCAGCCCACACCGAGCCGAGGATCTCTTCCTTCGACAGGAACCCGCCGAACAGCGGAATACCCGCGAGCGACAAGGTGCCGACGATGAAGACGATCGCGGTCTGTGGCATGCGGCGAGCGAGACCTCCCATGCGCGACAGATCGTTGCTGCCGACGGCATGAATCACCGCACCGGCACCGAGGAACAGCAACGCCTTGAACAGGCCGTGCGTCAGAAGATGGAAGAAGCCTGCTACCGAGACGCCGGCGCCGATCGCCGTCATCATGTAACCGAGCTGCGAAACCGTGGAGTAGGCCAGCACACGTTTGATGTCGTCCTGCACGCACGCGAGCACCGCCGCGAGCAGCGCGGTGAACGCTCCAATCCACGCGACGATGAGCAGCACATCCGGCGTCAACGCAAACAGCCACGCCGTTCGATGCAGCAGATACACCCCCGCCGTCACCATGGTCGCGGCATGAATCAACGCCGACACCGGTGTCGGACCTTCCATCGCATCGGGCAACCACACATGCAGCGGGAACTGCGCCGACTTGCCCATCGCACCGAGATAGATGCAGAAGGTGATGATCGAGAGGCCGGCGAGTGGCAGTTGGTTGCTGGAGACCATTAATCGCAACTCGCCAAGGTCGAAGGTGCCTGACACCTTCCAGAGCATGACGATGCCGATCAGGAGTCCGACGTCACCCGCCTTGGTGGTCCAGAAGGCTTTGACCGCCGCGCGCGCAGCCTCGGGCTTCTGATACCAGAAGCCAATCAGCAGATACGAGCAGAGGCCGACCAGTTCCCAGCAGATGAAGAGTTGCAGCAGGTTCGGTGCGAGCACCAGCCCCATCATCGAGAACGCGAAGAGCGATTGATAGGTGTAGTAGCGTCCGAGTCCGCGTGGCGGCTCCTCGCTCAGATACGACAGCGAGTACACCTGGACCAGGAACGCGACGAGCGCGACGAGGACCAGCATGATCGTGGACGTTTCGTCGGCGAGGACGCCAATCGTGGCGAGCGGCTTCCCCGGGCTTGGCAACCACTCCCACGCCAGTCGTGTGATGGCGCCGTCGTAGCCGCGCCATCCCGCGATCGCAGCCGCGAGCGAGCCCGCGGCGCCGAGGATCGAGACGTATGCTGCCGGTCTTCCCGCCCGTCGAAGCGGTGCCACGAGAGCCAGCACCAGGAACGCTGTCGCCGGCGTCAGGAGCGCGATGAGAGTCAGGTAGCCGCTGCCCATCAGCCTTTGAGGAGATCGAGATGGTCCGCCATCACCGTGCGGCGGATCCGAAACAACAGGATGACAATGGCCAGCCCCATTGCTGCTTCAGCCACGGTGATGCAGATCGCAAACACGGTGAAGATCATCCCGATCTCGCTGCCGCTGAATCGTGCGAACGCGACCAGGTTGATGTTGACGGCATTCATCATCAGCTCGATGCCGAGCAGGATCCCGATCGTGTTGCGGCGCGTCACGACTCCAAACAGGCCGATGCCGAAGACCATCGCGGCGAGGGTGAGATAGGCCTGTAATCCCATATTCGCTACCTGCGCCCGTCGACCATGGAATACGTCACACCGAGGCACCGAGGCACAGAGAACAATTGCCGTGAACTCATCGTCAATCCTCAGGACGGGCGAAGTACACGGCTCCAAGCATCGCCGCGAGCATCAGCACGCCGAGCAACTCGAACGGCAGCACGAATCTCGTGAGCACACCCTCGCCGAGCGTGCGTGTCAGATCTGCCGCCAACGGCTGCCGCGTTGCCGCCAGCGGCTGCTGGGAGATGAAATTGACGATGAACCCGACGAATGCCACCGCGATCACGGCGCCGGCGGCGATGCGACGATTCGTCTGCGTGATGCGTTCGCCAACCAGGCGCTCGGTCACCACGATCGCGAACACGACGATGGTGACGACCCCGCCCGCGTAGAGCAGAAGCTGCACCGCTGCCAGGAATTCGGCTTCGAGCAGGAGAAACACACCGGCCGTTCCTGTTAACGCGAGCGCCAGCCAGAGCACCGAATGAAAAAGGTTCTTGGACAGGACGACCGCAAGCGCCGACCCGACCAGCACCACGGCGAGACTCCAGAAGGCGAACGCTTCTGCCACTAGGCCGCGCCTCCCACCTTGGGCGCTTCTTCTTCCTTCTTGGCATGCGCTTCAGCTCGCGCCTGCTTGGGCGGACCCTGCATGTCGCGCAGCAGGTTGCCGGTGGCCCAGGACGGCTGATGCTGAAGACCAAGCGCGTGCAGGCGGTCTTTGTCGAGCAGCATCTCCCGGCGATCCGCGGTCGGCATGTCGAACGAACGCGTCATGACGATGGCGTCGGTGGGACAGACCTGCACGCACAGCTCGCAGAATTCGCAGGCGTAGAGCTCGAGCGTGAACGTCTTGGCGTAGTTCCGCTTCTCGCTCTTCAACATCTCGACCTTGATGACGGCCGGAGGGCAGACATACTCGCACAAGCGGCAGCCGATGCAGGCTTCTTCGCCTGTTTCCTTGTCGTACACGAGGGCGAGCAGACCGCGATAGCGCTCGGGATACTTGCGCGTGACATCCGGGTAGTGGACGGTGACCGGCTTGCGGAACAGGTTGAGGAACGTCACCCGCATTGCCGTGAGGACGGCCTTCAGGAGCGCGCCGATCTCGGTGCCGTTGCTCGAGCGGGTATCAGGCAGCGCCACTGTGCCTCCAGACCACGACGATGGACGTGGCGATCAGCAACGCCAGCGTCATCGGCAACAGGACCTTCCACGACAGCGCCAGAATCTGATCGACACGAATGCGCACGAAGCTCCAACGTACCCACGTCACCAGCAGGAAGATGAACATCGCCTTGAGCAGGAACCAGATCGGTCCCATCCATTCCGGCCCCGGTCCTGCCCACGCGCCGAGAAACAGCAGCGCCCCAAGAAAGGACGACCCTACCATGTGGGCGTACTCACCGAGCTGGATGAGCGCGAACTTCATGCCCGAGTACTCGACGCGGAATCCAGCCACCAGCTCTGACTCGGCTTCGAGAATGTCGAAAGGCACCCGGTTCTCAGCCGCGAGCGTCGAGACAACGAACGCGAGGAAGGCGAGCTGCCCGATCACCGGATAGAACACGAACCACAGACCGCTTTGCGCGGCGGCGATATCCGAGAGCTTGAGAGAACCGGCAAGCATCACCGGCACGAGCGCCGAGAAGATGAAAGGGAGATCGTAGGAGATGATCTGATTGACGGCGCGCATGGCCGAGAGCAGGGCGTACTTGTTGTTCGATCCCCAGCCGGCCATGAACAGGCCGACGATTTCCATCGAGGACACTGCCAGGAAGAACAGGATGCCAATGTTCAGGTCGGCCACTCCCAGTCCCGGGGCGAACGGGATGGTGGCGAAGATCAGCATGCACGGGATGAGGAACACGATCGGCGCCAGATTGAACACGCGGCGGTCGGCCGCCGTCGGCACCACGTCTTCCTTCATCATCAGCTTCAGCGCATCGGCAATCGGTTGCAGCAGTCCATGCGGGCCGACGCGATAAGGTCCGATGCGCGACTGCATCCGAGCCGCGAACTTGCGCTCGAGCAGCGTCACATACGTGACGATGCCGATGACGACGTTGAGCACGATGAACGGCGCGATTACCGGTGCGATCCATGCCGGCATCAACGAACCTCGAATCTCCCGAATCCCGCAATCCGAATGCCGAGTCCCGATTCCCGAGTTCCGAGTCGCGATGTCATTACCGATCCACCTCGCCGAAGACGGGATCAACCGAACCCATGATTGCTACGACGTCGGCCACCTTGTGCCCGGGAATGATATGCGGCAGCACGGCCAGATTGGAGAACGACGCGCCGCGCCATTTCATGCGATACGGTTTGGCGCTCCCGTCAGCGACCATGTAGCAGCCCACCTCGCCGCGCGGTCCCTCCACACGCGCGTAGGCTTCGCCTTTCGGGATCCGCACCTGGGCGACCGATTTCAGCCCCGGGCGCGACGAGATCGGACCCTCAGGCAGGCTATCGAGCGCCTGCCGGACGATACGGATCGATTCACGGAATTCCGCCATGCGCACGCGATAACGCGCGAAGCAATCGCCTTGTATCTCTGTCGGAATCTTGAACTGGAAGTCCTGATAGGACGAGTACGCGGCTGCACGCCGCAGGTCGAACTGCACGCCAGAGCCGCGCAGCAGCGGTCCCGCTATGCCGACATCTTCGGCGAGATCACGCGAGATCACGCCTACGCCCTGCGCGCGCGCGAGGAAGAACGGATTCTCCTCGAGCAGACCTTCGTACTCTCCGATTCGTTGATCGATGAGGTCGATCGTCTGGCGGCACGACTCGGCCCAGCCCGATGGAATGTCGTAACGAACGCCGCCGACCTGATAGAACCCGTAGAGCAGGCGCGCCCCGACGAGCGATTCGAACAGGTCGAGGATGAGCTCGCGCTCGCGAATGCAGTAGAGAAAGATGGTCGCCCCGCCGCCGAGCGCACCGCCCATGTCCATGCACCACGTACCCAGCCACAGCAGGTGCGAGGCGACGCGCTGTAATTCCGCGGTGATGACACGGAGATACTGCGCGCGTCTGGGCACGTCGATCTTGCCGATCTCCTCCGCGGCGAGGACGTAGGCGAACTCGCTCGTCATTGCGGCAACGTAATCGGTTTTCGACGCGATCGACGGGTACTGCGCGTAGGTCAGTGTCTCGGCCAGCTTCTCATGACAGCGATGGAGGTAACCGATGACAGCATCGACGCCGACGACGGTCTCGCCTTCCAGCGTGAGGATCGCCCGAAACACACCATGGGCCGACGGGTGCTGCGGTCCCATGTTCATCGTCAGGCGCTCGCCGCCAGCGTAGTCGAGCTCGACGTGTGTCAGTGCCGGAGTAGCCATTACCTGTATGGCGGATACGGAGTGTCCACCGCGTACGACTTGAGCAGCGGATGCCCCACCCAGTCATCGCCGAGGAGAATGCGGCGCAGGTCGGGATGTCCTGCGAAGCGAATGCCGAACATGTCGTAGCATTCGCGTTCCATCCAGTTGGCGCCGCGGAACACGGGCACGAGCGATGGACATTCGGAAGCGCCTGGCGCCAGCCTTGCCTTCATCAAGACGGCAACCCCGTCGTCGAGGTTGTCGATTCTGGCAACCAGCTCGAGGCCTTGCTCTTTCCAATCGACGGCCGAGGAGAAAGAGAAGAAACGACACCCCAGTGTGTCCTTGGCAAATCGCGCAAACGATTGCCACTGTTCGACGGGGAGCGTGACGACGAATGGCGCATCGCCCTGGACCTGCGCACCTGCGAAGTGTTGACTGATGAGACTGGCGGCCTGGGGGCGTGTCACGGCGTCAGTCGACCTTCGGATTCGGCGCCGCGCGGCTTCCGGTGCGGCGGAAGTGGGAGATTTGCTCCTGCAGAAGCAGCAGCCCGTTCAGCAACGACTCTGGCGGCGGCGGGCAGCCGGGCACGTAGACATCGACTGGGATCACGCGGTCGACGCCTTTCACCACGTGGTAGCCGTGCCGAAATGGCCCGCCGGAGTTGGCGCACGAACCCATCGACACCGCCCACTTCGGATCGGGCATCTGGTCATAGATGCGCAGGAGCATCGGCGCCATCTTGATCGTCACCGTGCCCGACACGATCATCAGGTCCGAGTGACGGGGCGAGGCCCACGGCACCATGCCCAGGCGTTCCACGTCGAAGCGAGACGCAAACGTCGCCATCATCTCGATGGCGCAGCACGCCAATCCGAAGGTCACCGGCCAGACCGACGACTTGCGCGCCCAGTTCAGAAATGCGTCGGCGGCTGTGGTGACGACGAACCCGCCCGGAAAACTGTGGATACCCTCGGTCACCGACTCGAAGAGCGCAGAATGCTTATCGCCCTCAGGCCGCTGCTGTCGCAGCCGTTCGTATTCCTGAAGATCCTTGATGTTCCGCCAGACTGGCGCCGGGATGACCGGGACGGGGGATTTTATTTCCACTCGAGAATGCGCTCCCGATACGCGTAGACCCAGCCAAGGAGCAGGATTGAGAGGAACATGAGCATCGCAAGGATACCCCACGCCCCGAGTTGACGGATGGCGAGCGCCCAGGGGAAGAGAAACACCGCCAGTGCATCGAAAACGATGAAGACGAGCGCGACGAGATAGAACCCGACGGGAAACTGCACCCACGCTTCGCCGATGGGTTCAGCGCCGCATTCGTAGCTTTCGAGCTTGGCCGCGAAGGGGCGGCCGGGGCCGAGCACGCGCGCCGCGATGAGCGACACTACGGCGAAAGCCACGATGATACCGAGATAGATGACGACTGGCAGATAGCCGTTCACTACTGCTCCTCGTCTGATTGCTACGCGGGGGCTGAAGCCTCCGCTCTGTGAAACCGTTACCGTACCGTAGAGCGCGGGCTTCAGCCCGCGCGTGACACCACGTTCGTTGGAATCCCGAGCCGCGAGCCCGAGTCCCGGGAGATTCTACCGGAAGCTCTCCATGATCTCGTCGAGCGCCGCCTTCCCCGGCCGCGTCCGCGACTCGTCGAGATGCGCCAGCGGCTCGTCCACGAGACCAAGAAGGTCGATGAAGTCGGGTTTGTCCGGTTCTACGTAAAGGATACCCGTTGCGAATTCGTTCCGCATCGCCGTCTCACGCAGCAACTGCAGCGAGCGGAGCCGATCGGTGGGGTTGTAGTCCTCTGTCATTTTCGTCAACACGATCTTCGAGCCATCGTGCAGGCTCACCGTCGTCGACGTGCCGGGGTCGTAGTCGATCGTGATGTCTTCGAAGAATGGCACGAAGCTCAGGTCCGCCAACGGCTCCTCGTGATCCTTTGCGTACGAGTAGCTCTTGGTCGATCCATCGTGATCGTTGAACGTCACGCATGGCGACAGCACGTCGATCATTGCCGTGCCGCGATGACTGAGCGCCGCCTTGAGAATGGCCTTGAGCTGTTTCGGGTCGCCCGAGAAGGACCGCGCGACGAACGACGCGCCGAGCTCGATCGCCAGCGCGCACGTGTCGATCGGAGGCAAGTCGTTGATGACGCCGGTCTTGAGCTTCGAGCCGAGGTCCGCGGTGGGCGAGAATTGCCCCTTCGTCAGGCCGTAACAGCCGTTGTCTTCGATGATGTAGACCATCGGCAGGTTGCGGCGCATCAGGTGGACGAACTGCCCGATGCCGATCGCGCCCGTGTCGCCGTCGCCGCTGATGCCAATCGCGATCATCTTGCGATTCGCGACAATCGCGCCGGTCGCCACCGACGGCATGCGGCCGTGCACCGAGTTGAAGCCGTGCGACTGGTTCAGAAAGTACGCCGGGCTCTTGCTCGAGCACCCGATCCCCGAAAGCTTGAGGACCTGATCCGGGCTGACGCCCAGTTCCCAGAACGAGTCGATGATGCGCTCGGTAATGGCGTTGTGACCGCATCCAGCGCACAGCGTGGTCTTGCTGCCGCGATAGGCTACCGGCTCGAGTCCGATTCGATTGAGCTTCTTCCCTGGCGCTGGTGTTGGCTGTGTCGGTGTCGACATTCCCTGTGTCTCCATGCTGTCGCGGAGGCTGAAAGCCTCCGCTCTCCGGTCAGTCGGCGCCAACGGTCCCGAGGCCCGCTGCCTTGGAAACGGGGTCCGAAATACCTTCTTGCCTCAACAACTCTGACGTCACCGATCGGCCGTCGATCGGCAGCCCGGCATAGTGACGAATGCTGCGCAGCTTGACCACACGATCGGGCGTCAGATCGATCCGCAGCAGCGACAGCATCTGCGCGTCTCGATTCTGCTCGACCACGTAAACACGATCGTGCTGATCGATGAAATCGTTCAGCTCTTGGCTGAATGGATACGCCCTGAGACGCAGATATGACGTATTGATGCCGCGTTCCGCCTTGAGCTGGTCTCGCGATTCGACGATCGCCCAGTGCGTCGTCCCGTAGGCGATGATCCCGATGCGCCCTTCGGGGGTCGTGTCGACCTCGGGCTTGGGCATCATCGTCTTCGCTGTCTGGAATTTTCGCGACAACCGGTCCAGATTCCTCGTGTAGTCGTCGGCCCGTTCGCTGTAAAGGGCCTGCTCGTTGTGGCCGGAGCCACGCGCGAAGTATGAAGGCAGCCCATCGCCAGGCACTGTGCGGTACGGGATGCCGTCTCCGTCGACGTCACGATAACGGCCGAATTGACCGAGGCTCTTCAGCGTCTCGGCGTCGAGCCGCTTGCCGCGCTTGAACGGCGTCGTCGGGTACTCGAAAGGCTGCGCCATCCATGTGTTCATGCCGAGGTCGAGATCCGACATCACAAACACGGGCTGCTGCAGCTGCTCGGCCAGATCGAACGCCTCGATCGCCATCGTGTAGCACTCTGTGACCGACGACGGGAGGAGCAGCGGATGGTTCGTGTCCCCATGCGACAGGATGGCAGTGGACAGAATGTCCTGCTGGCCAGTGCGCGTCGGAAGTCCGGTTGATGGCCCCGCCCGTTGAATGTCGAAAATCACGGCCGGCACTTCGGCGTAATAGCCAAGCCCGGCGAATTCTGCCATGAGCGACACGCCAGGGCCCGCTGTTGAGGTCATCGCTCGCGCGCCCGCCCATCCTGCGCCAATCACCATTCCGAGCGCGGCGAGCTCGTCTTCGGCTTGCACCACTGCGTAGGTCGTCTTGCCCGTTTGCGGGTCGCGTCGATATTTTTTGAGGTAATCGATGAGCGCTTCCGGCAGCGAAGACGAAGGTGTAATGGGATACCACGCGACGACGGTGACGCCGGCCATCATGCAGCCAATGGCGGCAGCCGCGTTCCCCTCGATGAGGATCTGACCGGCCGTCTTGTCCATCGGCTCGATGGCGAACGGATCCTGCTTGGGGAGGCTCGCCTCCGCGAAGTCATAGCCGGCCTTGAGGGCCGCGGTGTTCAGCTCGATCGCCTTCTGCTTCTTGCCGAGCTGCTTCTTCAGCGCCTTTTCCATCTGGCCCATGTCGATCGAGAGCAGACGGGAGAGGACGCCGTCGTAGACCATGTTGCGCACGAGGCGCCGCAGCTTGGCGTCGTGCGTAATCCCCGTCATCAACTTATCGAACGGGACGGGATAGAAGACGAGGTCGGTCCGCAGCGCGTTCAGCTTGAGCGGCTCGTCGTAGACGACGGCGGCTCCGGGCGCGAGGGTGAGCACATCCTCTCGCGCCGTTTCCGGATTCATTGCGACGAGGAAGTCGACCTCTTTTTTTCTCCCGATGTATCCCTTGGCGCTCGCGCGGATGGTGTACCACGTGGGCAGCCCGGCAATGTTCGACGGAAACATGTTCTTGCCGGATACGGGCACGCCCATCTGGAAGATCGACCGTAAAAGGACGAGGTTCGCGGTCTGGCTGCCCGATCCGTTGACAGTGGCAACTTGAATGGCGAAATCGTTGACGATGCGTTCTGTGGTTGGGCGTAGGCCGACTTCTTGGACGGCCGTGTCGGTCGCTGACATCAGATCTCCATTACTCCCATGGCCAGCAGGCTCAAACCCTTCAAACTCCAAGAGAATTGCGGATTTTGCGCGTAGGGATCGAGAAATTATATCACTCGCGCTTTGGGCTTTCGCCCGA
>JBKPNV010000301.1:0-12455 GCA_046732795.1 Acidobacteriota bacterium
AAGAAGTACGACGAGCTCGGTGCCAACTGGCGGATGTACGAACAGCAGGCGCGAAGCGGAGGACAGCCGTTCGGCGGAGCCTGGGGTCCACCGCCGGGAGGTGGCGCGCGCGCGAACTACCGCACGATGACGCCGGAAGAGATGGAAGACTTGTTCGGCGACTCGAACCCGTTCTCCGATTTCTTCACCACCTTCTTCGGTGGTGGCGGCGGTTTCGGCGGCGCGACAGAGACCCACGACGCTCGCGGACGGCGCGGACGTCGGCGTGCCGGGCGCGACGTCGAGAACGAGATCGAACTGGGCCTGGAGGATGCCTATCACGGCGCGACGCGCCGGCTGATGCTGCGGCATGACGGCCAGGTGAAACACGTCGATGTCAGGATTCCTCCAGGTGTGACTGACGGCTCGCGCGTACGCGTCAGCGGCGAAGGCGAGCAGGGAGTCGGCGGCGCCGAGTCGGGAAATCTCTATCTCCGCGTGCGCCTGGTGCCGCACCCGGTGTTCGAACGGAAGGGGCGCGACCTCTACGTCAAGTCACCGGTTGCGTTGACTACGGCGGTGCTCGGGGGGGAGGCGAACGTACAGACACTCTCGGGCAAGCCCGCACGATTGCGGATTCCACCATTGACTCAGAACGGCCAGCTGTTCCGCCTCAAAGGGTACGGCATGCCGGCCGTGGGAAAGACCGATGACACCGGGGACCTCTACGCCCGGGTGGACGTCCAACTTCCTACGACGCTCAGCGAGAAAGAGCGTGAGCACTTCGAAGCGCTCCGGAAATTGGGCGGCGACGACAGCAAGACGCACAGCGCGGCGTGAGCACGACAGCCATGAACTTGAACAAACTGACTGAAAAGGCGCAGGAGGCCATCCTCGCCTCGCAAAATCTCGCGACGGAGTACAACCACTCGGAGGTGACGCCGGAGCATCTGCTCGTCACCCTCGTCGAACAATCCGGCGGCATCGTCCCGTCGGTGCTGCAAAAGATTGCGCTCGATCCGGCGCGCGTCGCGACCGAAGCGCGTGCGCTGTTGAAGGCAATCCCGCAGGCCTACGGCGGTGAGGTGCGGCTCTCGCCTCGCATGAAGTTGATCGTCGATTCGGCGCAGGCCGAGGCGACGCGTCTGCAGGACGAGTACGTCAGCACCGAACATCTGTTGCTGGCCCTCGCCACGGAAGCAGGCCGTTCGCCAGCGGCCCAGCTGCTGCAGCGCCTTGGCGTCAGCAAGGACGTGCTCTACAAGGCGCTGACCGAAGTACGCGGCAACCAGCGCGTGACCTCGCAGAATCCCGAATCGACGTACGAAGCGCTCACCCGATACGGCCGCGATCTCACGCAGCTCGCCCGGAGCGGCAAACTGGATCCGGTGATCGGCCGCGACGAGGAAGTGCGACGAGTCATCCAGGTTCTGTCACGCCGCACCAAGAACAATCCGGTCTTGATCGGCGAGCCCGGCGTTGGCAAGACGGCCATTGTCGAAGGACTGGCGCAGCGCATTGTCCGTGGCGACGTTCCCGAGGGGCTGAAGGACAAGAAGATCTTTGCCCTCGACATGGGTGCGCTGGTTGCGGGAGCGAAGTACCGTGGGGAGTTCGAAGAGCGACTCAAGGCGGTGCTCAAGGAAATCACGGAATCGCAAGGACAGATCGTCCTCTTCATCGACGAGCTGCACACCGTGGTCGGCGCCGGTGCCGCCGAGGGCGCGATGGACGCGTCGCAGATGCTGAAGCCGATGCTCGCCCGCGGCGAGCTGCACACCATCGGCGCCACCACCATCGACGAGTATCGAAAGCACATCGAGAAGGACGCCGCGCTCGAACGCCGCTTCCAGCCGGTCATGGTGGGCGAACCGACCGTCGAGGACACGATCTCGATTCTTCGCGGTCTGCGCGAGCGCTACGAGATTCATCACAAAGTCCGGTTCAAGGACGCCGCGCTCGTGGCGGCCGCGGTGCTGTCGCACCGCTACATCAGCGATCGGTTCCTGCCCGACAAGGCCATCGACCTGGTGGACGAGGCGGCGTCGAAGCTGCGCATGGAAATCGATTCGATGCCCGCCGAGCTCGACGAAGTGCGGCGCCGGATCATGCAGCTCGAAATCGAGCGCGAGGCGCTGCGCAAGGAAACCGATCCGGCATCGAAGGATCGCCTGTCGAAACTCGAGCGGGAGCTGGCCAACCTCAAAGAGGAGCAGACCCGGCTGCAGACGCAGTGGCAGAACGAGAAGGATACGCTGCAGGGCACGAGCGATCTGAAACAACAGCTCGAAGATGCGCGCATCGAGTTGGAGATGGCGCAGCGTGTGGGCGACTATGCGAAAGCATCGGAGCTCCAGTACGGACGGATTCCGGAGCTCGAGAAGCGGATCACTGCGGGCGACGCCGCAAGTGACGGCGAGACCAAAACGCCGCGCATGCTCAAAGAGCAGGTCGACGAAGAGGACATCGCTGAAGTCGTCGCGAAGTGGACCAACATCCCGGTCAGCCGCTTGATGGAGGGCGAGATTCAGAAGCTGATTCACATGGAAGCCCGCCTCCACGAGCGCGTGGTGGGTCAGGACCAAGCCATCAGGGCGGTGGCCAATGCCATCCGCCGGGCGCGGGCAGGGCTGCAGGATCCGAACCGGCCACTCGGCAGTTTCATCTTCCTGGGGCCGACGGGTGTCGGCAAGACCGAGCTGGCGCGCGCCCTCGCCGAGTTCCTGTTCGACGATGAGCACGCCATGATCCGGATCGACATGTCGGAGTACCAGGAGAAGCACACCGTGTCCCGCATGATCGGGGCGCCGCCCGGATACGTCGGCTACGACGAAGCCGGTCAACTCACGGAAGCCGTCCGTCGACGTCCGTACGCGGTCGTCCTGTTCGACGAGATCGAAAAGGCCCATCCGGAGGTGCTGAACGTCCTGCTGCAACTCCTCGATGATGGACGACTGACTGACGGCAAGGGACGGACCGTCGATTTCAAGAACGTCGTCGTCATCATGACGTCGAATCTGGGCAGCCAGTTCATCGCCGAGGCACAACAGGGCTCCGACCGCGACGAGTTGCCGGAGGGCGTCCGGAGACAGGTGACCGAGGCGCTGCGCCAGCATTTCCGCCCCGAGTTCATCAACCGCGTGGACGAGATCATCTTCTTCCACTCACTGGGGGTCGAGCACCTCAAACGGATCGTGGACATCCAGATCCGAGCACTGCTCAAGCGGCTCGAAGAGCGGAAGATTCACGTCGAGCTGACCGATACGGCTCGCCGCTTCCTCGTGGCCGAAGGGTTCGATCCGATGTTCGGCGCCCGCCCATTGAAGCGGACCATTCAGCGCCGCGTGCTGGATCCGCTGGCCATGCGGGTACTGGAGGGTGACTTCCGCGAGGGCGACTCGGTGCTGGTCGATATGGGTGACAATGAACTGAAGTTCCAGAAGAAGCAGTCGGTGGCTGCTTGAGGAAATATTGGCAAATCTCCGAATCCCTCCCGGTCTGCCACCCCATCGCGCCGTGCGTGGTGGGGGCTCCGGGCTGAACCCGCGCGATAAGCGGCCAGGTGAGCGGCGTTCGCTCCGGGCGAGCGGGCGTGCCGGGGGACCGATCTGGTATTTCCTTGGCGGACTCCTGCTGCTCATCCTGGTCCAGACGTGGTTCCTGGCGCCGACCGGGCGGCAGCTCTCGTACAGCGAGTTCAAGACCGCTGTGCGCGCAGGCCAGGTCGCCGAGGTCTATGTCGGTGAGCAGACCATCCGGGGCACGCTGAAGCGCGAGAACGACGGCACCAAGAATTTCAGCACGACCAGAATCGAAGATCCGAAGCTGCTCGAGGATCTCGACGCGACCGGCGTGAAGTACACCGGTGAGTTCGTCAGCCGGTGGCTGCCCGAGATCCTCGGCTGGATCCTGCCGCTCGTCTTCATCTTCGTCATCTGGAGTTACTTCTCGCGCCGCATCGGCGGGGCCGAAGGCGGCGTCATGTCGTTTGCGCGCAGCAAACATCGCGTGTTCGCCGAAGACGACGTGAAGGTGAGCTTCGCCGACGTCGCCGGCGTCGACGAGGCCGAGCAGGAGCTGAAGGAGATCGTCGAGTTCCTGCGCAACCCGCGGAAGTACACGACGCTCGGCGGCCGCATCCCCAAGGGTGTGCTCCTGGTGGGACCGCCCGGGACTGGCAAGACGCTGCTGGCACGCGCGGTCGCCGGCGAGGCGAAGGTTCCCTTCTTCAGTCTGAGCGGCTCGGAGTTCGTGGAGATGTTCGTGGGCGTCGGTGCCGCGCGGGTGCGCGATCTGTTCTCGCAAGCCGAGGCGAAAGCACCCTGCATCATTTTCATCGATGAACTCGACGCGCTCGGCCGCGCGCGTGTCCAGAGCCCGATGGGGTCGCACGAGGAGCGCGAGCAGACGCTCAACCAGCTGCTCGCGGAAATGGACGGCTTCGATTCACGCAAAGCCATCATCATCATGGGGGCGACCAATCGTCCGGAGGTGCTCGATCCGGCGCTGCTCCGCCCCGGCCGATTCGATCGCCAGGTCCTCGTCGACAAGCCCGACGTGAAGGGGCGCGAAGAGGTGCTGAGAATTCACACCAAGCAGGTCAAGCTCGCTCCCGCGGTCGACTTGCGAGTCGTGGCGGCGCGAACCGCCGGCTTCGCGGGCGCGGATCTCGCGAATCTGGTCAACGAAGCCGCGCTGCTGGCCGCGCGCAAGGACAAGACTTCGGTCGACATGTCGGACTTCGACGAAGCGATCGATCGTCTCATCGCAGGCCTCGAGAAGAAGCGCGTGATGAGCCGGAAGGAGCGCGAGATCGTTGCCTATCACGAATCCGGGCACGCCATCGTGGCGACTGCGATTCCGGGAATGGATCCAGTCCACAAAATCTCGATCGTCCAGCGCGGTTTCGGCGCGCTCGGGTACACGATGCAGCTGCCGCTCGAGGACCGGTATCTGATGCAGCGGAAAGATCTGCTTGCACAGCTGGCGGTACTGTTGGGAGGACGGACGGCCGAAGAGATCGCACTCGGCGAGATCTCGACCGGCGCACAGAACGATCTGCTTCGTGCGACCGATATCGCCCGCGCGATGGTCACCGAATGGGGCATGAGCGACTCACTCGGCGCCATCAACTACGATGGGCACAAGCGCAACAAGTTCCTCGATATCCCGATGGGACCCGAGCGTGGCGCCTATGCCGAGGACACGGCGCGCTTGATCGATGCCGAAGTCAAGCGAATCATGACGGACGCCCACGGTGAGGCTCGGCGCATCCTCACCGGGCACCGCGATCAGCTCGAAAGCGTCACACGTCGCCTGCTGGACGTCGAGGTCATGGAAGGCGACGAATTGCGGCAGATACTCGGCGTCCCCCCTGTTGCGCACGCGCCTGACGACGCCACTCCGTTGCCACCAGGTGTGAATTGAGCAGGCCGTCCGCGCCATCCGGCAGGCGGACGCGTCTTCGACTTACGGACGCTCTTTCGGCGCGACGTAACTCTTGCGCGCGCGCGGTTTGAGTCCCTTTTGCGACAGCATCCGCACCTCGACGTTGTGAACCTTGCCGTCTCGCTTGGGTGGCGCAAACCCGAGCAGGTACTGGCTGTGCAATTCGTCGACGACGCGGGCGAACGCCGCACCGAGGTCTTCCGTCGGACGAATCTCGGTATATCCGCCGCCGGTCTGCTCTGATACCAGCGCCAGGCCTGGGTCCGGCAGATCGGCCATCAGCGCAGCCTGGAGACCGCCCGGCCCGAACGCACCGGGTGGCCGGTTGCCTCTGCTGCGCATCCCGACGCCATAGACCATCACATCCTGGCCGCGGGCGTGATCGATGATCTCCGCCTGGCTGACGAACGGCTGGCCGAATCCCGTGGGACCGCTGTCCTTTCCGTCGCTCAGGACCAGAATGACCGATCGCCCTTCCCCGTCGTCTTTGAATTTTCCGATCGCGTCATCGAGGGCGCGCCAAAGGGGAGTCGGCGCGTCCGACGCGATGACGGTCGGCAGCGCGTTCCGCAGCTCGCCCACGTCGCGGGTAAACGCGGGACTGATGCTGACTTCGCGCCCGAATGTCCCTACACGCACGACGTCGTTCTCTCCCAGCCGCGCGAAGAGTTGATTGGACGCGGCTCGCAGCAGCGAGAGGTTCCCTTCCATGCTGCCAGACACGTCGAGCATCACGATCAGTCGCACTGGCTGAGGAGTGTTGTCGAAAAGCGTGATGGGCTGCGGCTTGCCTTCGTCACGAACTTCGAAATCTTTCTGCTCGAGCGACGTGATGAGACGGCCGTCCCGGTCGGTCACTGTCACGAAAACGCGTACTGCGTCGCTCGTGCCGCGAAAGATTGGTTGTTGTGCGGATGCGCTCAGACTGAGAACGCCCGCGGCGACGATCGCAACCGTGAGGAGCCGGTTCATGCACACTTCTCCATCATCTGCAGGCGGCACCTCACCTTTAGTGATATCACGAGTGACGAATCCCCGGCCTTGACGCAACAAAGGTTGGGGCGTATTGTCGAAGTGGAACTAATCGCAGGGGAGGTCTTATGCCCGTGCGCGCAACGAAAGCATCTCACTTCCCGCAATCCCTCGCCGATATTCAATTCAGAGCGTTGCCGATGCCTGCGAAGCCGCGCAAGCCGTTGGCGCGTGGCGACGTGACCGATCGTATCCGCTGCGAATTTGTCGAGATGCGCGGTTTCTCGCCGACCGTGGACCAGGCGGCCCGCCTGTTCCAGGTCAGCCGCGACGAATGCGTGCGCGTGTTGAACACGCTGGTGGACGAAGGATTTCTCAAGCAGACTGCCGACGGGAGATACCGACTACCATCTCAGCAGTAGGGCTAATACCCTTATGTTGGTAGTCCCCACTCACTGACTACGGGTGTATACTGCCCGTCCGGAAGCTTAGCCCACCGCTAATCGCGTTCAGCGTCGATCTGATCGTCCTCTGATCTTCCTGCATGCAGTTGAGCCGAGCGGAAGTCGCTCAGGCTGGGTTTTCGTGGAGCCTCGCACGTCGCGAGGCGCTGTTACGTTACCGTGCAGGAGCGAGTGAGATGGGTCGAAAACTCTACGTCGGCAACCTTCCCTACGAAACCAACGAGCAGGATCTCCAGGAGCTGTTCGCGCAAGCGGGCAACGTCGAGAGCGTCACGGTGATGCGGGATCGCGACACGGGCCGTGCGCGCGGCTTCGCCTTTGTCGAGATGTCGTCTGACGACGACGCCCAGAGTGCCATCACCAAGTTGAACGATCAGCAGTTTGGCGGACGGCGGCTGACGGTGAATGAAGCACGACCTCAGGTTCCACGTTCCGGTGGCGGCGGCGGCGGATACGGCAACCGCGGTCCCTCGCGTCGCAGCGAGCCTCGCTGGTAAGAAGCATCACCCGGGCGGGTCCACGTCATGGACCCGCCAGGCATCTGCCAGGTCTGTCGAGCAGGACCGGGCTGACGCGCGATCTTCAGCGGTCGGTGTTGTGGTGTCCATTCAGGAGGCGGACGTGCGAGGTTTTACGATTGGCGATCGGGTCTCTCAACTGCAGTACGGCACCGGTACCGTTCGGCTCGTCGACGAACATCACACGGTCATCGACTTCGATGAGCACGGACTTCGACGTTTCGCCACGGCGATGGTGAAGCTCGAACGCTCCGCCACCGTCGAACCCGACAAACCGCCCAAGCGCACGCGGAAGAAGGCGGCGCCGAAGCAAGACTGACGTCCACGATCGGCGCGGTCAGCGGCGATAGCGGACGACGACGGCCGTCAGGTCGTCCGCCTGCGGAATTCCATGCGTGAATCGCTCCAGTGCGCTGAGCAGTCTCTCCAGGATTGTCTCGACCGGCGCACGCGCGTGCGGCGCGATTGTGTCGCGGATCCGTGCTTCGCCGAATTCCTCTCCCTCGACGTTCATGGCTTCGACGATGCCATCACTGAAGAGGACGATGGTGTCGCCGGCCTCGAGTTGCCGCTCGGCCTGCTCGTACACTGCCTCGGGAAACGCGCCCACGAGCGTTCCGCCGACCTCGAGCCGTTCACAGCTCTTGGCCCCGAACAGCAACGGAGGATTCTGCGCGGCGTTGCAGTAGGTCAGCGACCCGGCCGGTGTCATCGAGCCGAAGAAGATGGTGGCGAGTCGCGATTCGATCCGGCGTGACAGGAGCACGCGGTTGACCAGCGAAATCAGATCGTTGGGCGCGACCGATTTCCCGATCTGAGATCCGAAGATCCCTTGAATCACGGCCGTGACGAGCGCCGCCGGCGGCCCTTTGCCGGTCACGTCGCCCAGCGCAAAACCGAACGCGCCTCCGGAGAGTTCGAGATAGTCGAAAAAGTCACCGCCGATCGTGCGGCTCGGTACCGACGCGCCAACGGCGACATAGAACGAGCCCTCACGCCGCGGTTCCGGGAGCAGCGCCTGCTGAATCCGCGATGCCGTCTGCAACTCTTGATCGAGCCTCGCCTTTTCAATCGACTCGCGATACAGGCGGGCGTTCTCGATCGCCGTTGCGGCTTCGGTCGCCAGCGTCTCGAGAGCAATCGGCGCCGATGCGGAGAATCTCCCCCGCTCTTTGCTATCCAGATACAGGACGCCGATATTCGCGCTGGTTGGACGCTCCTCGTTTCGCTCGACGTATCGCACGAGCCGCAAGGGTGCGCACAGCACGTGACGGATCCCGAAGCCGATCGTCTGCGTGTGGGATTGCGGCAAGTCTCCCGCGAGCAGGTCGGCGACGACTTGCAACTGGCCGGTGGCGAATACCTGCTCGGGAATCTTGCGGCTGGTCTGGAACCCTGATGGTTCGTCAGAGATGCGGCCGGCGCGGCGGGCGACCGTCATCTCGAGCGTCCCCTGCTTGTCGGCAAGCATGATGAAGCCGCGCTCGGCTCCCGTCGTTTCGATCGCCGCATCGAGCACGACCGCGAGCACTTCGTCGAGCACCCGCTCACTCCCCATTGCCTTGAGCGCCGCCAGCAGCGTCGCCAGCTGGCGAAGCTCCCCCGTCGCGCCGGCACGGCTGTCGTCGCGCGAATCGCGCTCCGCCGCGAGAAACGTCAAGGCGGCCCCGCCATGCCCGCACTCGATCTGGTCGGAATGGGTGAGTGCCTGCTCGATCACTCGCGCGCCGTTGACGTACGTTCCGTACTTGGAATCGCGATCCCGGAGCACGTAGTGGCCGTCGACCAGGACGATCTCGGCGTGGTCTCGCGAGACCTGACCGCCGCTCAGGACGAGATCGCTTTCGGGGCGGCGGCCGATCCGGAAGACAGCCCGGTCGATCGCGATGACGCGATGACCGAGCGAATCGCGGACGCTGAGTCGCGCACCGAGTGATGTGGTCACGTTGGACGGGGATTCTAACGTAGTGTCTGCGTCGTGCGGTGCGATGGTGCGACGCTGCGATGGTGCGATCCGATGGTTCGACCGCGCCACCCGACCGCCGCACCGGACCATCAGACCATCGCTCCGGACCGTCGGCCTCCCGCGCCGTCGAACCGTCGCACCGAGTTTCTATGTCTCTAGTCCGTGACGCAGCCCTCGGACGCCGACCCGACGAGCCGCACGTACTTCGCCAGCACACCGCTCGTTGCCTTGGCCGGAGGCGCAACCCACGCCTGCCGTCGTCGTGCCAGTTCGTCGTCGCTGACCTCGACCGTCAACTGACAGGCCGCGGCATCGATCGTGATGCGATCGCCGTTGCGCACGAGCGCGATTGGCCCCCCCTCCTGCGCTTCAGGCGTGATGTGCCCGATGATGAACCCGTGCGACCCGCCCGAGAAGCGGCCGTCGGTGAGCAAGGCGACATCGGCTCCGAGGCCGGCGCCCATGATCGCCGATGTCGGCGTGAGCATCTCCGGCATACCGGGCCCGCCCTTCGGACCCTCGTAGCGGATCACGACGACGTCGCCCTTGGCGATCTGTTTGTTTTCGAGGCCGCCGAGCATGGCTTCTTCGGAATCGAAGACCTTTGCGACGCCGGAAAAGCGCTCCCCTTCCTTGCCGGTGATCTTCGCCACTGATCCATGCGGCGCGAGGTTACCGTGCAGGATGCGGATGTGACCGCGCGCGAAAACCGGGTCTTCGAGCGTGTGAATGATCTCCTGGCCAGCTTTGAGATGTGCGGCGCTCTCGAGATTCTCGGCCAGCGTCCGTCCGGTGACCGTCATGCAGTCGCCGTGCAGGTAGCCGCGCTCGAGCAGGTACTTCATCACGGCAGGCGTGCCGCCGACCGCATGCAGATCCTCCTGCACGTACCGGCCGCTTGGTTTGAGGTCGGCGAGCAGCGGCACTCGATCGCTGACGTGCTGGAAGTCGCCGAGCGCCAGCTTCACGCCGGCCGCCCTGGCAATCGCCAGCAGATGCAGGACGGCGTTGGTCGAGCCGCCGACAGCCATGATCATGGTCATGGCATTCTCGAACGCCTTGGGCGTCAGAATGTCTCGCGGCTTCAGGTCGCGTTCGAGGAGCACCCGGATGGCGGCACCGGCGCGCCGGCATTCGTCGCCCTTGCCAGCGTCTTCGGCCGGAAGCGACGAGCTGAACGGAAGCGAAAGGCCGAGCGCCTCGATCGCAACCGCCATCGTATTGGCCGTGTACATGCCGCCGCACGCGCCCGCGCCGGGGCAGGCATGACGAACGATGTCGAGCCGCTGTTCATCGCTGATGGTACCTGCGAGGTACTCGCCGTACGACTGGAACGCCGAGATGATGTCACGCGGCTTGCCTTGCGCGTGACCGGCGCGGATGGTCCCGCCATAGACCATCAGCGAGGGGCGGTTGAGCCTCGCCATGGCGATGACGCTGCCCGGCATGTTCTTGTCGCAGCCCGGTACGGTAATGAGCGCGTCGTACCACTGTGCGCCCATCACGGTCTCGATGGAGTCGGCGATCAGGTCGCGCGAAGGCAGCGAGTAGCTCATGCCCTCGGTTCCCATCGACAGGCCGTCACTCACGCCGACCGTGTTGAAACGGAGACCGACCAGCCCCGACGCCGATACCCCTTCCTTGATCTGCGCTGCGAGCCGATCGAGGTGCATGTTGCACGTGTTGCCCTCGTACCACATGCTGCAGATGCCGACTTGCGGCTTCTTCAGGTCGGCGTCGGTGAGCCCGACGCCGTACAGCATCGCTTGTGATGCGCCCTGGCTGCGCGGCTGGGTGACGCGAGACGAGTATTTGTTCATCACACGGTCGCTGGCTGCGGCAGTTTCACCGGATCGAGGAAGGGCATCATGTCGCGCAGCTTCGATCCCACGATCTCGATCGGATGGTTGCGATCCTGCTCGCGCAGTTTCTTGAAATTCGGCAGCCCGTTCTCGTTCTCGTCGATCCATTTTCTAGCGAATTCGCCGGACTGGATCTCCTTCAGCATCTGCTTCATCGTCGCCTTGGTCTCGGCCGTGACGATGCGCGATCCCCCGACGTAGTCGCCGTATTCGGCGGTATCCGAGATCGAGTAGCGCATGTACTGCAGACCGCCGCGATACATGAGATCGACGATCAGCTTCAACTCGTGCAGACACTCGAAGTAGGCGATCTCCGGCTGGTAGCCTGCCTCGATGAGGGTCTCGAATCCCGCTTTCACGAGGGCGCTCGTGCCACCGCACAGCACGGCCTGCTCGCCGAACAGATCCGTTTCGGTCTCCTCCGCAAAGGTGGTCTCGATGACGCCGGCGCGCGTGCAGCCGATGCCTCTGGCGTATGACAGTGCCGTCGCGCGCCCCTTCCCGGTGACATCCTGATGCACGGCGAGCAATCCCGGCGTGCCGGCACCTTCCTTGAAGACCTCACGGACGCGATGACCGGGCGCCTTCGGAGCCACCATCGTGACGTCGACATCCGCAGGCGGCACGATCCAGTTGAACCGGATCGCGAAGCCGTGCGCGAACATCAGCATTTTGCCGGCCGTGAGATGCGGCGCGATATCGACCTTGTAGACCCTGGCCTGGTGCTGATCGGGAATGAGCACCATGATCACGTCGGCCCACTTCGACGCATCGGCCACGGAGAGCACCTTGAGCCCGGCGGCCTTCGCTTTGTCGGCGGACTTGCTGCCGGCCTGCAGCCCGACGACGACCTCCACACCGCTGTCCTGGAGATTCAGCGCGTGCGCGTGCCCCTGCGATCCATATCCGATGACGGCGACCTTCTTCTGGCGAATGAGGTCGATATCCGTATCCTTGTCGTAGAACATCGTGGCCATGATTGCTCCTCAGTGCGTGACTGGCTGAATCTTTGATCGTTGATCGTGGATTGTCGATCGTTGTCGAATCGGAGATCGATGATTGTTGATGAGTGATGACCCCACACCACCAATCAAACATCAGGAATCGCCAAGGAATCGATAATCAAAGATCGGCAAATCAAAGATGACGAGATTACGAATATTGCGACGCGGACAATGTGATATCGCCGCGCCGCATCGCGACTCGCCCGGTTCGAACCATCTCGATGATTCCCAGTGGCTCGAGG
>JBKPNV010000302.1:0-8478 GCA_046732795.1 Acidobacteriota bacterium
TCGAGGTTCTGGAGCGAATGGCAGGCGCTTGGCCAGGACACCGGCGGCTCGGTCCAGCTATCATCCGAATACGCAGCACCAGTCATCACGAGCACTGGCAGCGTCACGGGCACTGTGGCAGTGACGTTCAGCTACCAGATCACCGCGACCAACCGCCCCACCAGCTTCAATGCCACCGGTCTGCCGACAGGGCTCTCGGTCAATACGGTAACGGGACTGATTTCCGGCACACCCACTACGTTGGGCACCTCCAGCGTCACACTGAGCGCCACCAATGCCTTCGGAACGGGGACCCGGCCGTTAACCTTGACAATCAATCCTGGGCAGGCTCCCGTGATTACCAGCCCGTCAACGGCGACCGCGACGGCGGGTATTGCGTTCAGTTATCAGATCACCGCGACCAACAGCCCCACGAGCTTTGATGCCAGCCGTTTGCCGGCCGGCCTGTCGGTCAACAGAACTACAGGTCTCGTGTCCGGCACACCGATCAACGTGGGTACTACGTCCAACATCGTTTTGCGCGCGACGAATGCCGTCGGAACGGGCACCAAGGGGTTGACGCTGACGGTCAATGCGGGTCTGCCGCCGGCTCCCGTGATCACCAGCGCGTCCAGCGCGGTGGGCACCGCAGGGGTCGCCTTCAGCTACCAGATCACGGCGACTAACAGTCCCACCGGTTACGCCGCCAGCGGTTTGCCAGCCGGACTTTCTGTCAACACAGGTACGGGTCTCATTTCGGGTACGCCAACGACAGCGGGTTCATCGACCGCCAACTTGAGCGCCGTAAACGCCGGAGGAACCGGGACGGCCGTTCTCAGTCTGACCATCAATGCGCCCGCGGCGCCGATCACGCTGGCGCAGAACGCGTCCAATATCACGTCGAGTGCGATCGCCCTTGCCGCCACTTTTCCCGCAGCCGTCGCCGCCGGCCACTTGATCGTCGCGTCCGTCTCCAGTTGGCCGAATGCGCCTGCGGGGGTGACCGACAGTCAGGGGAACGTCTATACCCAGGCCACACCGGCGAAACGAACGACCATGGCTGGAGGCGGCAGCTATACCGCAACGTATTACGCTCGCGCCGCCGGAGGAGCCAACACCGTGACGTTCCGGACTGGCGGATCCAACGGGCGGATGTCCATGGTCATCGCAGCATTCTCAGGGGTGACTGCGATGGTCGCGGCCGACGGTGCGATTTCCGCGGCAGGAAAGAACAAGACGCCATCGTCGGGAAATCTCACACCCTCGGTCGCCGGCGATCTCTTGATTGGCGCCGGGACGCACGATGCGACAACGCTGACGACGCCTGGGAGCGGGTTTACGATCGTGGCGATCGCCACGGAGAACGACACCAGCTACCAGCCGCTCGCGATGGAGTACCGCATCCTCGCCGACACCTCCGCCGTGGCGACTACCCTCAGCTTAGGAGATTCGACGACATGGGCGCAGACCGGGGTGCTGTTCAAGCGTTAGCGCTTGACGATTCCGGACAATGCATCTTGCGCCGCAACGAATGTGCGGCCGGTTGCGAAGCGAATTGTCGACGGCTCGGACAGGTCCTCAGGGTTACGCCGAGATGCCGATGCGAATCGGCCGCGGACGGAGGGAGTCGGCAACGTCACATCTTACGGCTGTCATAGGCCCAGTGCAGCACCGCCTGCCGCTGCCGTCGCCGGCAGTCGAAGTCGCCTCTTTCGCAATGCGTCCGGATGGCCGCGACGTGCCGCGCGATTGCCCGCCACCGCCGAATCTGCCGCGCGTCGTCGCGTGTCCTCCGGCCCATGTAATACCGGCAGTACCACTGGAACCATCCGCGCGGGTCCTGCGGGTGGAGCCAGCCGTGCCGGCGCCACTCGGCGAGTGACTGCGACGCGTTCACGCCGAAATAGTTGAGGCGCGGGTCATGACGGTCGGAACAGAGCTTTGCGCCGGCGAACCAGGCCGCCGGAAACTCGCCGCGGCAGTCGGTCATGTACTTGCCGCCGAAGACGCCGAGGCGCAGCATCTGCTTCGGCGTGAGCTGCGGCTCGAACGCGGGCGCGAAGTTCCGCCCGACCGGTTCGGTGCGGTAGTAGACGTAGCCCTTCTGCATCTTGTCATTGACGATGACCCTCCGCCTCATTGGCTGACTTCCACCTGCGGCGTCAGACGGCGCGCCCGGCGGACGCCCGCCCGCACGATTCGATGGCGATGCGCGAAGGCGAGCGTCAGCAGCGGCCGGAGCACGGCTGCCGCGATGCGATTCAGCGCGCCGCGACGGGCGACGGCGAACTCGACGCGGTCCTCGCACAGCGTCTGCGAGGGACCGATCGGCTCGAATAAATGCGCGTGACGCCAGATGGCAAAGGGTCCGCGTACCTGCTCGTCGCAGAACCGGCGGCCGTGAATGTAGCCATAGTGCCGCATCGTCCAGCGGGCGCGTGCCCAACCGAGACCGATTGAGACCGCGACGCGGCCTCCGTCGCGGATGCCGCCGTCTTGCTGTTCGATGCGTACCAGCGCTGCAGGCGTCAGCGCCGCGAGCGCTCCCGGCTGCTCGTGCCAGCGGAACACCTCGGCCGCTGGTGCGCCGATGATCGAGGAAAACGTAAACCTGGGGAGACCTGAGGGTGCGGTATCCCGCATAGCGTGCTGAGCGATCCGACGCAGCAGGCCGCCGAATACGACTGCGTGCAGCGGTAGCACTCCGTACCAATAGAGTCGCCCCGCGATCCCCTTCGGGTCGAATGTCGCCGTCTGGCGAATTAACGAACGCGCGTTACCGACGAGTGGATCGACCCGGAACTCCAGCCAGCCACGGCCCGGAAGCCTCAGCCCGGCCGATAGGCGCAGCAGCCGATCCGGCTCGTAGGCCTCGACGCGCCATCCGTCAATGATGTCGCCGACTACACAGTCGTCCGGATCGCGGCGGGCCCTGGGCATGCCCACGCCGCCCAACCCGCTGTCGATCCACCCGCGTAGTCGCCACAACGCGTTGCCGAAATACCAACCAGTAACACCGCCGATGCGCCGAATAGGGGCGAACGCCTGCCCCGGCGGCGCATCGACGACGGCCAGGCGGCTGTCGCACTTGAACTGTGCGGCGCTGCCCTCGCCTATCGCGCGCACGAATGCGTCGCGGAGCGTCATCGGACGAATCGCGAATGTTTCGAGTGCTGCGGACGAACGCACGACGGTCGCATTGCGCAGACCTTCGACGAGTGCCCGCCCGACGCGCGCCTGCGCCGGTGTGACCAGGCCGAGCCACAGCCCCGAAAGCCGCGGTGTCAGCACCGGCACCGCGAGGAGCCGGCGCCGCAGGCCGCGTAGCCGTGCATACTGGCGCATCATGTCGCCGTAGGAAACGACCTCGGGTCCGCCGATCTCGAACACGCCGTCGCGGCCCGCCGGCAGGTCGAGCGCCGCGTGCAGATATGCCAGCACGTCGTCAATCGCAATCGGCTGGGTGCGAGTGTCGACCCACCGGGGACAGATCATCGCCGGCAGGCGCTCGACGAGCGCGCGGATCATCTCGAACGACAGGCTGCCGGCACCGATCACGATCGACGCCCGGAACTCGACGACCGGCACACCGCTGTCCCGCAGCGCCTCTCCCGTTTCCACTCGGCTCTTCAGATGGGCTGATAGGGAGTCCTGCTCTGCCCCGAGCCCTCCGAGACAGATGATGCGCCGCACGCCGGCGCGCGCCGCGACGCGACCAAAGTTCGCTGCCGCCTGGCGGTCGCGGTCCGCGAAGACGGGTCCGCTCGCCATCGAGTGCACCAGGTAATACGCCTGGTTCACTCCCTCCAACGCCACATGGAGTGAGGCTTCGTCCAGACAGTCTCCTCGTACGATTTCGGTCGTGGGCCGCTCCGCGGCGACACGCTCGGGCTGCCGCGCCAGACAGCGCACGGTGCAGCCACCCTCTTCGAGGACTCGAAGAAGTCGGCTCCCGATGTATCCACTGGCTCCGGTCAGGAGAATGAGTCCCATGTGCGTCCTGGCTCAGAACCCGATGAGTTGCATCCCACCTTCTATGCTTTGAATCTAATGCACTTCACATTTCACAACAGCTAAATCATCGCGGATGGCGAAAGTCGTGTGAGCGTCACGACACACACGGCGCGAAATGTGAGCCACAGTCAAAACGGAGGAACCGATGCCCTCCAGAACGCTGCAGACGGGCTGAACGACTATGAAACAGGAACCAGTCGAGTTCATTTACGTGGAGCGCACCTTGAGCGTCCACATTGACGGGGAGCAAGCGCTCGAAGCGGGCGACGCCATGTACTTCGATGCGAGCATTCCGCACGCGTACCGACGCAGCGGCGGCCGCTGTGCAGCGCCGTCGTCGTCACCGCTTCGTGAGCGGCTGTGCAACCGGCCGCACAGTTGAACGGGAAAAGGCGCTGATACGTATCTAGAGGATCAAATTTTTGTCGCGATGAGGTACAACCGGTTCGCGGTAGCCACATAAAGCGCATCGCCGATCAGCGCCGGAGGCGCATAGAGCGGCGCATCCATCTCGATTTGCGCGAGTACCTGCTTTCGCCGACCGGCACGAAGAACGGTCATGGTGCCTCCCTCGTTCCCAACGTACAGCCGGTCGCCAGCCAGCAGGAGGCTTCCCCAGATGGCATCGATTGTTTCGTGCTTCCAGATCGAGGCGCCGGTCGCCGCGTCCAGACAATGAATTGTTCCGCCCAGGTCCCCAACGTACAGCAGACCATCTTTCGCAATGGGTGTTCCCACCACCCGGCCGACCTCGCGCGAAGTCCACAGGAGCCTGCTCTCGGTGACGTCTCCCTGGCCGTTGGGACTGATCGCGTAAATCAATGAGGGTGCATTGCCGTGCCCGGGACTCAGTCCCATCGCAACGAAGACACGGCCGTCGGCGAAGACCGGTGAAGCGACGATCGAGCCGCGCGAAAAGACTCTCGGTCGCGGAAGCCAGAGGGCGTCTTTCGGATTGCCGTCGAATCGCCAGATTTCGTGACCCGACGCCGCGTCGTAGGAGCGCAGCCAACCATCTCCACCGCCGAAGAGCACCTGGATGCGCCCGTTGACGTTGGCCGCCACAGGGCTGGACCACTGTCCGTGCAGCACCTGCCCGCCCGCGCCGACGGCGCGCCACACCACTTCGCCCGAACGCTTGTCCACCGCGATCAGACTTGGGGCGCGCGGTGATGGGACGCGCGTATGGCCTTCATTCTGCCCGTTGGAGGTAGAGACCATCAGCAGATCACCCACGGGCAACACTTCGCTGTTGGTGGCTTCATGCGGAAAGACACCCAGGCGGCCACAGATGTCCAACTGCCAGACGATGTCGGCGGCATCGCCGTTCTGGAAGAGCTCATCCCGATACGGGCCATTGTTCTCGCCATCCCGGAAACCCTGCGTGTCGAGAGAGCGGAGCTGGCACTCGGCGGTGACGTAGTACAACCGGTTGCCTTCCACGTAGGGCCCACTCGTCGTCGACGGCAACAGAAACTCTCGCAGGCCTCGCTCTACGCGTGGGGCCACATCCTGCCAAAGGAATTTGCCATCCGACGCGTGGAATGCCATGAGCACGCCTGCCTCTTCCTGAAAGGCGGGGTTCATGTGCATGGAGTTGCCGGTGCCCACATAGACCGCATCGCCAGCCACCACCGGACGGCCATACGTTTCGTTTCCCAACTCGACACTCCAGACGATGTTCCGACCGGTGGTCGTATCCCAGTCCACCGGAGGATTGCCCGTTTGGACGACGGTCGTCGGGGGGTGAGACGCGACGGAAGGCGTGGGCACAACCGGTGAGGCGACGGGCTCTCCAGATTTGATTCCAGCGATTCGACTCAACGCCCACTCTGCTTCGTTACGCAATACGGGATCGTCGGCCGCCGCCCTCAGCGCCTCTTGGGCCGCCCGTGCCTTCGGTCCGATGCTTCCCAGCGCCCCCGCCGCGAACATACGCACATAGACGAATTCATCCTCCAGAGCTTCGATTAACTGCGGCACTGCAGACTGCGCAGCCGGGCCGATGCTGGTGAGAGCCTCACATGCCGCCCATCGAACGCCGGGGATAGGATCGCCGAGGGCTTCTGCCAGGGCGTTTGTCGCTGTGGCCGCGTCCGGCCCGATGGACGCCAAAGCCTCCGCCGCGTAGATACGAACGTATGGATTCTCGTGCGAAAGCGTATTGACGAGAGCACCCACCGAAGGGCTGGCCCTCTTGCCCAAAGCGCCCAGGGCGCGTGCGGCATCGCCAGCAACCATCGAATCCCCGTCTCTCAGCGCCCGTCTCAACGCCGGTTGAACCGATTCTGTATCGGGCGCCAAGTCAATCAATTCATTGATGGCGCTGCGCCGGATGGAGTCCCACTCATCCCGCAGCAGGTCCACCAGCAGCGGAATGGCGGGAGGACCGATCCGCTGGATGATTTCAAACGTCACCCTATGCAGGTCTTCATGCTCAGGGTCCAGAAATCGTCTCAGCAAAGGGAACGAACGGCGCGCCCCCTGGACCAGGGCGGCTTCCGCGCTGGCGCGGACCTTCGGGTCGTTGGCGAGCAGGCGATTTGCCCAGTCACGTACCAGAGCGGGGTTTCTGGAAAGATTCGACTGCGTCAGGGGCTGCGGTGATTGGGCCGGAGCGATCGCTTGGCCGAGGCCAGCGGCAAATATTATTGCGAGAGCAGGGATCTTTACGAAGGACATCAGCCAGCCCTTTCGCGCCTGACGTTGTGACTGAGCCGCACCCGCGGGCACGCGGGAGCGCGCAGCACAAGCACGCTCGGCCCATTCGGAAATTCCGCGCCCATCCGTCCGTCGCAATTGTCCTGGCCAGCGGACCGGCCGTCAATTCCTTCAAGGCGCTATCCTGCTCGATCGACTCGCACGCTGGGCAACCGATTCCGCTCACTGGAATCTCACGGAATGCTCACCTCTGCGTGAAGTCACCTGTTGGCTCGCGACGGTATGCTTCGATTCGCCGGCTCGATGAGCATGGCCCGATGCGCTGGTCGCAGCTCGCCCACTATCGGGAACATGAACCGCCGGCGACTCTTCAGGGCATCTGGATGCAGGCATGCACAGTATGACGACCTTCGCCGATCAGCCAATCGAGGATCAAATCGCGCAGTGGCGCGCCTACCTACGCCGCCGGCAGGCTCTTCACGGTCCAGACGTCGAGGAACTCGAGGGACACCTGCGCGACCAGTTGTCGGCACTCACCGAGGCCGGCCTTGCCCGAGACGAAGCCTTCTTGATCGCGGTCAAGCGCATGGGAAAGCTCGATATGCTGTCACGCGAGTTCGCGCGCGTCCATTCCGAGCGGCTGTGGAGGCAATTGGTCGTGGCGCCCGATACTGACGCGCCATCAAACACCTCACGCACCGAGCTCCTTGTCGTGTTGAGCCTTGCCGTTGCCGCGGGATTGGCCGTCAAGATGCCAGCGCTGTTCGGCCTCCCGCTCAGCCCTGATAAAGAAGTGCCTTTGTTCTACTTCCGCAACGCCAGCCTGTTCGTCTTCCCGCTGCTCACGATCTACTTCATGTGGAAGCGCGGATTGAAATTCGTGAGCAGCTTCTGGCTCGCGGTGCCCTTCGCGGCAGCCCTTGTGTTCGCCAACGTCTACCCTTTCCACAATCCGGAACGGCTGAACAACTTCGGGGAGGGCAGCGACACTCAGGTGCTGACCGTTTTGCATCTGCCCATCGCGTTGTGGCTGATGGCCATCGGTGTCGCGTACGTCGGAGGCCGCTGGTTCTCGTCCGGCCGTCGGATGGACTTCGTGCGGTTCTCGGGCGAGCTGGCCATCTACTACGTGCTCATCGCGCTTGGCGGAGGGGTCGTCACTGGCTTTACGGCCATGTTGTTCTCCGCCATCGATATGAATCCTGCGTGGTTCATTGGCGGCTGGCTGATCCCGTGCGGCGCGGCGGGGGCCGTCATCATCGGATCATGGCTGGTGGAGGCGAAGCAAAGCGTCATCGAGAACATGGCACCGGTGCTGACCAGGCTGTTCACGCCGCTGTTCACGATTCTGCTTCTCGCGTTTCTGGCGACGATGGCGTGGACCGGCAACCCCATCAACGTGAAGCGGGAGATCCTGATCGGCTTCGATCTGCTGCTGGCCGTCGTCGTCGGACTCGTGCTCTACGCGGCGTCCGCGCGCGACCCGCAGGCCGCCCCCGACTTCTTCGACGGCCTGCAGCTGCTGCTCGTGGTCAGCGCGCTCGTGGTGGATGCGGTGGCGCTGACCGCGATCGCACAGCGGATCTCCGAGTTTGGCTTCACGCCCAATCGAGTGGCGGCTCTCGGCGAGAATCTCATTCTGCTCGTCAACCTCGCGTGGACGGCGTGGCTGTATTTCCGCTTCATGCGTCGCCGGAGCTCGTTTGCGGCCCTGGAGCAATGGCAGATCGCCTACCTGCCGGCGTACTCCATTTGGGCGGCGTTTGTCGTCGTCACCTTTCCTCCCATGTTCGGCTACCGTTAATGTTGTGTCCGCCCGTTCAG
>JBKPNV010000303.1:0-20208 GCA_046732795.1 Acidobacteriota bacterium
ACAGGCTCCTGGCGATCGACATCGTCCCGCGTGATCGTGCGCCCGCGGATCAGGCGAATGCCCGCGGTTTCCAGGTATCCGCCGGCAACCGCGCGGAACCACGCGAACTGCCGGCGCAGTTGCTGCGGATTGTCGAGCTCGTTCTCGACGACGAGGCCGTTGCCGAAATTCGTGCCGCTGAGCGGCAGGCTGCTCGAGGCCGAAGCGGAGATCACTCCCGGCAGCGCACTGAGACGCTCGAGTATGGCGCGATGCGCGCTCGCCGCACGCTCGCGCGTCTCATAGGCGCGGTCTGGCAGGGCGAGGCCAAAGGCGAGGGTCGATGCTGGATTGAATCCGAGATCCATGTTGCGGAGTTGCTGCACACTGCGCACCATGAGGCCCGAGGCGACCAGCAGTACGAGCGCCAGTGCGACCTGCGACGTCATGAGCGCGTGCCGCGCGCGATGCTGCCCGCGGGTCGCGGTCTGACCGCGGCCACTGTCGTGCAAGGCGGTGGTCATCGGCGCGAGACGAAGCAGCGGGATTGCGCCGAATGCAAGGGCTGCAAGCAGGCTCAGACCGGCCGTGAAGACGACCACCACGGCGTCGATACGCACCTCGTTGAGTCGTGGCAGGTTGACGGGACCGAACACAACCAGCAGGCGGACACCAGCCCAGGCGAGCGCGAGGCCGAGCGCGCCGCCCACCACGCCAAGCAGTACGCTCTCCGCGAGGAAGTAGCGCGCCAGCCGTCGCGTCCCGGCGCCGAGGGCGCAACGCACCGCCACTTCGCGGTGGCGCGACTCCGAGCGCACGAGGAATAGATTGGCGATGTTCGCGCACGCGACCAGCAGGACGAGGCCGACCGCCGCGAGCAGGATCCAGAGTGCACCGGCAATGTCGCCGACCACCGCGTCCTGAAGCGGCAGCGCCGTAGAAACGATGCCCGCCTGGTTAGTTGCTCTGCGAGCGAGGTCCTCGATGAGACTGGTGATCTCCGCGCGTGCGCCGGCGACGCTCGCGTCATCGCGCAATCGCGCGACGCCCTGGACGGAGAACAGGAAAGACGCCGACGCGCGCGTCGATTGTGCCGGCAGCCACAAGTCCGCCCCCGGCCCTGTACCGAAGGTGAACGAGGCGGGCAGGACGCCGACGACATCTGTAGGAACACCGTCGATCAGGATGGTACGCCCGACGATCATCGGATCCGCGCCGAAGCGCCGTACCCACAGGCCATGCGACAGCACGGTAACCGCTGGTGCGCCCGGAATCCCCTCTGACTCCGTGAACCAGCGGCCGATCGCCGGCGTGACGCGCAGCACCGACGTCAGCGACGGCGTGGCACGGGTGACTGCAACACGCTCTGGCGTGCCGCCGCCGGTCAATGTGGCGCCGGTCCTGAAGTACGCGGCGACGGCGTCCAGCGTGCGAGCGTTGTCGGCGAGCTGGTGATACAGCTGCCACGTCATCACCTGCACGCCGGAGGGCACATTACGTTCGGGGATGCCATAGTCGAGCGCGATCAGCCGCTCCGAGTTGGTATAGGGCAGCGGGTTGAGAACGACGCGATACACGAGCGTGAAGATCGCGGCGTTCGCCGCAATCGCCAGCGCCAGCGTCGTCGCAGCCGCGGCGGTGAAGACTGGCGTGCGTGTCAACCGTCGCACGGCCTGACGCAGTTCCTGTGCAATCGTGTCCATGATTCCTGCTTTCGCCGCCAGCAGCCGCTGACGCTTGCGTTCCGCCTTCGCCAAAGTCTTCGAGGGACGAGCCAGCCGTGGGCGCGCATCACGCCCGCCCCGGATGGAAGCCACGCTGTCGCGCCGCGCGCACCAGCGCAGCCAGTCGTTGCGCTTCCTGCGCCACGGCGCGGCGACCGAGCCTGGTAATGGCGACGTACTTCCGCCGCGGGTCCACGTCGGCCAGTGCAGGGACGGGCGTGACCAGACCATCCTCGGTCAGCCGCCGGAGCGCCTGGTAGAGCGCGCCGGTCGTCGGATCGAGCCGTCCACCAGATTCCTCCTCGACGCGCTCGCCGATGGCGTAGCCGTGCGACGTGCCATCGGCGAGCGCAAGCAGGATGTGAAACGGCAGCTCCGCCAGCTCCGGCGGCGCCGGATCGGGATCAGACGTCCGCATTCGTGGCATTGGACGGCTCCGCCTGAGGAGAGGTTGGCGGGCAACTATAGTAGTGACAACTACAGATTCCCAGGCGGGTCTGAAGGCGCGCCTTGACGGGGCCACGTGGGTGGGGCGGTAGACCGTGCTCTGCGTGCCCCTCCCGCCGTCAGAATGAGTATTTCACTGCCAGTTGCACGACGCGTGGATCGAGAGCAGTCGTGATGGTTCCGAAGTTCGCCGCGCCCAGCATCGTCGCCGGTGTACCGAAATTCGCCGTGTTGAGCAGATTGAACACTTCGGCTCGCAATTGGATCGCCCGATCCCGCCCGACACGAATGAGACGCATCACCGCCAGGTCGACATCGCGATATGACGGACCGCGAACCGGGTTGCGCGACGCAGTGCCGATTTGGAACTGGCTCGCCGTGGCGAAGGCCGCTGTGTTGAACCAGCGATCGGTCGTCCGCTGATCGTCGGGCAGCGTGGGATCGCCCACGAGATTCGGCCGCTGCGTCGTGAAGCCCGCATACCCGAGCGAATTCGCCTGCGTCACGGCAACCGGCACCCCTGATTGCCACGTCACCACGGTGGCGATACTCCAGTCTGCGGCCAGCATACCGACGAAGCCGCGAGGTTGGTTCGCACGGCCCTCACCGAACGGCAGATCCCAGACAACCGAGCCGCCGAAATAATGCGGGATATCGCCCGTGGAGTAATCGTAGTCGCGATCCAGATTGTGGCTGTCCGCGACGGCGGCGTTGGTCAGCGGCCCCGTCAGAATCGACGCGTCGAACACCGACGAGGCCGTGTCTTTCAATGTCGAGTAGGTGTAGGCGGCGGAGTAGGTCAGCCCTTTCGAAAAGCGCTGACGGATGCTGAACGCCACACCCTGGTAATTGGTCACCCCGACATTGTTTCGGTAGAAGCTGACCGCGGTGTACTCGGGATACGGTTTCAGGAGCTGCGCCCGTGTCACCGTCGGATCGCCGAGAGACGATGAACGCGGAATGATTCCGAAATAGGGATTCGGGACGCTGACCAGGAGGGCCGAACCGAGTCCCAACTGTTCTTCCGTCAACTGGTTGATGTTGCTGTCGGGGATTCCCACGTGCGTGATCTTCGATCCGAGGTACGACACTTCCAGGACCGTGTTCGCCGTTAATTCGCGCTGCACAGACGCGTTCCACTGTTGCGCGTACCCCGACCCCAGCCGGCCGTCGACGGTGAAGACACCTTGCCCAAGGCCCGCGGCAGGAGTGGGCTCGATCGGTGCCGTGGTCGGACCATTCGCCAGCACGAACGCTGGCGAAATGTTGTCGAGCGTTCGGAGCGTGGCTTCCTGCAAGAACGGAAACGTCGGCGTCGTGAACGGCGTGGTGATCCCGGCCATTTCGATCCAGACAAGTCCGTAGCCCGAACTCAGCACCGTCCGATCTGTCAGGCGATAGACCGCACCGAAGCGCGGTCCGAAATTGTTCTTCTTGAGCGGCCGCACTGGTTCGTCGCCTGGATAGTCCAGCAGGCGGGTCTCCAGGTTGAACACGGCGGTCTGCCCGTTGATCTCGGTGGAGGGAAAATTCAGCGTGTAGCGCAGGCCTGGATTGATGGTCAGGCGATCCGATACCTTCCAGTCGTCCTGGATGAAGTACTCCTGGATACGAGCACGTTCCTTGATGTCCGACTGCTGGAACGAGATCGCAAAGTTCTGCACCTGACCGAGCAGGAAACTCGCGAACGCATTCCCCGTGCCGGTAACCCCGGGTAGATCGCTGCCCACGGTGGTGAATGTGAAGTTGCCGGTCGGCCAGGGGGGTTGGATCACGTTGAGCCGCTCCCAGCGCCAGTCGAGGCCTATCTTCACCGTGTGCCGGCCCTTCAGCCAGGTCAGCGAATCGGCAATTTCCGTGACGCTCGTGCCGAAGTCAGATGCCGTGTTCGGTGGAGACCCGATCTGCTGATAACCGTTGGGAGCGAACGTGGGCAGCGTGGTGGCGAACGCCCCGTTCACGGGGATGCCCGGGATGTTCAGTGCGCTCCCCGCTGGTGAGGACAATTCCGCTGCGGCCCGACCAACACTGCGACGGGTGTCTCCAACGCGCACCTCATTCAGAAGCGTGCCCGAGAATGTATGCTGATAGTTCGAGGCGAACGCCCAGGCGCGCGTCTTCTGCGGTCCTACCGCGACACTGCCGGCCACGATCGTGCCGCTGCCGTCGGGAAAGGCGGTGACCGGTTCGGCCTGGTTACCGAAGTACGTCAGGCGTCCGAATATCTGATCCTGCCCCGACGCGAACTTGTGATCGAGGCGCACATCGCCCTGATCCTGATTGTCGAGTTCGTTGGCCGTCCGGGTGTAGTTGTTCGAGGTTCCGGCAGACGTGGGCAACGGGTAACGATCCAGGAGCGAGAGCGCAGTGGGATCCATCGCGCTTCTCGGAATTGTGTTATTGGCAAACGGCTGGCGAGTCGACCCGACCGTGGTTCGCGGATCGTAGATCGTCGGAACCCGTCCGGCGATCGCCTCGGTGAAGATTCCCTGCCGCTGCAACAGCGTCGGAACAACAGACGTGACCGTTCGCCCGATCGCCTGGCGCTGGCCCTGATAATCAACGAAGAAGAATGTCCGATCTTTCGCCAGCGGGCCGCCGAGCACGCCGCCGAACTGGTTGCGGCGGTAATCCGGCTTCACCGGGTTCGTCTTCTGGAAATAGTTTCGGGCGTTCAGACTCTGGTTGCGAAAGAACTCGAACAGGGTGCCGCGAAGCGCGTTGCCTCCTGATTTAGTGGTGAGGTTCACCACCCCTCCGTTGAACCGGCCGAACTCCGCGGGCGGGCTGTTGCTTTCGATCTTGAATTCCTGGATGGCATCGATGATCGGGTAGTACGCGAGCTGCCCCGGCTCCGGCTGGAGCACGGAGATGCCGTCGAACAGATACTCGTTCGTACGAGGTCGCCCGCCGTTGATGCGGGGCAGCACGGAATTGGGAGGCAAGGCCACACCCGGCGCGATGGATGCGAGCATGATGAACAGGCGTCCGTTCAGCGGCAGCTGCTCGACCTGCTCATTCTGGATAAGGGTACCAAGGCTCGCGGTTTCGGCCCGCACGATCCGCGAGTCGCCGACAACCGTCACCTTTTCCTGAATGCCTCCGACGCCGAGGTCAAAATCTATGCGCGCCTTCCCTCCCGTCGTAAGCCGGATGCCTTCGCGTCGTATCGAAGTGAAGCCCGAGAGCTCGACATCGACTCGATACGCCCCCGGCGCCAGACCCGCGGCGGTGTAGACGCCATCCTCATTGGAAACGACGATTCGCTGTCGGTTTGTCCGTGTCTCCGTGACGGTAATGGTGGCTCCAGGAACGGTGGCGCCGCCCTGGTCTTTCACAACGCCGGTAATTTCGCCGGCCGCCACCTGGGCACTGACGGGCAACGCTCCTGCGGTGCACACATACGTGATGATGAGATAGATCGAGATCAATCCTTGTCGGGTCACGCGCATCTTGCCGGGCTCTCGGCTTCCTCCTCACGCACGCTGGCACCCACCGTCCGCTGATCGAGCGTACTGAGCATTGAGACTGTAGATCGCTTTGATACGATCATCAAATCGACTCAAGATGCCTTATTCTGCTCCTTGGCAGTTGGTTCGGGTCTCTGGCGTCCTTCATCCCGGGTCGTTGGTCCATTGATTACGTGTCCCTACGGAATTCCGGAATGACCTCGATGGAGACCGACTTGATGAGGGCAAACAACTGCTTGCCGCCCACGATGTCCAGGCGGGCAATGGCATCTCGCGTGACCTCGGCCAGAAGATGAACGCCGCCCAGGTTGATCTGCACGATGATGTGCTCGAACGCTGGGTCGGTGTTGAGCGCCGACACCGACCCGGTCAACACGTTGTGAAGGCTGAGTCCTTGTGGCTCGCTCGTCGCCAGGATGACATCACGGGCGGCGATTCGGACTCGCACGATCGTGCCGGCGTTGAGCACGCGATCGGACGCGAGCAGCGTGCCGCCATCGAAGGCAAGCTCGAGAAGTCCGCGTTCGGGATTTCGGCGAACCACCCGCGCCGCGAACACGCTCCCGAGCCCGACGGCGTCCCGCAACCACGGCAGGTCCGGACGGCTCGTCAGATCGGCCAGCGCACCGCGCGCGATCGCGCTGCCGCGATCGAGAATCAACAAATGCGTCGCCAGGCGCACCACATCGTCGAAATCGTGGGTGACGAGCACCAGCGGCATCTCGAGCGTGCGGCGCAGTTCGTCGATCTCGTCTTGCAGACGCCGGCGCACCGCGCGATCGACTGCGGCAAAGGGTTCGTCAAGCAGCAACACGGCCGGCTCACGCGCAAGCGCGCGCGCAACCGCCACGCGCTGACGCTCGCCACCCGAGAGCTGCTGCGGGCGACGGTCGTGGTGAGTGGACAGATGCACGAGGTCGAGCAACTGGTCGGCACGCGTGGCGCGCTCTCTCGCAGGCCGATGGCCGAGCGCCGTCATCACGTTGCCTTTCGCGGTGAGGTGCGGGAAGAGTGCGTACTCCTGAAATACGACGCCAACGGCACGACGATGGGGCGGGGCAAAGGTCCGCGTCGATGTCTCGGTCCAGATCTCGACGCCCGAACGGATGAAGGCGTGTTCCGGGCAATACAAGCCCGCGATACTGCGCAGGATCGTCGTCTTGCCGCTGCCCGATGGGCCGAAGACAGCCAGAACTTCCCCGGGATCGCATGTGAATTCCACGTTCAGCGGAATGGGTCCCGGTTGCCGGAGGCTGACCGACAAACGCCGATCAGCCACGTCGCGGGCTCATCTGGCGAGACAAGGTCGTGGTCAGCATCAGCGTGGCGACGGCGATGACGAGCAGGGTCGCCGCCATCATGCCCGCGCCGCGATCGTCGAAAGCCTGCATCCGATCGTAAATGGCGACGCTGAGCGTCCGCGTCTGACCAGGAAGGTTGCCGCCAACCATCAGGACGACGCCAAATTCTCCCAGTGTGTGCGCGAACGTGAGAATGCCCGCGGTCAGGATCCCGGGCCAGGCAAGCGGCACTTCGATCCGCAGAAACCGTTGCCACGGTGTCAGGCCGCAGCACGCGGCGGCATCACGAACGTCCGCGGGAATCGCCTCGAAGCCTCGTTGGATCGGCTGCACGACGAAGGGAATGTTGGCAATCGCCGAGGCGAGCAAGAGACCCGCGAAAGAAAACGGCAGCGACTGACCGACCAATGCTTGAAACGCCTGGCCGAGCGGCGATCGCGCCCCGAACGCGAGAAGGAGATAGAACCCCAGGACCGTCGGTGGCAGCACGAGCGGTACGGTCACCAGCGCTTCGACCAGCAACTTGCCGCGAAAGTGCCGGATCGCCAGCAGTCGCCCGAACCAGATGCCGCAGGGCAGCAGGATCGCAATGGTGCCGGCGCCCAGCCAGAGCGAGACGCGAAGCGCATCCCAATCCATCCTAACGAGGCTCCGCCGGTACGCCGTATCCGTTCCGTCGAAAAATGTCGCGCGCGGTCTGCCCCTGAAGGTAGTTGTAGAACTGCATTGCGGTCGGGCTCGCGCGCTTGAGCAGCACCATCCGCTGGCGCAGCGGTAAGTGATCGCTCTCGGGAATGACGGCGTAGGTGCCGCGTTGGGCGAAACCGGGCTCGACAACGAGTGAGTACGCGAGCAAGCCACCGATCGCATTTCCGGTCATCGCAAACTGGGCGGCCTGCGCGATGCTGTCGCCCAGCACCAGTTGCGGGTGAAGGTCGTCCCACAACCCGTGCTTCTGCAGGACGGCTTCTGCGGCCTCGCCGTAGGGAGCGACGTCGGGGTTGGCAATCGCGAACTTCCCACCGGCCGGGAGCGTGCCCTTGCCCGCCTTGACCAAGCGAGCCAGGCCATCGAGGCGCGGGTCGACGGTCAACGGTGAGCCCGTGGGTGCGAAGACGACCAACCTCCCGAGGGCATACACCACACCGGGGCCGCGAGTCAGCCCGGCGACCGTGAGCCTCTTCGGGAAGTCTTCGTCGGCGGCGAGGAACAACTCAAAGGGCGCGCCGTCCTGGATCTGCCGCGTCAACGTTCCAGACGCGCCGAACACGATCTCCACGGGAGTGCGACGTTCGCGCACGAAACGATCCTTGATCTCGTTGAGAGCGAAATTGAGGTTGGCGGCGGCGGCGACCGTGGCCGGCCGCTGAGCGGCCGCTCCGGCCCAGAAGGCAACGGTGACGATGGCGATGGACACAAGGGCGTGTCTGGCTCGACTCGACATGGGCGCGACGCCCTAGTTTACTCAGATCTGCTTCAAATCGACTCATCGAATGGACCGTATCGACCTATTCGACCTCGAGACAATAGAATAGAGCGCATGGCGCTCCTCACCGTCAGGGCTGCGGCCGCACAACTGGGCGTCGCATACTCGACGTTGAAGCGATGGGTTCACACCGGACAGGTACGGACGACGCGCACCGAGGGCGGGCACCATCGCGTGTCAGAGTCGGAAATCGAACGGCTTTTGACGCGTCAGCAACCCGAGTCGAAGCGCCGCCCCGCGCCGGCAACCAGCACCGACTCGATCGAAGGCCTCAGCGCCCGCAACCGTCTGAGCGGGTTCGTCGAGGAAGTGCGAATCGACGGTCTCCTCGCCCAGGTGCGGCTGCGCGTGGGGGATCAGTCGTTGACGGCCGTCATCACCGCCGACGCCGTGCGAGCGCTCAAGCTGCGGCGAGGTGACGATGCGCTGGCGATCATCAAATCAACGGAAGTGATGATTGCGCGACTCGGCCCGATCACACGCAAGACGCAGCGCAAGCAGGCGCGTGTCTAGACGGAGAGACAGGTGCAGGCACTCCGAACCATACCAAGTCATAATCACGTTTAAGGGAGGCCGAGCTCGATGCGCCGATTCACATTGAATGTCCTGATCGCGGTTGTCCTGACCAGCGCGATGCAGGCTGCCGATCGAACGGAGATCACGTTTGCAGGTGAGCGGATTTTTCCGGAAAGCCTGACGTCCACAAAAGACGGCACGCTCTTCGTCTCCAGTCTCGGCCAGGACAGCGTCTATCGCGCCACGCCGGCGTCCTCGAAAGCCGAGGTGTGGATCCAGCCGAAGGCCAACGGACTTTCTACCGTGCTGGGGGTGCTGGCCGATGAGTCAGAGGGCACGTTGTGGGTCTGCGCGTCGGCAACGGGCGGGCGCAATGGCGCTCCGGTCGTCGGCGAGACGGCGTTGAAGGCGTTCAATCTCAAGACCGCTGCATTCAAGGCGAGCTATGCATTTCCGAACAACGGCCTCTGCAATGACATCGCGGTCGCCAGGGACGGCACGGTGTACGCGACGGATACCACGCAAGGACGCGTGCTGCGACTGAAAAAGGGTGCGAAGGCGCTCGACGTCTGGGCGTCCGATCCGATGCTGCTGGCCACCGCCGACGGCATCGTGCTGCTGGCAGACGGTCATGTCTATGTGAACTCGGTCGGTCAGGGCACCTTGATGCGCATACCGGTCAACAAGGATGGATCGGCAGGCACGATTACGAAGCTCGAACCGTCCCGCCCTCTACAAGGTCCCGACGGCATGCGCGCCGTGGGCAGCAGGACGGTGCTGCTGGTGGAAGGCGGGCGGCTCGATGAAGTGACCTTCAACGGCGACAAAGCGGAAGTCAAGGTTCTGAAAGAAGGTCTGCCCGGTATCACGGCGGTCACCCTGAGCGAGGGGACGGCGTACGTGTCAGAGGCCAGGCTCAACCTGCGAAACGATACGACCAAAGATCCCGGGCCGTTCCGTGTGCTCGGTATCCCTTACCGACCGCCGAAGTAGCTACGTCCATTGGATAATGGCCATCGAAATCTCGTCTGCGTCCGCGCCGCACGTCGAACGGCGCAGGCGAACAGCGGATCGAGGCGTGAGGCCGAACGATTCTGAATGAAGGAGACAATGAAGATGCGATTGGCAACAGCGGCGTTGCTCACCCTGGTGTCGTCAACGGCATGGGCTCAGGTCAATGGGGGCGACCAGAAGCCGGAAGCCAGCGTGCCATTCAACATGACGACCGTGGCCACATTCACCTTGCCATGGCGAATGGCTTTCCTGCCGGACGGCCGCATGCTGGTCACCGAGAAGGTCGGACCCGTCTGGCTGGTCACCCAACAGGGACAGAAGACGATGATTACCGGTACACCGCCGGTCTATTGGCAGGGCCAGAACGGCATGCTGGGCGTCTATCTCTCGCCAACATACGCGACCGATCAGCGGATCTATCTCACCTATGTCGAGCCGGGAGACTACGGCGGCGGTCTGGCACTGGCTCGCGCCAGGTTGAATACGACGCCGACTGCCGCGAGTCTTCAGAACTTTGAAGTGCTGTGGCGTCAGTTGCCGAGAGGTCGAGGCGGCCAGGAAGGCGCAGCGGTGGCGTTCTCACCTGACGGCCAGTATTTGTTTCTGAGCGTTGGTGACCGGCAGCGAATGACACCGGCCCAAGATCCGGATCAACCCGTCGGCAAGATTCTGCGCTTGACGCTCGATGGCAAACCGGCGCCCGGCAATCCCCACTTCGGAAAGACGGGGGCTGCGACTGTTGCTTTGATCGATCCGCCCAGCGACACCGAGGCCGCCAAGACCGCGAAGGTGGTGAGCACCTATACCTATCAGGGCCCCAACAACACGCCGGCTGAAACGTGGACCATGGGCCATCGCACGCCGTACGGCCTGGCGTTTTCTCCGACCGGTGAACTCTGGGAGATCGAGCACGGCCCTCGCGGCGGCGACGAGTTGAACCTGATCGAGAAGGGTAAAAACTACGGCTGGCCGCTCGTCGGGTATGCCCCTAACTACAACGGCGTGGCGATTCCGCATCCCGACACGCGGCCTGAGTTCGCGAAGCCTGCGATCTATTGGGTCCCGGTCATCGCGCCGGGCAACCTGATGTTTTACCGTGGCACACAGACCTTCCCGCAGTGGGACGGCAACGGATTCATCGCGGGGATGGGAACGCGATCGCTGACGCGCGTCATCTTCGATGGGAAGGGCGGTGCCAAACTGGCCGAACGCTGGGACATGGGAAAGCGTATCCGTGATGTCGCCGAAGCTCCCGACGGCTCACTGTGGCTGCTGGAAGACGCGAATGCCGGCGCGTTGATCCATGTGACACCCAAGTGAGGCGACGCACGAAGTCCGCTAAGGAACCTCACGCTGGGGCAGCGCGGACACTCAGACTGTGGAAGCGGACTTCGCGAGCACGCGTTGAATGGCAGGCAGGAGTTCGTCGACGACGCGCGTCTTCGCAACAAACGCCGACGCGCCCGCGCTGAGCGCCTGCTCTTTGATCGATTCGTCATCCGCAGCAGTTACGACGACGATTTTCGTCTGCGGAGCGAGCTGAAGGATGCGCGAATAGGTCTCCAGTCCCGCGATGTTGGGCATGAAGACGTCGAGGACGACGACATCGGGTTGGAGAGTGGTGGCGGCGTCGAGCAACGCACCGCCATCGCTGACCCGTCCCACCACATCGCACGCCGACCTCAGCAGTCGATCGAACGCCAGGAGAATACCCGCGTTATCGTCGGCTAACAACACGCGCGGACGTCGACTCTCGGTCACAGATGCCCTCTTCGCGTCGTCGATGCCCGTGGGCCATCGCACAACCAGCGAGTGTAAGCGCAATCGGCATGCCTTGCACGGGAAAGCGGTTCACGCTGCTGCCCATCCCGAACGCGAAGGCACTGCGGACTGCTCGTGTGCTCGTTGGAGCCACGAAGAACAACAAGATCCCGAAGATCACAAAACGGACTCACCGCAGAGCGCGACAACGCGGATGTCCTTCGTGGCCTTTTTCTACGGGACCAGGACGGCTGCTCCGGACAAGCGCCCCGCGCGCAAGTCGTCGAGCGCCTCGTTGGCATCCTGCAGTGCGTACTCCCGAACGTGCGTTTTCAGTGGAACGTCGGCAGCGACGGACATGAATTCCCGGCCGTCCTCGCGTGTCAGATTGGCGACGGACCGAACGATCCGCTCTTGCCACAAGAGTCGGTACGGAAACGAGGGGATATCGCTCATGTGGATGCCGGCGCACACGACGACGCCGCCGGGAACGACGCGCGACAGCGCCTCGGGCACGAGGGCGCCGACGGGAGCGAAGATGATCGCGGCGTCGAGGGAATCCGGGGCCGGCTGATTCGAGAATCCCGCCCACGTGACCCCGACCTCACGCGCAAAGCCTACGGCCTGCTGATCACCGGGCGAGACAAACGCGTAGACGTCGCGGCCCTGGTGCCCCGCGACTTGCGCGATGATATGCGCCGCCGCGCCGAACCCGTAGAGGCCCAACCGCGGAGCCGGGCCCGCCAATCGATATGCGCGATATCCGATCAGCCCGGCGCACAGCAGCGGCGCAGCACGTACGTCGTCGTACTTCTCCGGAATCGGAAAACAGAAAGAGCCGTCAGCGACGGCGTATTCAGCGTAGCCTCCATTGAGCTGATAGCCGGTGTAACGCGCGTATGGACAGAGATTCTCGCGCTCGCTGCGGCAGAACTCGCAGATGCCGCACGACCAGCCGAGCCATGGAATGCCTACGCGATCGCCCGGCGCATGCGCGGTGACGTCTCGACCAACCGACTCGACGCGCCCGACGATCTCATGCCCGGGGACAATCGGGATCGGACCATCCGCCAACTCGCCATCGACGACGTGGAGGTCCGTTCGACAGACTCCGCACGCGAGAATTCTGACGAGCACCTCGGACGGTCCCGGCATCGGCTTGGCGATCTCGACCGGATCGACACGACCGCGGCCCACGCCGGTCAGCGCCATCGCTTTCACCGTGTTCTCCATTCATACGCAGCTTACCGGCATTTCGCACGGAGACACACAGTTCGGACGCCGCCTTCCTGGCCGCGCCTTCGTTCCAGGAAGGGTCACGGACCTGCTGCGGCCGCCGGCTGGGCGGATGGCGCCTCGGCTACCAGCGTCTTCTGGTTGCAGGCCGTCGCGACGGTGATGCGACTGTGAGCAGCGCGAGAACAAAGGCTCTCATCCGTTACGCAGATCTGCAATTCTGACGCGAAGGCGTGCCTCTCCCAGCATCACTTCATCTCCCGACTGGAGCCGGACGCCGCGCGCTCCGGCGGGTACGCCAATCGTGTTGCCATTCCGGACGATGGCGGTGCCCTGCGCGCTGCGGTCATCGGCGATGCGAAAGGAGTTCGTGCTCGCGTCGTACTCGATATGAGCCTGGCGGCGGGAGACGGTGTCCGTGGTCGCGCCCGCGCCATCCTTGAAGGCAACGTGGTTGGTTCGGATCAGACGATTTCGGCTGTCACGTAATTCCGCACACCGCCCGAGGTTGATTCGTTCGAGCGTCAGCACGTACGAAGGCTTGTCAGCCGACCCGCTCGTAATCGTCAGTTTGAGTTCAGGCACTGATGCCTGGGATGCGGGAGCGTCGGCCAGCGAGGCGCGGCCGAAGTCGACGTGAAACTCGGGCATCAGCCAATCCGGCGATGGCTCGGCCACGTAGGCTATCCGAACCTGCAGCCCAGGGACGTCGCATCCCAGTTGATGCAGGCGATTCGAGATCCGCTCCCGCAGTGACGGCTCGTGATCGAGCACTATTGCAAAGCGCGCGCGTATGTCTCGTGACGGAGCCAGGATCGATACCCTGATTCTGTTGAACGGGAACACATGCGCCCCACGCCCGGCGGGCTCGAGTCGTTCTTCGACTGCCGCCAGGATTGCGTGCAGAACCTCGAGCGGTCCGCGCGGACCCGACCGGGACCACTGCTGTGCCGCGCGATCGACAGAGCGCGTCAGCCTCGACTCCAGCTTCCGTACTTTTCCAAGGGCGTTCTTCAGAATGTGCATATGTCGTCAGTGGATCAGCCCGCTCGCCGCGGCGGCGCTGACGATCTCGCCAGCAGCAGGTGCCGCGGCAAGACCACCGTAGCCGGCGTTCTCAATGATGACCGCGAATGCGATGCGCTTCTCAGCAGGGCCATACGGCGCGTAACCGACAAACCATGCATGCGACTGCGCACCGTGGACTTCCGCGGTTCCAGTCTTGCCGGCGATACGCCACGGATGATCGCGCAGCCCCCGGCCGGTTCCGGTCAAAACCGCGTCGCGAAGATCGTGTCCGAGCATCGTCGCTGCGTCCGGTGTGAGAAACGGTCGGCCAGGATCTGTCGATCGGTTTATCTGGTTCGGCTGAAGCCGGACCCGACGAACTCCGGGGTCGCGCAGAATGCCGTTGCTCGCGATTGCCGCGGCGACACGCGCCATTCGCAGCGGTGTCGCGACGACATCCCCCTGGCCGTAGCCCGCGTGCGCCAGCGTGGCGCGGAGTCGGTTCACCGAGTCATCGCGCGCCACGGAAATACCCAGCAGGTTCGCGGTATCGAAGAGCGGCTGCGGCCCGAGACGCACCGCCAGTTGCGCGAAGTAGGCGTTGCACGAATGCACGAGACCGTCGTGCATGTCGATCGTCCCGTGCGCATGTTTATCCAGCACGTCATCCCGAATCATTCCCCAGCGTCCTACTCTGGCGCCTACTCGTCCTCTGGGTTGTAGCGCACACACGAAGGTCGCGCCGCTGAAGCTCGGATCGCGACGCAGCGCAGCCGAGGCTGTCACGAGCTTGAACGTCGAGCCCGGCGGATACAGACCGAATCGCGCACGATCGACCAGACTTTCCGTCTCATCCTCATCGCCGCCATCACTACCCGTATCGATACGCGGGAAGGGATAGCTGCCGATCGCGAGGATGTCACCGGTATCGGGATCGAGCACCGCGGCCGCAGCATGACCCGTCGCTGAGCGCGCCGCGTACTTCGACAGAATCCTGGCGACCGACGCCTGGAATGGCGCATCGATCGTGAGCGCCACGTCGCGCGATCGATTCAGGAATGCCTGCACATCCCGATGCGCCGGCGTGCGCCGATGACGCAGAAGCGGAAGCAGCTCCCGATAGTCACGTCGGAGCGCGGCAACCGGCCGGCCACCGGTGTCAGTTATGGTGACGCTGGTGGCATGATCGTCAAACCCGCGAAGATCGTCCTGGGCGTCACGCTCGACGTACGCGGTGTTGGTTGCCGTCCAATTGGAGCGATCGCGGACATCACCGAGCAGATGAAACGCCGCTCCGCGCAGCGGATAGCATCGGCTTGCGATTGACTCGGCGCAACCGGCGTCTTCGATACCGGCGTCCCGGTATGCCTCGCGTGCTCCACTGGCAACAGTCAGATCGCTCGTCGCGAGCGGCAGCCCCCTGCGGTCGTAGACAGTGCCTCGCGGAACCGTGGCGAGAACATCGGCAATCCGCGGGTTGTATTGATATCGACGATGACCGTCTGCCTGGACACCGAGGTGCGGCCTGACCACGTATGTGTCCGCTCGCAGTACCTGGACGTTGAAGAGCACTGTCACGAGCGCCGCCGCCGCGACGCTCAGCCCGGCGACGAGGCGAGTGACGCCGACACGAAACGGCTCGGTCACCGCCGCGGACTCGCCGCTCGGCTGCATCCGAATCGAGGTGAGAACGCCCAGCGCAGTGAAGTTCGCCAGCATGGCCGAGCCACCGAAACTGAGGAACGGTGTCACGATTCCCGTCAGAGGAATGAGGCCCAGCATTCCCGCCCCCATGACAAGGACGGGAAGAACGAGGAACAACGTCAGTACCGTCGCGAGAAAGAACGCGTAGTCATCTGCTGCGCGCAGCGCCGCGCCGAAACCACGCGCGGCAATGGTCACAAACACGGCGGTCACCCCGAGCAGGCCCGCGAAGCCGAGTTCCTCACCGATCGCGGCCAGCATCAAGTCCGTGAACCCGGCAGGCACATACGCGGTGTCGCCCAACCCCAGCCCGGTTCCAAATCGGCCACCCATGGAGAGACTCCAAATGGCCTGCGCAACCTGCTCTCCACCGCGCACGCCGTTGTCCCATGGTGATTGCCACATTGCCACGCGCTCCGCCAGCGTCGACGACATGTTCAGGGCGTAGCCGACATAAAAGCCCGCAAGGAGCGTTGCAAACCCCACCACCGCCAGCCCGACGCGATGTCGGGCAATCGCGTACGTGATCAGGAAGACGCACGACAGGAAGAGCGCTGGCCCAAGGTCTTTTTGCAGGAAGAAGAACAAGAGCGCTGAGGCTACTCCAGCGACGACGGGCAGCAGGTAGTCGAGACGCGGGAGATTGAGCCAATCCGGGACTCGCATCGTACCGACCGTCTGGCCGCGCACGTCGCGAAGCACTTCCCACCGGCGGGCGAAGTACCCGGCGAGGAACAGTGCCAAGAGCAAACGAATGAACTCGACCGGCTGCACGGGCCCGAGGTTCACCTTCGCGTTACTGCCTCCGGGTCCGGTGCCGAACAGGATCAGGACGGCGGACAACACGAGGGCGCCGGCAAGCGGCACATACGTGAGACCTGACCGTGCGACTTTCCGGAAATCGAGCGCTGATACCCAAGCAAACAGCAGGAGGGCCAGCGATGTCAGCGCGGCATAGCGAATGAAGAGCTCGGTGTCGCGCAATGGATCCTGGCGACCGAGAAGCGCGGCAAAGCCCAGTCCCGTCAGCAGGTGAGCCGCTGACAGGAGCACGAAGTCTCCGCGAATGCCGGCAACCCACCAGATCAACGCGACAACCCAGACGCTGGCGACATACACACTTCCCCAGATGAGAACCTCGCGTGCGTACGTGTTACGCGTGCGAACGACCGCGGAGGGCTTCAGCGTCGCGAGTTGTTCACGAGTGAGGAGTGGACGAAGGGCGCCCACATTGGACAGGTGATCTCCTGCCTCGCGCCGCGATGCGATGAACTGATACAAATTCTTGACCGCCGTACCGCGTTCGCCAGGTTCGGTGAACACAGGCCGCAGCAGTGCGTCGAGCGCCGACGGATCCTCGAGCGCGTTGAGATTGACGACGACCGCTGGCGCGGACGTGTCGCGGACAGCATCGGCGGCGAGGCGACCCCGATAGGCCGACACGATCGCGAAAACAGCGACGATGGAGGCCGCTGCCAACATCAGGTGACGGACGTCCAGTCGTCGCGCGGCGACAGCCGCCAGGCTGCCGTCGCGCTCCGCCGCAGAGACGTACGTCACGGGCATGAGGCGGCATCCTGCAACTGGGCCGACCCGCTCAGGCGAGATTCGGGCAATGGTGCTATCGGATCGGCGGCAGCCGGCGCAGCTGGTTCAGCAGCGAGCGGCGTAATGTCATCGAGTCGCCGTTGCGCCTGATCGAGCGCACGCTGCGTCAGCTTGATGTTCGACGGGGAGTTGGCCAGGCTGCTGGCCTCGGTGTAGAGGGCGAGCGCGCGTTGATACCCCTCGATTGCCCGCGTCAGGTAGTCGCTTTCCTGCGGCATCCCGGAGAGCTCTCGCGCGCTGCGTATGAGGCTGTTGCCACGTGCGCGATACCCGTCTGCCAGCTGACCGCTCTCGCGATCCGTGGTGGCATACCCACGACGCCGCGCCTGGCTGACAGCGTCAGCGCCGCGATCGATATCCTCGAGCCCGTAGATGAACGTGCGCGCCAGACCGAGAAACGGATCGGGCCACTCCGGCCGGAGGTCGGCCGCCTCTCGAAACGCGGCAACGGCCTCGGTGAATTCCCGTTGCGCCGCAACGTCCTGATTGCGCGCCTTGTCCGCCTCCCCGTTGATCCGGTGCAGGTGCCCCTCGCAATAGCGGAAGGCACCACGAAGCTTCCGGTCGCCGGGCGCGACCAGCATCGCCCGCCGCAGCCCGTCGCGAGCCGCCTGCCACTGCGCTTCCCGGACTGTCGGCAAGGCCATCCGGTAATTGCCAATGACGCGATCCGCAAGGGTCAACGTCCGCTCGATCAGTGAACGCTCCAGGGGCAGCGCGCCGAACCGCAGATGGCTTCGACTGGCGAGGTTCTCGTACTCGTCCCACGGAGCCGCGAGTTGATCCCACTCGCGCGTGGATACGTTCGCAGCGACCCTCCGTGCGTCGCTGGCCACCGCGCATTCATTCACCATCAGTCCCAGCACGAGAACGCACGAGACACTCAACAGAGCCAGCTTGCGTTGACGTGCAGTCAGCCAACTCGCGCCGCGTGCGGGCGTCGCTGCATGGCTGGAGACGCCCACCGCCGGACGAGTCCGTCTGGTGCGCTCTTGGTCCTCCAGTGGATGCGTTCGTCGCGTCGGCTCCTGATCGGCGACGCGATTCGGCCAGCCCTGTTCCTCCGCCGTCGTTTGCTGCCCGGACGTGAAACGCTCCAGGTCTTCCCGCACCTCACGCGCGTTCTGATAACGAACCCCGGCAGTCGGGCCCAGCAGCTTCCCGACGATTGCCTCGATACCTACCGGACACCGGCCGGTCAGCGGCAGCGGCGGCAGGCGGGAACGAATGAGACGTTCGAGCCGCCGGGTATCGGGCGCATCGAACGGACGCTGGCCGCGGATCATCTCGTGCAGCATCACGCCGACAGCCCACAGGTCGGCGAACTCGTCGACATCGCCATCGAGTCGCTCGGGCGAGAGATACGGCGTGGTGCCGAAGTCGTTGCGTGTGACTTTCCGGCTGAGTGACAGCGCCTTGGCAATGCCGAAGTCGAGCACCTTGACGCTGCCGTCGGATGTCATCCGTACGTTCTGCGGCTTGAGATCGCCATGCACGAGCGACCGCAGTTGCCGATCGCCGATCACCGCGTCGAAGCCGTGCGCCGCCTCGAGGAACGTGCACAGCTCGATCGCGATGCTCACCGCGCGCTCTATCGGAAGCGCGCCGCGTGAGATGAGGTCAGACAGGTTCTCACCGTCGAGGTATTCCATCGCGACGACGAAATAGCCCGATTCGTTCGGCAGGTGCTCGTACACGGTCGGGACGTGCCGGCTGACCTGGCTGAATTGGCGCTGCAGCTCCGCGCCCGACTCCTCGGCCTCGAAAATTTCGCGCGCCTCACCCTCGATCGCTCGCTGAACGAGTTTGAGCGCGACGTTTCGTCCCGTGCGGGTATCGGTGGCGAGCAGAACCAGCGCCATGCCACCGCGACCGATCTCACTCAGGACCTCGTACGGGCCGAGCCGATGGAAGACGGTGCTCATGGTCTGGGTTGCGAGGAACCGGAGACCGGCGCGCCATGAGGCAGGAACCAATTCTCACGTTGCACGTTGAGGCGCATCGCCTCGTCCAGGTTGACGAACACGTCCGGACGCACACCGAGCAGAACGTTCTGCTGGAAGATCGGCGCCGCACCATTTTCGATCGCGAACGTCGCAGGAATGTGCTGAGAGCTGCCATTGCGGCTGAACACGTTGTGCGTGACTCGCGGAGTCGCGCCAGCCTCGATGACGAGCGCAGCGCCAGGATTATCGTGAATGTCGCTGCCGCTGAGCGTGGCGGAGCTACCGCTTGCGAATGAGATGGCGGCGATCGCTGCGCCGAACACCTCGACATCCGTCAGCGCGACACTGGCTCCTTCGACAAGAATGCCAACGCCAAGAGGTGTGCGGGCGTCACCCGCAATCGTGAACCCGATCAGCTCGCCGCGTGCCGAGCCTCTGACAATCACGGCCGGCTCCGGCTGTGAGTCGGAGGCGGTCGCCGGCAGTCGAATGATCGCCCCGCGCGGCAGTCGACTGACGAGGCGAACGCCGTTATCGAGCGTGACCTGTTCCCGATACTCACCCGGCTCCACGACGACCTCCGAGCCGGGCCGCGCTCGGCTCAACGCGCCCGTGATCGATTCACCCGGCGCGACCTTCTGCGCCGCGGCGCTCTCCGATGCTGCCTCTATGGATCGGTCCGGCAGCGGTCGAGCCGCACGATACAGAACGAGGCCGGCAAGGAAGAGCATCACGAGAATGGCCGCACCCAGGCCGCGGCGGCGGCGCGTCATGAATCTGTCCGATGCAGGCGCTGCGGCAATCGATTCCGTTCGCTTCAGTAAAGATACGTGTCGTCCGCCCTCGAAGTTTTCACCCTCGACAAACACGACCGTGACGTTGTCTTTGCCGCCGGCCGCGTTGGCCGCCGCGATCAGTTCGCGGACAACCGCCTCCGGGTCGCCCGCCCATACCGTTGCCGCGTTCAGCATGGATCCCGAATCCACCAGATCGCTCAGGCCGTCACTG
>JBKPNV010000304.1:0-8155 GCA_046732795.1 Acidobacteriota bacterium
CCATCAAGTCGGCGGCACGCGGGCTGATGAGCCGCACGCCGTTCAGTTCGCCGCCGTTGGCGAGCATCAGAGCGAACTGCGCGTAGTCGGTGGCGGTGCTGAGCAGCCCGCCGCCGCCGGAGAAGTAGACGCCGTTCATAAACGCCGGAGTCGGCGCCGGCTTCAGCCCCTCGGGCGTGTGCGAATACAGCTTGACCAGACGCGGGTTGCCGGCCGGCTCGACATACGTCGTGTCCTTCATCTCGAGCGGGTCGAAGATCCGCTGTTTCACGAAACGATCGATCGTCGTGCCCGACACGATTTCAATGATCCTCGACAGCGTGTCCCACGCGGCCGTCGCACTGTAGGCCCAGCGTGTACCCGGCTGGAAATCCAGCGGCACGCCTCCCAGGCGCGGAATGTAGTCGGCCAGTGTCTCGTTGGGCTTGGCTGCCACCTTACGATTGGCCGACTGGCTGATGGGTCCGGTGACGAGGCCGTTGACGTGCGTCAGCAGGTCGCGGATCGTGAGCTCGCGTTCGATGGGCACCGTGTAATAGCGCGGTTCGGTGCCGGGCCCGCCCGCGCGGCCAGCGGGAGCAGCCGCACCGCCTTGCGTCGCCGGCAACGCCACGCCCACGGTCATGTTCTTCCACTCGGGGATGAACTTCGAGACGGGATCCGTCAGCCGAATCTTTCCTTCCTCCATCATCATGAGAGTTGCCACGCCGATGACCGGCTTGGTCATCGACATGATTCGGAAGATGCCGTCCTTGGCCATCGGCTTCTTCGTCTCGAGATCCATGACGCCTTGCGCTTCGTGATACGCGATTCGTCCATTCCGGGCAACCAGCGTCACCGCGCCCGAGAAGCTGCCGGCAGTGATATGTCGCTGCACGAGCTCGGCTACTCGCTTCAGCCGTTCGGACGAGAGGCCCACCTCCTCGGCCCTTGCCGTGGGTGCTGCTGCCGTGATCGGGCCGGCAAGAGTCAACGCCGAAGCGACGATGAATGCAGCGACTGCGGCTCGAGCGGTTCTTGCCATGTGCGCTGTCCTCCGTTGTGCGAGAGATTGTAGAACCGATATCAGACCACGACAGCGAGATCCTCTTTCCGCTATATCGGCACGACGTGGATGGTTGCGTGACGGATGCGTCACTTGCTGCTGCGCGTCTCCGGGAACTGCTTGCGCTGAAGCGACCACTGCGCGTCCTTGCAGAGGCCGCAGTCCTCACCGACGAACCGCTTCGCGCTCTGGGCATCACCGCGCAGCTGCCAATTGAGCCAGCTCACGGCCACCGACGCCGCCGCGCCGCCGTTGGGCTCGTTGAACGTGCCGCCGTGGCCTACCGGAAGATTGGCGATCGCGGCCGGCACGTGCGTGATCCGCTTGAAATCGTCCATCCCGTTCTCGTACGCGATGTCGGTCGGTCCGCCTTCGATGTAGATCACCGGCGTGTGCAGCGTCTGCAGGACTTCCTTGCCAACGCTGATGCCCGTCATGTTCGTCGGCCCGTTGTTGAGGACGCCGCTGTTGTGAATCACCACTGTCTTCACGCGAGGATCGTTCGCCACCTGGAGAGCTTGCACTCCACCGCAGCTCCAGCCCGAATACGCGATCTGCGCCGGATCGATCCGGCCGAAGTACGGGCTGCCTGCGCGCGTGTTTTCGGCAAGCGCCCAGTCCACGGCTTCGGTCAAGTCCGATACCTTGGTGCGCGGCGGAGGCAGCTGACCCTGCGGCGGCGCCGGACGTGGTTCGCGCGGCGGCGCGCCAGGACCGCTCAGGATCTGCCCGCTCGCGATCACCAGATAGCCGTGCGACGCGATCTCGAGCAGGTGGAAGCGGCTGCTTGCGCCGTCATCCGAACAGCCGCCATTGCCCCACGCCACAACACCCAGCTTCGTCGTGCCGAGGGCGGCGAGGTCTTTCGGCCGGTAGACGACGTGTCGCGGGAGTGATGCCACTTCTTCCTTCATCGCCGGGAAGCGGCCGCTGCCGGGCGTATCGGGTCGCTTGTTGATCTCCGCCTGCCGCTCGAGCGCGGCACGGTCGGGTTGCGGCGGCGCCGGCTGTTGCGCAGCCGCCACTGCGCCGAGGCACGCCGCCATGAGGGCGACGGCCGATGGCCAGTGCAGGAGATTACGGGTGTCTCGGGTCGTCATAGTCTCTCCCTCATGGTTACGCCGGGCGGCGCCTCGGCCTGTGTGACACCGCACTGCGCGGTGCGCGTTCAATTGCAGGTAATGCGTCAGCGGTTTCGCGCAGCACGCCGCGCAGCCAGGCATGGCCGGCATCTCGATCCAGTCGCGGCTGCCACATCATGACTTCCTCCAGCACGGGCAGTGGCACCGGCAGTGGAACGACGCGAATCGGATATGACGTCACTAGCTTTCCTGCCAGCCGCATCTGGATCGTCGCGATGCGATCCGTCCCGACGATCAGTGCCGGCAGCGCATGATAGCTGGGAGCGACGACCTGGGCCCGGAGTTCGAAGCCGGCCTCTTCTCCCAGCCGCTCGTCGTAGTTGATACGCGTGTCATCGGAGAAGCTGACGGCGGCGTGCGGGAGGCGTCGGTACTGATCTGGTTGAAGCGTGTCGCCCACGCTCGAGTGGCCGTCCCAGACGATCGCCGTGAACCTGTCTTCGAACAGCACCTCGTGCGGCGAAGACGCTGGCGCGTACGCCTTCGGAAGGATGACGAGATCGAGCCCGAGATCGTCTGACTCCGGTGTGTGTTCCCGCAGCGGGATGATGACCACCGTCACACCCGGCGCGTCTCTGCTGATCCGGCGGAGCGCATCGGTCAGGAGTACGGTCACGGCATAGTCCGATGCGGCGATGGTGAAGACGCGCCGCGACGTCACCGGATCGAACGGCACGTTCGCGATGATCGTTCGATGAACCTGCTCGAGGATCGAGTGCACCGGCTCGACCAGCGATTCGGCTAACGACGTCAGGGTCATGCCGCCACGGCTGGGAACGAGCAGCTTGTCGTTGAGCGCGTGGCGCAGACGCGCCAGCACGCCGCTCATCGCCGATTGACTGAGATGGATGCGCCGGCCCGCGTTGGTGACGCTCTTCTCCGCGAGCAGCGCATCGAGCGCGACGAGGAGGTTCAGGTCGAATCCGTGAAGGTCCATGACGTCCCGGTCGCGCAGGATCCTACCCCAACACCACAGCACATCGGCGGGCTCCATGCCGCCCTATCGCAACAAACGATTTGCCCAGGGGCAAGGGCGGCCGCAAAGTAGGCGGCTGTGTCACGCACCGCGCTTGCCCTTGCCGCCGTGATGTCGGTCGCGAACGTTGTGCCGGCTGCCACACACGATCCATGACGCGCTTCCTCGTCTCGCGGTAAATTGGGCTGCCGCACTCGGTCTTGTCCTCCCGTCGGTGATGGCCCAAGCCAAGCGCGGTGGACCTCCACGGTCGTCCCTCGTGTTGCTGCACGGACAGGTTACTGGGTGTCTCTCGTCACCGAAGACTGGTCGCGGCACGCTCCAGAACAGGTGAAGGCAGCGCGCCCGACCGGATTACGATACGCGGTATGGGGCGACCGCGGGTTTGTGGACCACGGACCTGTTCGTCGAGGCGGTCTATCGCACCATTCGTCGATAAGAGGAAGGACGCGACCATGATCTCCACACGCTTCGTCATTCTCGGTGCGCTGATGTGCGCGGCCGTTCCTATCGCGGCGCAGCAGACTCAGCCGGCGCCGGCCAAGCCGGACTCGCCCGCCATCATCGAGCAGCTCGATCAACTCAAGAAATCGGTCGGCCCACGGTGGGGCGACGCGGTTCACTTCTGGTGCGAGGCGCCACGCGCCAATCGCCCGGACGATCCTGTCATTCAGCCAGCGAAGATCTTCGACAACGTCTACGCCATCGGCAACACCGGCACGGTCGTTTACGTAATCCAGACGTCGGCTGGGCTGATGATGATCGACGCGCTGGGCGCGAATCAGGTGGAGTCGGATCTCCTGCCGGGGTTCACGAAGCTTGGCCTGGATCCCTCGCAGGTGAAGACGATTCTCGTCGCCCACGGACACGCCGATCACTTTGGCGGCTCGGCGTACTTCCAACAGAAGTTCGGCTCGAAGGTCTACGTCTCGGCGGCGGACTGGACGTTGATGGAGGCGCCGCCGCGCGGCGGCGGGCCGGGCGCGCCACCGCCAGCCGCGCCGCCCAAGCGCGATGGCGAGCTCCGGGACGGCGAGTCGGTGACGCTGGGCAACGTCAGCGTGCGCGCGGTGGCCGTGCCGGGCCACACGCCCGGCTCGATGGGCTTCATCATTCCAGTGACCGATCGCGGCGAGCGGCACGTGGCCGCGCTGTTCGGCGGCTCGTGGCTGACGCCGGGATTGCTGAACGACGAGGCGATGAACACCTACATCGCTTCCGTCGCTCACTTCAGGCAGGTGACGGTGGACGCAGGCGCCGATGCGTGGCTGCAGAACCATCCACTGATGGTGCCGTTTCAGGACTGGCTCACCCGCCTGTCGTCGCGCGGTCGCAGCGATGCGAATCCTTTCGTCGTCGGGCGGGCCGAGTATCAGAAGTTTCTCGATGTGATCGATGGGTGCAGCCGGATCGCGCTCGCACGGCGGGCGCGCTGATCGTCGATCACTTGAGTTTCTGCACGAACCGCTCGCCTTCCGCGCAGATTTCGTCGATGAGCTCGGTGTCCGAGGCAAACTGCTGGCGCAGGGTTACTGTCCACGGCTTGGTATAGGCCTTCGGATCATCCACGGTGACTTCGATCTCGAGGTATCCGAAGTTGGGCCGGCGAATTCGCTCCCGGACTTTGGCGCTTTCCGTAATCACGCTGCCGCCCCAGTCGATCCACAGGTCGTCACGGAATCCAATCGTGTCGATCACCAGTGTGTCGTCGGACCACGTTCCTGTCGAATAGCCTTGCCATGACGGGTTGGGTGCCTCCGGCAGCGGACGCCCGTCGGTGAAGACCTGGCGATAGACCCCGTTGTATTCGTTCAGCATCACGAGAAGGTCCGGCGTCTGAACAAATTTCAGGTAGTGAGGAAGCCCGTACGCACGCAGGAATAGGTCGGGAAGACATCGGATGTGCGGATCGTCGATCGCCTGGTTCGCGGTTCGCTCGTCCACGAGCTTGGCGAGCCACGGCTGGTACGGCAGGCCGCCGGGCATGTCGATTCCGAGGTTGAAACTTTGCCGGGAGAAGCTCGCGGTGCGCGGCGGACATTTCGCCGACGCAGGAATGATCTTGAGCAGTTCACTCACCGGTAGCGTGCCCCGGATCACGCAGGCGGGCTCCGCCGTCATCCACACGCCAGAGAGGTCTGCTCTTCCAGTCGCGAGCCGCGGCGCCGCCGCCGTCAGGTCGACGTCTCCGTTTGCGGCCCGCGGTGCTCGCGGACTGGGGAACTGGAACCACTGCGCTGCCAACGATCCCCACGCTCCGGCCATGACGACGATTGCGAGCGTCGTCATAAGTCGTTTCTGGAGATGTGGCCGCCCAGCGTGGACAATGCCCATGCGTGTGACTCCCTCGGAAGATGAAGCGATCTGTGGACAGAACACTCGCACAAGAATGATGCGCATCGCTGAATCCGATTGCGGCTATCGGTGCAATGGATGGCGACGGATTGCGTTCCGCGGATGAATAAAATCCCGTTAAGCTTATCGCGGTTACCAAGGGGAGTTGCGATGCACAAGCAGGTGGTTGTTCTTTCACTGGTCGTGGCGATCTCTACTGCGCTCGCGGTTCAGCTCGTGGGCCAATCAACCGGTGCCGAACGGCAGCTCGTGCTGCGCGCCGCGGATGCGCTCGGCGGTCACGATCGCGTGATGGCGCTCAAGACGTTGCAGATCATCGGCTACGGTGAGCTCGCCTACTTCAACGGCGGCGGAAACATCACTGGCGATCCAGACGCTCCTCAGAAGTGGCAGAAAGTGCTCGAATACACACGCACCATCGATCTCGAGCACTCGCGCACGCGCGTGCAGCAGCGGCTGAAGATGGATTTCGTTTTCGCGTCGACGATCGGGCAGCTCGGAGTGAATCGCACAAATGAGACGCTCGATGGCGACATTGCCTACAACATCGGCGGCGGATTCCTCGCTGCCCCTCAAGCGGGCGCGCCACCGCAGCCCGCAGGCGCGGCAGCGGCCCGTCAGCGACGCGTGGAGCTGCTCGCGCATCCAGTCACGATCGTGCGCGCTGCCCTCGATCCCTCTACCAAGCTGTCGAACCTGCACAAACAGGGGAACCTGCAGCTCGTCGACGTGACCGTGCGTCAGGGTGACGTCCTCACGCTGGCGGTGAATGCGACGACGAATCTCCCGGCGTGGGTGAGTTACGTCGGCCCGAATGCCAATCTTGGCGACATTACGTATCGCACGGCATTCGCCGGCTACGTGCCCGAGAAGGGCATTCAACTACCAACCGGCTTCGCCACCACCATCGACTTTCGCAATGTCGTGCAGAGCAAGCTCTACGTCGATCGCAACATCGTCGATGCGCCGATTGACGACCTGACCGCGCCGGAATCGGTGCGCACCGCATCGACGCAGCGTCCACCCGAGGGGAGCAACGCTGCCCTGAACCCGATGAAGGTCGCCGATCATGTCTGGTTCTTGAACGGCAACACGTTCTTCGAATTCGAGGATCACATCACGATGGTCGAGGCCAATCGTACTGATGCCCAACTCAAGGCGATCCTCGACGCGGTCAACTCACTCGTGCCCGGCAAGCGCGTCACGCAAGTGATCCAGACACACCACCATTTCGACCACAGCGTCGGCCTGCGTGCCGCGGTGGCTCAAGGGTTGACCGTCATCTCCCGCCGCGGCAATGAGGGCATCTTCCGTGAAATGGTGGCGCGCCCCGCCAAGCTGTTTCCCGACGCGCTAGGACGAAATCCGAAGCCGTTGCAGTTCATCCCCGTGGACGATCACCTGAAGCTGAAGGACTCGACCAACGAGATCGACATCTACCACATCGTCGGCAACTACCACATGGCGGACGGTGTCATCGTGCACGTGCCGGCGTCGAACCTGCTGGCCGAAGCGGATCTCACGACACAGGAGTGGGACTACAACTGGTGGGGCGACAGCCTGATGAACAACATCGAGTACCGCAAGATCAAGGTCGATACGAATCTGGCTGTGCACTCGCAGAAGCCCTATCCACTGGCGGAAGTCGTTGCGGCTATCGAGAAACAGGTGCGCAACACGCAGGCATTCTGCCGGCGCGCCGCCGAGGCGCAGTTCTTTCAGCCAGGCTGCCCGATTCAGTACAACCGGCCATTGCCGCCGGTCGCGAATTGAACCATGGGCCACCGCTCGAACCGGTGACGGCTTCTTCGCAGTAGCGCCGCGCTATACGGCCGTTGCGGCGGCTCCGGATATCTTGATGAATCCCAGCGCGAGGTTCGGACCCGCTGCGTGGCCCAGCCCTTCTCACCGTCGATCTTGGTATCCGCAAGAATGTCGGCCTGGCCGGTGACGCGTACATCCGCAACGCTTTAGCTTGGCAGGGCGTGGCGATACTCGCTCGCGTCGAGTTGCTGGAGCCGTGCGCGCGTCGGGTTGAGCAGCCAGTTGAGTACGGCACCGACGAAGAGCAGGGCGGCGAAACCCGCCGCCAGCGAGAAACCGTACGCGATGTGTCCAAACGCATCACTCACTGCACCAATGGCCAGCGGCGCGAGCACAGCTGATGCGCAGGTGAAGAACAGGATCACGCCGGCGCCTGCGCCATGCTCCGATTTCGGGAGACAGCTGATGCCTTTCGAGTTGATCGTCGGATAGATCACCGACATGAACAGACCGGACAGCGGAAGCAGGTACACCGCCCAGGTGACGCCGCCAGCGACGCTGATGATGAAGCACAGGAAGATGCAGCCGCTGAACAGCGCGAGAACAGGTTGCCACTGAACGCGCGTCAGCATCCATGCTCCGAGGAAACGTCCCGCAGCGCGGAGTAGGAAAAAGATCGAGATGCTGTACGTAGCGAGTGTGGCAGCCGAACCGGAGTAGCCCGCGAGCAGTGTAGGCATCCATACGTAGACCGCCGCTTCGACGCCCACATACAGAAAAGCCCCGGCGGAGAATGCCAGCACGAACGGGTTCGTCATCGCGCGTCCCGTTCCGCTGAAGCCGCTGTGGCTGCGTCTGTTCGTCTCCGGATAG
>JBKPNV010000305.1:0-10404 GCA_046732795.1 Acidobacteriota bacterium
CGTTTGCGGTGACGGCGACCACCGGCACACTCATGTTCATCACCAACGCGAGTACGTACTATCAGAGCGCGTATTTCCGCGCGAAGATGGCGCTGCTCGCGCTGTCGGGCCTCAACATGCTGGTGTTTGAAGTGACAGCGCGGCGGTCGATCCACGCGTGGGATCGAAATGCTTCGGCGCCGGTCTCTCCACGAGCCGTTGCCGCGCTATCGCTGGTCATCTGGATCGGCGTGATCGTGTTGGGCCGCTGGATCGGCTTCACGACATCGTCAACCCCGGCGCGGCTGGACCCGGAAGTCGATCTCGAAAAGCTGGAAGAGCTTCTGCCAAAGTAGCGACAGGTCTTCAGCGTACTCCTTCTTTCGGCAACTCGCCTGCGCCGAACGCCTTGTTTCCCGCAACGGAATCGCAATGCTTTCCCGGCTCGGGCTTGCTGCCTTTCGGGCATTGAAAGAGTCCGGACATTCCACGGTCACCCGCCGGCTTGCCGTCGCGCCGCGGGTGAAGGCCCATGCTGAAGACCGTGCCCTGAGGAAAACTGTCCTTCGAAATGCCATCTTTGAACGCCTGCGCGGCGCTCTCCATCTGAGCCACCCAGACGAGAGGCTGGCCCGTCTCGTCGCGCACCAGCGCGTCACGCGCGTCGTTCAACGGGACGAAGTGCATTTCGAAGTGAGCAGCGTTCGGGACGATGCGGACGATGACGCCCGTGAAGACGCGGTACACCGTTCCGTCATACATCGCGTACGAATGATGCGCGTCCGCCGGCGGTGCGAGAAGCATCAGCGACAACACCATCACGACCGTCACCACGTTTCGCATCATCATCGTCCTGGAGTTCTCCGGCGCCATCATGGCTCCTCCGACTGTCCTCTTCAAATGACTCCCGACCCCATTTCACTTGAAGCCGAGATCGAGCTCCTGCTTGGGCCGGTCCATGTCCTTCTCGAAGTTATCTTCCCAGATCTTGGCCCACGGCCGGTCCGACATATCGGGGACCTTGTACTCGATGACTTGACCTGGAGCCACTTGCGTCGCGTACCCGTCGACAGGGTAGAGGGGCCTCGTGCACTCGGCCCAACCGAGCCGGTCCGCCGTGCCCCATGACTGCTGGTAGTTGCGGTGCCAGAGTATTCGCACCGGCGTGGCGAGCGCCTCTGAGTCGTAGAGCACCGCTTCCCAGTCGAGGCCGAGAAACTTGCCGCTCGCGTCACGTACGGGCGTCAGGATCTCGATCGTCTCGAGTCGATCGCTCCACTCCCAGCTCGAATGCTGGTTCCATCCTTGTATATTGGCGGTCCACGTGATCAGGGCGTCGCCGTCCCAGAACCCGATCGTGTCGCCGTACCACTGTGCAACGCCCTGACCGAGTGGAAACTCGCGACCCAAATGGACGACGCGCCACATGTTGCCGCTGCCGCTGCCCATGAACAGCACGACTTCAGGGGTCACGACGATGCGGCTCGGCTTGGGACCCGTGGCCCACTGTCGCATGAACCCTTCGGGCCAGCAGTACGACGCAGACCACTGATGAGCGGCGTTGACGCCCTCGTGATAGATCTGCCGCACCATCCGCTGCTGATACTCCGGCGTGAGCAATGACAGCAGGGTCGGGACCTGGTTGGCGCGAGAATAGTTCCATACGCGCCTCCCGTCCGGCGCGTACTCGCCGTAGACTCCATCCCATTTCGGCATCGTCTCGTAGGTATGTCTGGTCGGACCACCGCGAGACTTCGCGTCGGAGATCAGGGCCTCGTAATGCTCCCTGGCAGTCTTGAAGCGATATGGGCTGACGATGTTCTCGCGCGGCCAATCCATCTTGCAGTCGCCCCATCGTGCCGATCCCGGCGGGTTGCTTCCGATTCGGGGGTCGTTGGTACTGGTGCCGGCGCCGCCGCTACGCATGTCGGCGATCTGTCTCGGGGCATTGCAGCGCCAGTAGCGCACGTCCATCCAGAGCGCGCGGTCCTTGTAGAAATCCTTGCTCGTGAACATGTCGACGGCGAGCGGCTGTATGCCGTCGGGCGGCCTGGCGTCCCACTCCGGCCCGTCGCCATAGCTCCGCACATCGGGGGGCGGGTTCATCGAGGGGAATGGCGCGCCGCGGAGTCCTTTGACCTCAGGCGGCCGCAATTGCGCGAACGTCACCGGAGTCCAGCCTGCGACCAGAACCAGTGACAACGTTGCGGTTCGGACTGCCGCACCGAGTGCCGTCATCTATTCCCTCCGCTGCAGCGAGAAGCGTGGCGCACATTCACGATTCACTGCCTGACACCAAACTCAATACTCGCCCACGCCAGCCCATCGGTGAGACCCGGCGCTTCGTAAGGGAGAAGGGCCATGGCCATCGAGACGGTCAAGGCAGCTCTCTGACAACTCCCACCAGAGGCGTCCCTCGACCTCGTGTTCCGACAGTTATGCGAGCTGTCCGCCAGCATATTGTGGGTCCAGCGGGTTGGCGTCTGGCTCGAGAGCCCGCGCCGGTGGTGATCGATCGAACCCGATTCTCTTCACTGCCGTCATATCTCGTCACAAACGCCTGCGAAGCGATGCTGGACGGCGGGGCGATAGAGCTCAATCTCACGAATGCAAAGCGGATCGGCATGGCCAATCACTCGAGTCTCTTCGTTCTTCTCGAAGCAACCGACCACAGCAAGGGGCTGGACGACTCGGGGCTGTTTCGCGTCATGGAACCCTGCTCGACGGCCGCTGTCGGAGCAGGCCTGGGCCTCGCGATTGTCCGTCAGACCGTCGAGGACGTGGGCGGCTTCATCTCCATCGAAAGCGCGACGAACCGCGGAACGACGTTGAAGGTCTTCTTCCCGCGATCGGCACCGGTGAGAAACCACACTCCCGGGACTCGCTGGTATGGGTAATTCAACGACCTCCTTGCCAGCGAGATCGATCGCTAATCCCATTCGATCTCGACGCCGTCTCCGCGCGCCTTGTCGCCGTGCATCGGCGTGACGAAGCCAAGGAGGCAGCCATGACCACCATCGCGGAGCAGATGGCATCGCACCTTGATCGTGTCACCGACCTGCACGTCTTCCTTTTTCACACCCCTCAAGAAAATGCCTTGAGGGTTGGTGGCCTCGAGTGCCCACGTTGCCGCCTGCCCCTTCTCGTCCTTGACGTCGATATAGACGATTGAATGCGGGACGATGAAGATCACCTGCTTGACGGTGCCTTCCATCACCGTCCACGTCGAAATGTCGTAGTTCCCGTGGGAGTGATGCGCCAACACCGGCAGGGTCAGGCACACCGCGAAAAGACACGCAACGCCGACGGCCTTGAAGCCCATCATCGCCTCCTTTGGGGTCAGACCCCTACACACGACTTCACCGCCAGCTCATCGCGCAGGTGGTCGAACCACGGTTCCATCGATCGAGGTCGTGAGATCCCGGACTGTGTGGGGTGGCAGTGGCGATGGAAATTTCCACTCGCCGTAGCCTTCGGTGTACATGGTGCGATAGCGAATGGCGAGTCCCTTCTCATCGGCCCACGCCAGTGATTGCATGAAGAGGATCGGCTCGGGCATGCCCGGGGGGACCGTTGCCTGGTGAATGTACAGCCGGCCGGCATGCTGATGGACGGCTGCGAACGTGCGCGACTTGTCCGGATTCGTCATCTGGAGGAGCCGGCCCGAGACGAGCTCGACGAAGTAGAACATGTAGCTCGTCATCTTCACGCCGTCCTGCTTCATGAAGTTCCAGACGGCGTAATCGGTCGCACCGGCGACGTCCATGCGAAAGTCGTTCTGGCAGGAGTCCCCGTCCAACTGATTGGCTCCCTTGGCCGCCTGACACCTTGCTGTCTTCTCAGCATGAAGCTTCTCGATGTTCCGGTAGTCGACGACCGTGGTCGAGTAGCGCCCCAGCGCATCGGCCGCGCTGTACACCTTTCCTGGCAGCGGCTGCTGGTATTGGCTGGTATAGGTGATCGTCTCGACCTTCGGCTGACCCGGGTAGTTCGCGCTGAAGCCGTCGTCGATGCTGACGAAACGCGCCCAATCCTGGGCGCTGGCAGGCTGCGAGAGGAAGAGAATCAACGCCGCAGGAATCATCACGCGCATGCGTCCTCCTCGGCTCCAAGGCGCGCGGCCAAGCCGGTCCGGTGGGTGAGATACTGCCTAAATCAAGAAGCATCCGCAAGCTATAATCCGCCACCTGATGAACATGCAATGCTTCCGTCGCACTGCCGGCGTCGCCTGCTTCGGTGCGTTCGTCGGCGTGATCTTCCTCAACGGTCTAGCCGGACAGTCGCGGACGGTGGCGGACCGGGTCTACTCGGACGCGCAGGCCGCGCGGGGTCAGCAGCTGTACAAGACGCAATGCGTGACCTGTCACGGCGAAGCACTCGAGGGCGTGGTCGGGCCGCCGCTGGCCGGCAGTGGCTTTCTGTCGGCATGGAGTACCCGTTCGCTGGCCGACCTCGTCGACAAGATAGAGAAAACGATGCCTCCGCAGGCGGCCGGCAGCGTGACGAGACCGCAGGCCATCGATCTCGTGTCGTATTTCCTGAGTGCCGGCAAATTCCCGGCCGGCACGACAGAACTTGCCGCCGCCGCGCTGGGACAGATCACGTTTCCGGCGGCGCAATCGTCTTCGGCCCCCGCGTCTGCCGGGTCATCGTCGTTCGCTGTGGCTGCCAACCTGGCACAGGTGATGCGCGGTGTGACGTTCCCGAACGCGAACATCCTCTTCAACGTGCAGGTCAAGGATCCCGCGAAAGACAAGCCGGCGATGCCGATGCCATTCGACTATGTGCAGTGGGGCGCGACGGTCTATTACGGCTGGCAGGCCGTGGATCAAGCGGCGCTGGCACTGGTCGAGACCGCTCCGCTCTTTCTGCTGCCCGGACGACGATGTGAAAACGGCAGACCGGTTCCTGTCGAGCGTGCGGACTGGAAGCAGTACACGGCGGCGCTGATGGACGTCGGTCGAGCAGCATACAGGGCGGCACAGACGCGGAACGTCGACGCCGTCGTCAAAGTGGCCGATCAGCTCAACGACTCGTGCGCGAATTGCCACAAGGTGTATCGCGACGGCACGCGGGAAGGAAGTACGGCGGGCGCGTCCCGGTGTCAGTGATTCATGTTTGGTGTCAGGCAGTGAATCGTGAATTCACGTTTCACTGCCTGACACCGAATCGAATCGTTCCCGTTCACCGCGCGCGCGGCGGAGTGGGCTGTCCGTGGTGGTACAGCGTCTGATACCGGATGCTGTTGCCCTGCTCGTCAATCCAGCCAAGCGCCTGCTGGAACAGCCCCGGCTCGGGGTCGCCGGCCGGAACTGTCGCTTCGGCGATGTAGAGGCGGTCGACGTGCATGCAGAGCGACACGAAAGTTCGAGACTTGTCGGGGTTGGTCAGCTGCAGCATGTGCCCCTCGACGAGATCGATGCTCGTCCAAACGAACTCGGTCAGGACGGCATCGCGTTTCAAAAACTGCCGCGTGGCATACACGAGCGCGCCGGCGTAGTCCGCTTTCCAATATCCGGCGCCGGTGGCACTGCTCGGATTGCTGCCTCCGAGGCACGTCTCCGCCCCCGGCGGGCAGTTCTTCGCTTTCTCCGTGAGGATCTTTTCGACCGGGCGATAATCGACGACCGTTACCGAGAAATCGCTTCGACCTGACGTCGCGCTGTACACGCGCGCCGGAAGGTCGGCGCCGAACTGCGAGCGATACGTCGACTCAGTGACTCGTGGTGAACCGGGGAAGGCCGTTGAGAAGAGATCCTCTCTGCTGACGAACTCCGTCCACTCCTGCGCAACAGCGGGCGCGCTCATCGTCAAGACCAGCACGGCGGCGACGACGTGATTCACGCGCATGGGCCTCCTGGTTCCTTTCAGGCGGATCTGGAGACCCGCCTCTACAAACCGAACTATCGCCCTGCGGGAGGTGGACTCGCTGCGGCACCGCCGCTGCCACCACGGCCGACGATCGCAGGAGCTGGATACACGCCCATGCCGTGGAATGAGTTCGAGTAGATCGATTGATAGCGGATCCCATTACCGTTCTTGTCGACCCAACGCATTGATTGCTGGAACAATCCGGGCTCTGGATAGCCGGCAGGAACGGTGCCCTCGAGAATGTAGAGCTTCTGCTGGTGCATGCCGACCCACGCGAACGTGCGCGACTGGTCGCTATTGTTGGTGAGCTGGATGATGTGCCCTTCGACGAGATCCTGCCAGTCCCAGGCGAGATAGTTCAGTTTGACATCACGCTGGAGCAGCTTGAACGTGGCATAGACGATCGCTCCACGCTCATCGTGCCGCGCGTATCCCGCGCCAAGTGCCTCGGGCGCGTTGGCGCGACAGTTCGCGTTACCCGGAGGGCACGTCTTCGCCCGCTCGATACCCAGCTGTTCGATGCCGCTGTAGTCAACGACCGTGAGCGAGTATCGCTCCTTGTCTTTGACGGCGAGATACACGCGCGCCGGCAGGATGTAGTTCAGTTGCGATGTCCATTTGGTCTCGGTGATGGTGGGCTTGCCGGGGAAGTTCAGGGTGAAACCGTCCTGAAGGCTCGTGTACTCGTCCCATTCCTGCGCCACGACCGCCGCAGGAATCGACAACAGCCACACGAACACGAATGCTCCCACGCGCATGAGGTGCTCCTCGAAAAAACCGAGTCAACTCCCAACTTCCAGGTTCCAACCCCACATCCGTTGGCGAAGTTGGAAATTGGGCGTTGATTCGTTGCAACATCCGCTAGAAATCGCTCGGCGCAGGCGCGTTCCCGCCGTCCCAGTCCTTGATTGTGCCGTCGCTCGTCTTCAGGAACCCAAGCAGGCACCCGTTGGTCTTGTCCCGCAGCGGATGGCACCGCGCCTTGATGCGATCGCCCGTCTTGATAGCCTCGCGCGTCACGCCGATCTTCTCGAGCTGACCCCGAGTTGTCGCTTCGAGTGCCCACACCTCGGTCGAACCGCTTTCCGCTTTGACGTCGATATACAGCCAGGAATGCGGCGTGAGGAGGTGCAACTCCTTCACGACTCCTTCGATATCCCTGAATGTCTCCTCGTACTGGCCGTGCGAGTGGTGGGCTGACGCCGACAACGCGAGACACAACACGCCAGCGGCAGTAAGAAATGAACTCAACCGCACATGGCCTCCTTCCAGGTATGAGAAGAACCGCGTGCGCGCAATCCTGCCACAAATGCGAGAAAACCCAAACCGGAGGTCCGGCCCGCGCGCGCACCCAAACCTGCGGTGCGAAGTGGCGAGGGGGCAGAGTGCGAGAGTCCAGCCTGAAGGCACGAGGGTGCGAAACGCGTGTCATTCAGCACCTCGCGGGAGCCGCGCTGTCAACTATCCCTTGATCAGGGCGTCGAGCCGTGCAGGGTCTGGAGGTTTGGTGAGATGTTCGTCGAAGCCGGCTTCGAGCGAGGCCTGAATGTCTGAATCCTGTCCGTATCCGCTGAGTGCGACGAGCCTGGTGCGGCCGTTGCGCGGGTTTTGACGGACTCTGCGCGCGAGCTCGTAACCGCTCATGATCGGAAGTCCCAGGTCGACCAGCGCCAATTCGGGCCGCTCGCGCTCGATGCACTCAACGCCCGCCAGCCCATTGGCAGCAGTGAACACACGCAGACCTTCGGTCTCCAGCAGGATCTGCAGCATGCGGCGAGCGTCATCCTGATCCTCGACGATCACCACGGTCTGGACGGCCTGAGCCGGATGTGACCGGGCTGCCTCGGCCTCCAGTGTCGCGGTCGCCGCGAGCGGCAGCCAGACGGTGAAAGTGCTGCCACGGCCAGGGCCATCGCTGTAGACGTCGACGCGACCATGATGGAGTTCCACGAGTGACTTGAGCAACGTGAGCCCGACGCCAAGGCCACCTTCCGATCGCGCGAGCGTCTGGTGACCCTGGACGAACAGATCGAAGATGTGGGGGAGCATGTCGCGAGCGATGCCCCGCCCATGATCGGTGACACGGATCATCGCCTCGTTGCCGAGTCGACTCAGCTCGAAGTGCACCTGAGACCCGCGTGGCGAGTATTTCGAGGCGTTGCTCAGCAGGTTGGCCTGAATCTGCTGCAGGCGAGCCATATCCCCGATGACCAGAAGCGGCTCGTCGGCAATCTCTACCGTCAATACGGTGTTGTGTTCCGACAGAAACGGCCCGAGCGCCTCGATGGCGGAGCGCGCCGTTTCGCGCAGGTCGACCGGTTCGGTGCGCAGGGTGATGTGACCGCGCGTGATACGCGCCACGTCCAGCAGATCGTCAAGCAGCCGCGACATGTGGTTGGCCTGGCGCGTGACGACCTGGCCGGCCTCGCGGCTGGCATTATCGGTCCATCCGGCACTCTCGAGCAGCCGGGTGGCGCTCAGGATGGCGGCCAGTGGATTGCGCAGTTCGTGCGACAGCATCGCGAGGAATTGTTCCCGCCGCCGCACACCTTCCTGAAGCTCTCGCTCGGCCTCGCGCCGCTCTGTCACGTCCAGGAACGTTACGACCGCGCCGATGACATCGTGACTGCGGAAGATCGGATGGCTCCAGTACTCCGCCGGAAAGCAGCTGCCGTCCGCCCGCCAAATCACTTCGTCCTCGACATGGGTGCCGATTCGGCGGCGCATGGCCTCGAATATCGGCGACTGTTCGGGCGCGTTCGTCGTCCCGTCGGGCTTCGTATGATGAATGAGCGGATGCATCTGTTTGCCGATGAGCACAGCCGGCGACTCGTAGCCGAGGAGACGAGCACACGCGGAGTTACAGAACGTGCACACGCCGCTCAGGTCGATGCCGTAGATCGCCTCGGCCGTCGAGTCGAGCAGCAGCCGGATGCGTTCCTCGCGCTCGGCGATGTCCTGCCGCGCTCGTACAAGCTGCGTGATGTCGCGGGAGATGCCGGAGATGCCGACCACCGAGTTCGCTTGATCGAGAATGGGCGAGAAGGTCACCAAGACATCGACGAGGCTTCCGTCCTTGCGCATGCGCTGCGTTTGAATCCGATCGACGGGACGATTCGATCGCATCTGCTGAAGGACGATCTCGATCTCTTCTTTGCGTCCAGGTGGATACAGGAAGCTGGCGTGATGCCCGATGGCTTCTTCGGCCGAATAGCCGTACAGGCGCACCGCGCCGCCGTTCCAGGAGGTCACGATGCCATCGAGCGTTTTGCCGATGATGGCGTCATCGGAGGATTCGACGATTGCCGACAGCTGCGCCAGCCGTTCGCGCGCACGCTCGAGCGCCGAGATATCTGTCAAGGTGAGGACGACACCATCGGGAGAGATTCGCCCGTCACTTGGAGGTGGCGATTCGTTGTCGAGCGGCTCGCGGGAGCGTGCGCGATACGGCAGGATGCGGAGGAAAAGACAACGATGCCGCCGGTCCCAGGTCTGGGTTTCGATGGTGACGCCCTCGTCGAGGACGCGCTCGACGTCGGCCATCAGCGACGGGTGCGTGAGGTCGTGCGTGAACGTTCGAAGAGGGCGACCCACGTCCTGTGGGATCACACGGAAGGTCTCGACGATGCGCGGCGTAAACTTGCGGATACAGAGCTGTCGATCGAGGAACATCGTCGCGACTTCGGTGCCGTTTAACAGATGCTCGATGTCGTTGTTGAGCTCCTGGAGTTCGATGTTCTTCTTCTGATACTCGGCATTGACCGTGTACATCTCCTCGTTGACGGAGTGGAGCTCCTCGTTCGTGCTCTGCAGTTCCTCGTTCGCCGCGATCAATTCCTCGTTGGTCGCCTGGAGTTCCTCGTTCGCCGTTTCGTGTTCCTGGATTGCCTCCTGAAGATGATGCTTCGTATAGGTGAGCTCATCTTCCATCGCGTGTTGCTGTTCCAGCGTCAACCCGCCGAGCGAAGCGGCATCCGACACGACTGCATCCAGCCGCCTCCCTGCCGCATCGTCGAAGCGCTGAACCGAACCAGGCGCTCCGGCGCCGTCGGTTTCGACCAGCGAAATGAGGACGTGCGTCAGCGCGCCCTGTGCATCCCGCACTGGTTCACCAACGACCGAGAACCGGCGCGGATCGTCGGGGACGACTATGCCCGAGTAGCTGACGCTCTCCTGATCGCGGCGCACCCGCTGAAGTGCACCAGAGATCACGACGCGAAGATCGGGACCAAGCATGTCGAGCAGCTTTTGTGTCGGGCGTCGAGGCTTGACCTTGAGGAAGCCTTCGACACCGCCGAAGGTGTCGACGAGTTGTCCCTGCTCGTCAACCAGGAAGCTTGGCGGCATGAACCGATCGAGCAGGCGATCGTAAACGGCGAGCAACTGAGGATTGACGGCCGTGGCGCGCGGGAGCGGCGCCGGCCGAAGAGACATCGTCCCCGTGCGCGGGAGCGGGAGCCGCAATTCGCGAGGAAGGTTCATGTCGCGACGCTTGCGGTACAGCTTCGCTCGTTCATCGATCGTGTCGAACTCGTCGAGCAGGCCGCCGGGGCT
>JBKPNV010000306.1:0-8369 GCA_046732795.1 Acidobacteriota bacterium
TTCTGTGTGAGCTGAAGATAATGGCCAATCGGATCGACGCCGGGGAAATACATCTCGGCGAAGCGTTGATTGACGATGGCGACGTCACGCCCGGGCGAGCCGTCGATGTCCGTGAAAGAGCGCCCGCGTAGCAGCGGAGACTGCAGGACGTCAAAGTAGCGCGCGCCGATGGCGAGCATGGTCACGAGCGGTGCACGCTCGGCTGTTCCGGTCTGACGTCCGTCAATCGACAACTGCACAACGGCCCCGCCGCCGAACGGCGCGTTGCTCGTCGTGCTGGCAGCTTCGATGGCTTCGACTCCGGCGAACCGCTCGTCGACGCGGTGCATGAACGCGAGCCGATCGGCGGACGTCGGATACTTGCCTCCCGGTAGCGGCAACTGCATCACGACCACATCAGGCGTGTTGAAACCGAGACTCAGCGTGTAGAGATTGAGGACGCTTCGAAGGAGGACGCCCGTCCCGGACAGAAGCACTACCGCCAACGCGACCTGAGCCGCCGTCGTCGTCGCCACCCAGCGCGTCCGACCGCCTGGACTGCTTCCCGCTCTGATCCCGAGAGTGACGTCGATACTGGCTGAATACCACGCGGGCGCAAGGCCGAATCCGATTCCGACGAGCAGACAGACCGCGGCGACAATGGCAAAGATCGAGGGATCGGTCGTATACGTGACGTAATACGGACGTCCGGCATCGAGCGTCATCTGGTCGAAGAGCCACACGCCGAGAGACACGAGTGGAATGCTGAGAGCGCCACCGATAGCGGCGAGCGAAACGCTTTCGACGAGCAGTTGACGAACGATACGCCAGCGGTTCGCGCCGAGCGCGACGCGCAGACCGACTTCGCGCGAGCGTTGAATCGCACGTGCCAGCAGCAGATTCGCGACGTTGGCACAGGCGATCAGCAGAACGAAAATCGCAGCGCCGAGCAGCGACCAGTACATCACCCTGGCCTGGGGACCGTTCGCCCGCTCACGGTACGTCTCGAGCTCGGGAACGAGGTCCCGGTTCGACTCCGGAAAGTCACGTGCGGTTTGCTCTGCCAGCGCCGTCATCTCGGCATGCGCCTGTTCCAGCGTGACGCCATCGGCGAGTCTCGCGATCACCGAAAAGCTTCGGGTGCCGCGCCCCTCGACACGCGGCGTGTTGGTTTGACTCAGCGGAATCCAGAGATCGGAGTTCGGCGGAAACCGCATGTCCGGTCCCATGATGCCGACGATCGTGGGCGAGAGGCCGTTGACGCGAATCGTGCGACCAACGATCGAGGGGTCGCCGCCATATCGAGATTTCCAGACGCCGTATCCAAGAATCACAACCGGCGCAGCGCCTGGCCGATCGTCGTCGGGGGTGAAGTCGCGCCCCATGAACGGACGCTGACCGATCACCTTGAAGAGATTGGCCGTCGTGAAGGGACCGAAGAACAACTCGGGGAGGTGGTCCTCATCACTGACACTGAAGGCAGCGCCCCCCAGCATCGCCGCCATGCCTGAGAACGAGTGCGACGCGCGCTGCCAGTCATCGAAGTCCGGATAGCTCATCGCGAGCTGCCGGTTGCGCGGATCGCGCATCGTGATCGCGATCAGACGATCCGACTCGATCAGCGGCAAGCCGCGAAGCAGGACGGCATCGACGACCGTGATCAGGCTGGTCGTAGCGGCGATTCCGAGCGCCAACGCCAGCGCCGCGACGAGCGTGAACCCCCAATCTCGCCGCAGCATTCTCAGGGCAAACTGAATGTCCTGCCGCAATTCGTCGAGCCAGAGCACTTGACGCATGACGTGTCTGCTCCCGAACACCAATGACGCTGATCGTCAGTGGCAGGGCCGACACGGTATCAGGATCAGTGCGTGCGTGATCCTGAAGATTTCATGAACAATCGGTCAGCTGTGACGCACCACGTCACGGAGACGGCCATCCCGCGCCTCAGTGCCTGGCGGCGGTGAACGTCAGGTTATTCGAGAAGAACGGCAGCATCTCCGTTTCGATGCGTTCAGCCCTGCAGCTGTTGTGCGTACCGTCATAGGTCTCGTAGATGTGGGCGACGCCCGCGGACGTCAGAATCTCGTCGGAAGGCGAGCAACCTGTTTGACAGCTGCCGTGCACCGGTATACACAGTCTGTGCGCACGAGTACCCCATGGCGCATGTGCAGCCTGGCGACATCATCTTCTTCAAGCCGGCTGGCCCTCTCAGCTGGTTGAACGTGCTCGGCCAATCGATGCTCACGCGGCGGCTGTCGCGATGGAGCCATGTGGCGCTGTGCGTCAGCGGCCCACTGATGATCCACGCCACGCCCCGCCACAAGGACCTTCCGTCACTCCGTCGCATATGGCTGGCTATGACCGCCGCGCCTGCGGTCGGCGCACGATCGAATCGCGGCGCCGGTGAAGGCGGCGCGCATCTCGAACTCCTCGAACGCGAGTTCGTCAGCAACGCCACCTTTACCGTGATGCGATTGCAGTCCGCCGCGTCTGACGCGTCGTTTGAACCCCGACTTCAAGAAGCGACGACCTACTGGCTCGCGCAACCATATTCGTTCCTGCCGATCTACCTGGCACAACTCCGCGGTCGAGCCGCCATCTTGCCCGGCCGGAGCTTTTGCTCCTTCCTCGTACAGCAGGTCTACGCCCGCATGGGACTCGAGCGCTTCGGAATCCTGGAGCAAGCCGCTGACAGAACGCTGCTGCCGGGTGAGTTGTTCGATCTGTTGTCCGCCGATCGCGAGCACTGGCAGCTCGTCCCGTCAGCGTCGCTCGCCGGCAGCGATGCGGAGGAACACCTGACTGCACAGATTCGGCAGCAATCTGCAAATCCGACTGAAGCTCTGCGCCATTACCTCGCACACCACATGGCCACGATGCAAACCATAACAGCGGTGGCGCAGGCCCGGGTCCTATCTATCCAGCGAGTCCAGACTCTGAATCGGCTGTTCACGGAGATGAACAAGATTCGTGTCCTCGTCGCCGCGGCCGTCGCTCAACTTCCAGCTGGCGACGCAGCCAAAGTCATCGCACGTGTGCAATCGGAAATCGAACCACTTGTTGATCGTGCCGCGGCAGCGATTGGTACCCACTCGGCACCGAAGGGCGACCTGCTCTTCATGAACTACCGGCCCCTGCTTTCAATCGTACTGGCACCGAAAGGGAGCGGAACGGTCGATCTTCGAGATCATTGGATCTCCAATCAAGGCGCTGCCACGCTCCGGGCTCCGGACGAGGATTTCGTCGAGCGCTACATCGCCAGCCAGAGCTCCATCGTCGCTGCCATCGAGCTGCATCGAATGGGCGCGCTGCGACAACTGGACGCGCGCTGGGAACTGCCGTCGGATATTCCGGCAACACTCGCCGCCATTCAGGACGACATCCGTCGCCTCGACAAGTGCTCCCTCTCCGACTGGCAGGCCGAGCGCGCGAAGGTGCGAGCACTCCTGGTCAGGATGGAAGCTCTTGTAGCCGCCGCGACCTAGAACGCGTCGTTTCCCTGCGGGATCTTCCCCATCTGTTCCGGCGTCCTACTCGGTAACCATGAACAGACTGCGAATAATTGCCCTCGACGACACGGTGGTATTCCCTGGCATGCCCATCACGTTGCCCGTCGACGTGGGGCGAGACGAACGGGTCTTGCTGGTACCGCGACACGGCAATACGTACGGCAGCGTTGGTGTCGTGGCTGAAGTGTCGGATCGCGTACGTCTGGCCGGCCGGGGTGTTGCTGCGACGCTGACCGGGCTTCATCGCGGAGTCCCGGGCGCAGCATCGACTGATTCCGACGGAGTGCTGCGCGTCGACGTCGAAGCGCGGCCGGACGTGACGCCTCCAGGGACCTTGACGCATGAGCTGGAGCGTGAATATCGGGCCGTGGTCGACGAGATCCTCGAGCTGCGAGGTGACGACGGCCGGATCCGCGCGTTCGTGCGATCGATCACGGAGGCCGGCGCCCTGGCCGACACCGCCGGCTACTCCCCGGATCTGAACTTCAACCAGAAGCGTCAGCTGCTCGAAACGCTCGACGTGGTGGAACGGCTCAAGCTCGCGCTGCAGCTCCAGCGAGAACGGCTCGCCGAGCTCCAGGTGCGCAAACGCATCCACGACGACGTGGAGGATGGCGCGCAGAAGCAACAGCGCGAATACTTCCTCCGTCGTCAAATGGAAGCGATCCGCAAAGAGCTCGGGGAGGAGGACGGCTCGGTCGTCGAGGAGTACCGCAAGAAAGTCGCCGAAGCCGGCATGCCCGACGCGGTGCGCGAGCAGGCCGAGCGTGAGCTGGGCCGTCTCGAGCGCATGGGCGAGTCGAACGCCGAATCGGGAGTGATCCGGACGTATCTCGATTGGCTTCTCGCGGTGCCGTGGTCCGCACGCTCGGAGGAACGTCTCGACCCATCGTTCGCGCGCGAGGTCCTCGACGCCGACCACGAGGGTCTCGACGATGTGAAGAAGCGCATCACGGAGTACCTCGCCGTTCGCAAGCTGCGCAGCGAACGCGGCATGGCGGAGACACGCCGATCGGGAGTGATCCTCACGCTGATCGGTCCTCCCGGAACGGGTAAGACCTCGATTGGTGAATCGATCGCGCGGGCCACGGGCCGGAAGTTCGTGCGCATGTCGCTCGGCGGGGTGCGTGACGAGGCTGAGATCCGTGGTCACCGGCGCACTTATATCGGCGCGCTGCCGGGCCGGCTCGTCCGCGCGCTGCGCGACGCGGGCACGATGAATCCAGTGATCATGCTGGACGAAGTCGACAAGCTCGGGGCCGACTGGCGCGGCGATCCGTCGGCCGCCCTCCTGGAGGTGCTCGATCCGGCGCAGAACCACGCGTTCCGGGATCACTACCTCGATGTCGAGCTCGATCTCTCGCAGGTCCTGTTCGTCGCGACGGCGAACGTCGCCGACACGATTCCCGTGGCGTTGTTCGATCGCATGGAAGTGATCCGCTTCGACGGCTACACCACCGAGGAGAAAGTGGCGATCGCGCGACGGCATCTCTGGCCTCGCCAGATCGAGCGGAATGGCCTTCACGCAGAGGAAGTCGACGTGACCGACGCGATCTTGCGTGCGATCGTGACCGACTACACGCGCGAAGCTGGCGTCCGTCAACTGGAGCGCGAGCTCGGTTCGCTGCTTCGTCGAACGGCCACGCGGATCGCGTCTGCCGATCATCCGGAGTCGCTGACGATCGACATCATGGCGGTCCGCGATGCGCTTGGGCGTCCGAAGGTCTTCCACGAAGCCGCCGAGAGAACGGCGGTGCCCGGGGTCGCCACCGGCCTGGCGGTGACGGGTGTTGGCGGCGATGTCTTGTTCGTCGAGGCGGCCTCGATGCCGGGCAAGAGCGGACTGGTGCTGACCGGACAGCTTGGAGCCGTCATGAAGGAGTCGGCGCGCATTGCGCTGACATATGTGAAGAGCCACGCGCACGACCTGAACATCGATGACGACGCGCTCGATGGCCGCGAGGTGCACGTCCATGTGCCGGCGGGTGCCATCCCGAAGGACGGACCGAGCGCCGGCATCACGATGGTGACGGCGATTGCATCGCTGCTGACTGGCCGGCCCGTGAAGAGCACGATCGGCATGACGGGCGAAGTGACGCTTCAAGGGCGCGTCCTGCCCATCGGCGGCTTGAAACAGAAAGTTCTGGCCGCGCATGCTGCCGGGCTCACCGAGGTCATCGTGCCCGAACGCAACCGGCACGACCTCGACGACGTCCCCTCCGACGTCCGTGACCGCATGCGGTTCCACATCGTCAGCTCGGTCGAGCAAGTGCTGGCCGTGGCACTGGAGCCGATGGAAGTCGCAAAAGCAGCGTGACTTCCATCGTCAGCACTACAGCGCGATGCTGGCCCGCATACAGACCGCCCTCATCATGGCGACGCTGACGCGGCGTGGGGCCTGCTGAGCGAACTCATGCTCGCTCCAGGGTTCGAGCGCGCTCTTTTTGTCAGCGGTCAATTACCGCACGACCGAGCTTGAGGATAATGACGGTATGTCATCCGAGTCCGTCCTCAAGCGGGCGGGGGCGGCTCAGCCTGATGCGGCGAGTCACATCAGCGCGACGGCGTCCGCCTTCGAACCTTTCATCCCTGCAAGCGTAACCCTGCGCGAACTGACGATCCTCCCGCTCATCGTCGGCACGCTGCTCGGAGTCGTCTTTGGCGCGTCCTCGCTCTATCTAGTCCTGAAGGTCGGGCTCACGGTGAGCGCGTCGATTCCTGTGGCAGTCATCTCGATCACGCTCTTTCGCGCGCTGTCCAGACTCGGCTTTCGCGACGCGACGATCCTCGAGAACAACATCGTGCAGACGGCGGGCTCGGCCGGCGAATCGATCGCATTCGGCATCGGGGTGACGATGCCGGCCATATTGATCCTCGGCTTCGACCTCGAATTGACTCGCGTGATTCTGGTCTCGGTGCTGGGCGGACTCCTCGGAATCCTGATGATGATCCCGCTGCGCCGCGCGTTGATCGTGGCGCAGCACGGCCAGTTGAAGTATCCCGAGGGCACCGCGTGCGCCGAAGTCCTCAAGGCGGGCGCGTCGGAGGAGTCGAGAGCGGCCGCGTCCGAAGGAACCCGCCTCACCGGTCATGTCGACGAGGCGACCGCCGGCGGCAAGACGATCATCGCCGGATTCGGATTCGGGTTTTTCTCCTACGGCGTGCAGCAGGTCTTCAAAACCTGGAGGGAGTATCCCACCAAGGTCTTCGGAGCGCCGTTCGACGCCGCGTCCATCTCGATCGAGAACAACCCTGCTCTACTCGGCGTCGGGTACATCATCGGTCCGCGTATCGCCTCGCTCATGGCGGGCGGCGGCGTGCTCTCCTACCTGGTCCTCATCCCCGCCATCAAGTATTTCGGCAGCGGGCTGGCGGCTCCTCTGGCGCCCGAGGCAACACGCCTCATAAAGGACATGAGCGTCGACGACATCCAGGGCGCCTACGTGCTGTACATCGCCGCAGGTGCGGTCGCCGCTGGGGGCATCATCGGCCTTTTCCGATCGCTGCCGCTCATCGTGAAAGGATTGCGGGGCGGTCTCAGCGATCTCAGGTCTACGAGCAGGAACGCGGCCGCGGCGCTGCGCACCGATCGAGATCTATCGATGAAGGTGGTCGTCGGCGGAAGCGCGCTCCTGGTGCTGGCCATCATGATCGCACCGCAACTGAACCTCCGGGGCAACCTGCTCGGGGCGGTGATGATCGTCGCGTTCGGCTTCCTCTTCGTCACGGTGTCGTCGCGCTTGACTGGCGAGATCGGCTCATCATCGAATCCGATCTCGGGCATGACCGTGGCCACGCTTCTGCTGACATGCCTGGTCTTCCTCACGATCGGGTGGACGGCGCCCGCGTATTTCGTGACTGCACTCTCGATTGGCGGCATCGTCTGCATCGCGTCATCGAATGGCGGCACCACCTCGCAGGATTTGAAGACCGGGTTCCTGGTGGGTGCCACACCGAGCCATCAGCAGATCGCCATCCTGATCGGATCTCTTACTTCGGCAATCGTGCTCGGGCCCATTCTTCTGGCGATGAACCAGTCCGGCACCGTCTACGTGCCAGTAGCGCAAAGCGCGGACTTTTCGTTTCCCACAGGATATCGCTTCACCTCCGATCAGTACGTCCGGGACGGCAGCGAGGCGAAGCGCGAGAGGCTGCTGGGCGCACAGGCAGGCTCCGACGTCAACTCGTATAACGTCGTGCACAAGACCACCACCGAATACGGCCCCGCCGGCCGCTATCTGGTGAACGATCAAGGCGCTCCCGTGTATCTGGCCGATCCGGGGATCAACGGCGTTTACAGCACTGTGCCCGGAACCGGCCAGAGCGTTGCCAAATTCAGCGCGCCAAAGGCGACGCTGATGTCCTACATCATCAAAGGCGTTCTGGGCGGAGATCTCCCGTGGGCGCTCATCCTGCTCGGAACGATGATTGCGATAACGCTGGAGTTGGCGGGCGCCTCGTCGCTGGCGTTCGCGGTCGGGATGTATCTGCCGATTTCGACGTCAACACCGATCTTGGTCGGCGGCGTGGTGCGCTGGGGCGTCGATGGATACCTGCGCACGAAGCCAGAGAATCAAGGCTTGAGCGAAGACGAGATGACGTCCAGGACCGACCAGAGTCAAGGCGTGCTCCTGGCGTCGGGATACATCGCGGGCGCGACACTCGCGGGTGTCGTCTACAGTTTTCTCAACCTGAGTGAGACTGTCACGAGACGGCTACTGGGGTTCGAACGCTGGGCAACCGAGCACAATCCGGCGTTCGATGGAGCTTACGCCGACCTCATCGGCCTCCTTCCAATCGTCGTCGCGTCGATCCTCCTGTATCTGGTCGGCCGCGATTGGTTTCTCAAACGAGCATCCTCCCCCTGATGGGCTTGCTTGT
>JBKPNV010000307.1:0-8515 GCA_046732795.1 Acidobacteriota bacterium
ATCCTTCGAGGTACGCGTCGCTGGGATCGTCCGCTGCGGGATCGAATGGCATCGGCTGACTGTAACTGTCCACAGCGTTGGCGCCGCGAAGCGTGAGAGGAGGAGGAGCCGAGGTGTCGGCTTGGAATACCTCGAATGCGCGACTGACCATCGACATCATGACGAAGCCCATCGTATCCGCACACAGACGGGGGGCGTAGTAGCATCGACGTCTTGACAGAGTGGTTCCCTCGCCCCGTGCTTCACGTCTCTAACGTCGCGGCGTCGCTCCGCTTCTATGTGGACCGGCTCGGCTTCACGGTTCCGTGGCGCGCCGGAGCAGACGACCATGTCGACGTCGCCGAGGTCGACGGCAGGGCTGCGGGCTCATTCTCTCCGAACACTGGCCGGACAAGGCCGGGAAGGGCCTGATGTTCATTGCCCTGAACGTCGAGGCGGCGACGCACGACGCCGAGGTCGCGGCAGTCGATGCGTTGCGCGCCGAGCTCGAAGGCCGGGGCGTTCAGGTCAAGGAGGGCCACTGGGGCTACCGAGTGCTCGTCGTCGAGGATCTCGACGGCAACCAGCTTTTCTTCCCGTATCCGAACCAGCCGGGCGTGGACCCCGAGGGGCTGCGCCGCTAAGCCGTAATGGCGCGGGTCTGGGCCGCAGATGCACGGGAATGCGTCTCTACGGTCGCCGGCACTTCAAATGCGCGCGCGAGCGTGAAAGCGGCAATCGACATCACCACATCGCGGACCGCCACATCGAAGTGCCCGCCGAGAGCCAGGTTGAGGGCCACTACAAGAAGCCAGGCACTGGCCACGTATGCGCCCAGACGCGGCGCCGCGGCGAGAATCGCGACGCCGACCGCAATTTCGATCACGCCTACGACTCCCATGAACGTGGCAACCGAAAACGGCAGTACGCGTGCGGCGAACGGGCTCACGTAGGCGCCCCAGTCCGCGAGAATGTTGAAGAACTTGTCCAGACCGGCCAGCGTGGCAGTCAGCCCGAGCGCGAATCGAAGCAGGCGGAACGGCAGGTTGAGTCGAGCGTCCATCAGAGTTTCCCTCCACCCAAACAGAGTTCGAGACGGGGCAAAGGTGACATGTAGTCAGCGTCCTGGTTCCTGGGGCGTGGTTTCACGGCCGTCCTGAGTCCGATCGCCCTTGGTGGGTTTGGACCAAGGACGAAGGCCGTGGCCCAAGGACGGAGCAGGATCCAGGCACGAAGCACCAGGGACGACGTACCGAACTGCAAACGCTCTACCGCGTTCCGCTGACTCCGCCGTCAAGGTTGAATGCCATCAGCAGGTTCTTGTAGGGCACGACGCGGCCGTGCACTGGCGCAATGCGCTCCGGACTCAACTTCAGCTCCTCGACCCTCTGAACCATCTGCGCAGCGTATTCCGGACCGCGCTCGGGAGTCCTGATCTCGTCACCCGCCGGCGGGTTGTAGCCGTCGCCATACAGGAGGATCCGCTCTTTCGGAAGGTACGCAATGAGTTGCCCGGTGTGATGTCCGTGGCCTGGCAGGTGATACAGCTCCACGGTTCGCGTCCGGTCGCTCAGCACTCTCTTGTCGCCCACGGTTTCAATCATCGGGGTGTTTGACGTCGGGGCTGTGTCCTCGAGTGTGCGTGGCCTTGCCCACGCCTTCTCGAAAAACGCCTTGTTGCTCTCGTGCGTGATCACGGTGATGCCTTCGGCGACGTATTCACGCAGGCCGCCGGCGTGATCGTAGTGGGCATGAGTGTTCACGACGTACCGGATTGGCTTGTTCGGTACCGTCTGGCGGACGAGATCGTTGACGACCTTCGATCGCGCGTCGCTCGTCGGCCCCTCGAGCATCACGATGTGATCACCGAACTCCACGGCGAGGCTGCGCGTGCCCGCGGCGTTCAGCGACCAGACGCCGTCGCCCACCTTGTCAATCGTGGCCATCGTCGTGGCAGGCGGGGCCGGCGCTGAGGCGACGTTGTCCGGTACGGGCAACGAGACTGCGGCGTTCGGCTGCACGTTGTCGATCGTGATGTCGAGAGTGGGGAACCCGTCCTGTTTTTCGACGATGTGCTTCGGGAACTGGACGTTGCCGAATTGCGCGTAGTCCGAATATGTCAACTCGACCGGCACGTCGCCGACGACCGAGTTCGTCGTCTGGTATTCGACCTTCTCAACGAGGTTCTGCTGATTGAGCGTCACCTTGACATCGCGCCCTTCCGCGTTGAACGTGAATGTGTTGCTATCAGCGGGCGCGCCGCTGGCGACGGCGGCCTTGATGACGCCGTGAGGTGTGAGCCAGATCTGGCGCAGACGCTCGGTGACGGCGCCGGGATTCGGCGCCGGCTGCGGGCCTCCTTCGGTCCACGCGCTTTTCCCGCTGACGACTTGCGTGGTCCGCTGGTCGATCGCGAACGGCTGTGCGCCGCCTCCTCGCGGCGGATGCTCACCTTGCGCGCGCAGCATGTCGAGCTTCATAGCGGGCATCTGATAATCGACGGCAACGGTGTAGGTCTTTACCTCGAAGCGCGGCCACGGTCCGCCGGGACTGTATGCCTGTCCGTAGGCGTAGTTGGATCCACTCCCGGAAAACTGGATGGAGTTCAAATTTGTCGCGCCCATCGCTTCGGCTGCGGCAGCAGCTCCGGTCGGCTTGCTGCACCCGGAGATGGCGATCGCCAGCGCGAGACCGGCCACCAGGGCTGTCATGATTCGCATGGGGACTCCTTGTCTGTGAGATGCAACAACGCGCGTTAGACGTGGTACCGGGGGATCACCGCCTGCGATGACTTCCTTCTCACACGTTCACGCTAAGTGCCGGCACGCTGAGTGCCGCCGATGACAAAGCTCGCTGCGCCGAGCAGTTCCTCGTGTGAGGCAGATTTGCCGAGGCCCGACAGACCCTCTTCCCCGCACTCGATGTTGGACCACCGCACGATGCCATCGCGGTCGATCAGGAACTGCCCCTTCAACTGATTCGATGTCAATTCCTGCTCGCGCCGATCGGTGGGCGTGGCCTGATAGCCGTCCAGCGCCGCGAGAGCCGCGGCGGCGGCCTGCACGGGAAGCGGCGCCGGGAGCTCTCCGGTTGGATTGATGTACGTGTTCTCCATCATCTGCGCCAGCTCGGGCGTGAGTGCCGGTCGAGGCACGCCATACGAGCGATGCGTGGTCAGCTGTGGATCCGCGCCGAGCGCCAGACGCATGGGTCTGAACTTGAAGTACGACCGCGCGTTGTCCAGTTCAGTGCCGACAATGGCCAGAGAATCGATGCCGAGCGATCGCAGCTGCTCCGACGACGCGGCCATCTGGGCCAGCGCTCGGCGGCAGAACGGGCAATAGAAGCCGCGGAACAGCCCGAGCAGCAGCGGCGTCTTTCCTCGATAATCTGCCAACGTAATCGTCCGATCCTCATGCACCGCCGGTACGACGAAGTCAGGCGCGCGGTCACCGGATTGAATCGGCATCTGCATCACGGATTGACCTCCACATCAACATAAGAACGGCAGAAGCAGAAGCGTATCAGGGTCGAGGCCAGTCCGTTCGCAGAGCTGCCGAGCGCGTTCCAGGAATTCCTCCGCCCGCACGCGGTTGCCGCGATCCAGATGGATCGTGGCAAGGCCGTCGTAGCATGGCACGATCAGCTGCGGCTCGCCCATTTTCTCAGCGAGGGCGAGCGCTTCGTGATACGCAGATTCCGCTTGCGTGAGCTCGCCACGGCATTGATGGATCTGTGCGATGACGATCAGGGGAACCGCGAGGTGGTCCAGTTGTCCCAGTTCGCGGTCGAGCGCGACGGCGGCATTCGCCGCCTCGAGGCCTTCAGCGTCGCAGCGCTCGGTAAGTGCGCAGTATGCGGCAGCCAGGTTTGCGTAGATGTAGGACTGGAGTGAGGCGGCGCCGATCTTCGACGCCATCTCGAGGCCGGAGAGCGACACGTCGATGGCCCGTTTTGGTTCGACCGAGCTGTAGAGTACGCCGAGATTCGCATACGCTCGGCACGCGACGTCGAGGAGTCCGAGATCCTGCGCCGCTTCGAGGCTCCGCTCGATCCGCTCGCGCGCCGCGTCGAGGCGGCCCGACCGCGCGAGTGCGACGCCGATCGTATTGGTGGCGTGCGCGATCGCTGTCGTTGCCGCGATGCGGACATGCGCGGGGTCGGCGCCTGGCTCGGCGAGCGCACGCTCCGCCGATTGCAGGGCGCGCTCGGCCCATTCGACGGCCTTTCCATTGTCTCCGCTGCGAAAGGCAGCCAGCCCCAGCTCGTGATAGAGATGAGCCGCTTCGAGAGGCGCGCTCGAATTCGAGATCTGCTCGAGCGCGCGCCGATACGACGCCATTGCCTCGGCCCGATCGCCGGCCTGCCAGTGAAGCGCGCCGGTCTTACGGGTTATGCGTGCCTGATCGACGGTCGCGCGGGCGGCACGATATCCGCCGCTCACTTTTTCGTAGTGCTCCATCGCTGCGCCGCGATCGCCAAGCAGCGCCAGCATGTCGGCGAGCCGTTCTTCCGCAGCGAGCGCCGCGCCTCTGTCGCCGTTCGTCTCCTCCAGGACTTCGAGGGCGCGCCGATAATGCTGCACCGCGTCGTCACTCGCATACATCGCGTAGGCCGCGTCGCCCGCGGCGATCAGCGCGCGAGCGGCTCGCGTCGGATCGGCCAGTCGGCCCGCGCAGTACAAGTGATGCGCGATCCAGGACCTGTGGGCGCGCGACTCGTGATCGACCCGCATCATCGCATCGGCGACGCGCAGGTGGAGCCGCTGCCGTTGCCGCTGAGGGATTGCCGTCGTCAGCATCTGGCAGGTCAACGGGTGCGTGAAGCGCCAATCGATGTCGCGCCGTCCTGAAGGGCCGATCAGGATTCGGGCCCGTTCCGCTTCATGAAGCGCCGCCGCCAACCTCGCGCCGTCGACCCCGGCGACCTCCTCGAGCAGATCCGGTTCGAATCGGTGTCCGAGCACCGCTGCGGCGCTCAGCAGGTCCTGCGTGTCGGGCGAGACGCGCGTCATCCGGCGCTCAAGCACGATGCGCACCGTATCAGGCAGTTCGACATCATCGAGATCGAGGTCGCGTACCCACTCGTGGCGCGGGCCGAACAGTCGTCCGTCGTCCTTCAAGTGCCGGAACAACTCGACGACGAAGAATGGATTTCCCCCGGTGCGATCCGCGAACCACGTCACAAGCCTGGCTGGCGGGTGGGGCTTGCCGAGCGCCGCGAGGGCATTCTGCACATCGGCGTGCGTGAACGGACGCAGCATGAAGGCGCGGGCGTGCCGCTGGCCGACGAGCTGATCGAGCGCCGCCTTGATGGCCTGCGGCGTGAGGACGTCGCGCGGCTGACCGCGGACCCGGTCCAGCAGCCGGTGAAGACCGCCTTTGCTTTCAGCAACGGGCGAAGCCTCCACCTCCCGGTACGCCGCGATGATAACGATTGGGAGGGTCGCGAGCTTCTGCGCGAGGTGCTGCGTCAACTGCAATGTCGACTCGTCCGCCCACTGCAAGTCGTCGATGAAGATGGCGAGGGGCATGAACCGGCTGCAGCGCGTCAAGAATTCCCGGACACTCGTGAACAGGTAGCGCTGCCGCAGCTCCGGTGGGAGATGCAGCGCGGGCGCCATGTCGGGAAACACGCGATGCAACTCGGGCATCAGCTTCGCCAGTTCCGGAGCGCTCGCGATGATCGCCTGCCGAAACGCTGACGCCGGCATCAGCCGAAAGGCCTCTTCGAGGACCTCCGTGTACGCGATGAGCGCCGGTGTACCCAGTTGCTCATAGCATCGTCCGACCAGCGTCTGACACCCAAGGCGGCGAGCCATGGCCAGCCCTTCTTCGGCCAGGCGAGTCTTGCCGACCCCGGCGTCGCCCTGCAGGACGATGAGGCTGCCGCAACCGGACTTCGCCTCCTGCAGGATGTGAAGCAGCTGCGCGCGCTCAGCCTCGCGCCCGATCAGTCTGAAGCCGCCGTCGTGAGTCGGCCGATCGACGGTGGCCGTCGGGACGAGCGAAGTTGAAGAAGATAGATCGCCCGCGAGCTGGCGCACGCTGCTGCGCACGGCGGCGAACGACTGAGGCCGCGCTGCAGGATCCTTCGCCAACAGTCGTGCGACGAGCGCGTCGAGTGCCGGCGGAATCGCCGGCCGCTGATCGCGGAGTGCCACGGGCGGCTCACGGAGAATCGCAACAAAGGTGGCCTCGATGCTCGCACGTTGGAACGGGTTGATCCCCGAGACCAGCTCGTAGAGCAGAATGCCGAACGCGAAGATGTCGGATCGGCGATCGGCCGGCTCGCCGCGGACCTGTTCGGGTGCCATGTACGCGGGCGTACCGGTCACGACGCCCTGCGTCGCGGCGATCGCGACGGTCATCGCCTGGTCGACGTCATCGCCATGCGGCAGGCGCGCGGCCAACCCGAAGTCCATGACCTTGACATGTTCGTCCTCCGTCAGCATCACGTTCGCCGGCTTGAGGTCGCGATGCACGACACGCCGTTTGTGCGCGGCGTCGAGCGCCTCGGCGATCTCTTCCGCCACGCGCAGCGCTTCGCCGAGCGGCAGCGGCCCGCCCCGCAGCCGCCGTTCGAGCGACTCGCCACGCACGTATTCCATGACGATGCAGGCGCGACGGTTGAGCGTGGTGACTTCGTAGATCGAGCAGATGAACGGGTGATCGAGCGCGGCGGCGACGCGTGCTTCGCCGAGCAACTGCTCGAGATCGCCGGTCTCGCCTGGCGCGGTGACGAACTTGAGCGCGACCTTGCGATCGAGCATCACGTCATCAGCGAGGCACACCTCTCCCATGCCTCCGCGGCCGATGCTTTCGACGATCTGATACCGCGGCTCGTCCATCATCTCGAATGTTATTGCTGCTATCGGCCCAACAGTAATTTAGAAATGCTCGGTGCGCTCGGCCAGTGCGGATGGTCGGCCTGCGCGGACGTAGGATGTCGCGGTCTCCGGTATCTGAGTTGGTGCATAAGGAGCGCAGAAGCGTGCTGGCTACCGGACGGTGAAGCGCTGTTCCTGGAGCACGTCGCCATCTGCACTCCGCAGTTCGACTCGCCAGTCCCCACTGCGGTCACTGCTGATGGTGTGCCGGCTGTACGTGCGGTAACCGGTTCCGGGATTGGCCAGGATGCCCAGCCGCACGGTCTGGCGCAGGCGATCGCCCTGATACCAACGGTGCTCAATCGTGGTGGCGGTAGCGGATTTGACCTGCGTGTAAAAGAACATCGGCCCGGCCGGAACTGGGCTGTCGGCCGCCTCGCATTGCCACATTCTCAGGGCGGTGCACAACTGCGCCGTGACCACCGTCGGCATCGCCGCCGATCCTGTTGGCGTAGTCAGCGTCTCGGTCTCCCTTCGAGTGGGCTGAGTAGGATGCGCGGTCGGTTGCGATCGCGCGACCGGTTCGGCCGGCGGAGGCGTCGGCCTGGGGGCCGGAGTTTCGCGCGCCGGAGCTACCGCGGTCGCCGGAGGCAGCGTGGTCTCCTCGGCCCCGCTGCCCCAGGGATGGGCCATCATGAGAATTACCATCAGCAGGGCAACCCCGCTCAACGCGCCAAGTGCGAGCGGGCGCAGGAATTTCTTCCGAGGAATCGGCGTCACGTCGTGCCCCGCCGACGGTGATGACTCGCGCGGTGCCGCTGCACGGAGCGCGGGCGGGTCCAGCCAGGCTGCCATCTCCGGCGGTGACGGCGGCAACTCCACCGGCCGTCCGCGCGCCGCGCAGAAATCGTGAAGGTTCTTGCGACTCGTGGCGACGAACGGATGGTCCGGCGCCAGCGTCGCGGTCGCGATGGTGTACGCGCGGCGGAAGTAGTGCTCTGCGTCGATCGGATCGTCGGTCATCTCGCAGACGACGCCGAGATTGTTCAGCGTGTTGGCGAGGTCTGGATGGTGTGGGCCGAGCGTCTGCTCCTGGAGTGCGGCCGCCTCCCGCAAGAGCGCCTCGGCGGCGGAGTAGTTGCCGGCCGCAGCAGCCTGTTCGGCTGCTTCGATGATCGAGCGGGCTTCGCGCTGTTCCGGCATCCAGCATCCAGACAGGGATCCGACGTCGTCAGGGGGAGCCGTGAACCTCGCGTGGATCACGAACTGCGGCCATTGTAAAGCAAGGTTCGCGCAGTCGATCAGGCGCCGAGCGATCGCTCTTTCCATCGTGGCAGACGCTTGCCAAGGAAAGCCTCGACCCCTTCCTTCCCGTCCTCCCCGAAGAAGTCGCGGGCGATCGTCTTGCCCGCTACTGCATAGGCTTCGCCGAGAGGCATCTCCAGCTGTCGGTAGAAGATCGCTTTGCCCGATGCGATGGCGGCTGGCGACTTCGCTGCTATGTGTCTGGCCAGCGCCTCGACCTCCGCGTCAAGCGCCTCAGGCGCGACGACGCGATTGACAAGGCCAATCTCGCGTGCGCGCTCGGCTCCGATGGCCTCGCCAGTGAGCAGCATCTCCATCGCGTGCTTCCGGCCGACCGCCCGGCCGAGCGCCACGCCTGGTGTCGCGCAGAAGGCGCCTATGGTGACGCCTGGCGTGGCGAAG
>JBKPNV010000308.1:0-8963 GCA_046732795.1 Acidobacteriota bacterium
CTGCGGATGTCCTCGAAGTCGTAGTCGCGCAGACCGTAGAAGTTGCTTTGATCCACCGCCGGCGTGGCTGCGAAGGCGCCGGTCGGGAATCCTGGGGACGCTCCCCAGGGCAAGCCGTAATCGGGCACGTTGTCCTGCGCCAGCCGCTGGTACTTGAGGGTGACCTGCGTGGGCTTTCCCACGCCAAACGCCAGAGAGGGCGCGAATCCCCAACTGTTGTTCTCGACAACGTTGCGACCCGCGACGCCGGCGTCCGTCCACATCAGGTTCAGGCGAAGCGCCGTGCCCATCGAGGGATCGCCGATCGGATGGTTCATGTCGAGCGTGCCGCGTCGGTACTCGGCGTTCCCGACACCGAGCGTTCCACTATGAGAGCGCTCGAGCCCGGGTGACTTGGTCACCTGGTTGATCGCACCGCCCGTCGCGCCGCGACCCGCGATCGATGAAGATGGGCCCTTGGCGACTTCGACCTGCTCGAGATTGAACGCATCGCGCGAATAGCCACCCGGGTCGCGGACGCCATCGACGAAGATGTCGTTGCCGGCACTGAATCCACGCAGCGTCAGGGTGTCCCCCGGCAGCCCACCTCCGCCCTCGCCGGCCTGGAAGGTGATGCCGGGAACATTCCGCAACACGTCGCGCAGGCTCGTGGCGCCCTGCGATTGCATGATCTCCCTCGGGATTACCGCTATCGTCTGCGGTATGTCGCGCAGCGCCTGCGTGAATTTCGGTGAGGCCACAGCGGTGGCTTGGCCGGCGACTTCGACGAACTCGGTTCGCCTGATGTCGAACGTCACACTGTCACGCGCAGTGAAGCTCAAGCCCACCCCTGTGCCAACGAGCAGTTGGTCGAGCGCCTCTTCAGGCGTCATCAACCCGGTCACGCCGGGTGACGGCAGGTCGCGCACCATTTCATTGGCGAGGCTGATTCGGATTCCGGTGGCAGCTGTGAATGTATCAGCGACTGTTCCGATCGTTCCGGCAGGGATATCGAACTGCTGGACCTGACGCGGCTGCTCCGCGCCAGTGGCGGCTGTCACGCTCGATGCATGCGCGTTCGATGGCCGTTCGTTGCGCGCTGCGTGTTGCGCGTGAACCACCTTGCCACCGGCTGCGGTCGACGCGACGACAGCGGCGCTCAGTACGAATAAGCGCGAGGTGCCCCGGCGACGAGCACGGGGACGTGAGGTCTGGCTGGACGAAAAGGTCCGGTTCTTCATGCTGCTGTTTCCTGGCGTCGCGGGTCGACCTTTTCGGTTCGCTTCCGCCGCGCGATCCACGCTCGGCAGCGACGAAGCGCGAGCGCGATGCCGGTCCAGACAAGGACCACGCCTCCGGCCGTGGCCAACCCGGCAATCGTCTGACCGGGGAGCCCGAGAACCTCACCGGTGTGAGCGAACCGCGAAATGCTCCGCAATCGTCGACCCAGGCTCTGGTCCGAAAAGGTCTCGGAGTTGACAACCGCTCCACTCGAGCGATCGAGCGACAGCGTGGACCGCAATTGCGGTTGCCCGCCGTCACCGCGATCGATCGCGAATGCCACGGGTGCGCGGTCGGACGCAGGAAGGCGCAGGTTGATGGTCTTCCAGCCAGGCGATTGTTCCGTCGCTTTCGTCACAAGAGCGTCGAGCCCGTCGAGGGTAGGCTGCGGACGATCGCGCCGCGCATCTTCCCGCGGGGGACCACCTTCCCGCCCGCCGCGCCCGCCCTGTTGCGGCGGTTCTTCTCCCACGGCGCGATACACGAGCGCGTTGGCCCACGGAAATGAAATGGGCATCGCCGTCACGACGACGACGAACAGCGGCACCGCCGACCAGGCGCCGATCGCGTTGTGCCAATTGAAATCGCGAGCCTTGCCGCGAAGGCCACCGCTGAACCACACGACCGGGCGAACGTGCTGCCACGTCCACTTGCGTGGGAACCAGAGGTAGATGCCCGACGCGACAATGAAGAGGAAGATGGCGTTCGACCATCCCGTAATCGCGCGGGCAGCGGGTCTCCCCTCCCCTTCGACGGCGATCCATCGATGCCACGCACGCACTTGGGTCATGAAGCGCCGAACACCCTGCGTGCTCTCACCGAGCAGGCGGCCCGTATACGCGTCGGCGTATACCGTCTGGCGACCAGCGGCGATCGACACGGGGGCGGCCGGGTCAGAGGCCAGTGTCACGGCAGATATGTCGAGGTCGGGATGGTCGCGACGAACGGCCGTCAGCAGCGCCTCCACCGAAAGCGGAGCTCGTCGGTCGGCGGTCCGGGTCGATCGGAAGCCGCTGTCCGACCACGCGATCAACTGCCGCTCGTAGGTGAGGAGCACGCCGGTTGCGGACATCAGCAGGATGACGGCGCCGGCAAGGACGCCAGCGATCAGGTGGGGCCAGAAGATGAGGGTGCGCAGTGTCATGTGCTCCGCTGGGCGAGCCGTCCACCAGGCGAACGGCATCGGACGTTGCGAGACTGAGACTGAGTCTCACAATCACCGACAGCTTATATGCGACCTGTTTGGTCGTCAAGTTCGCGAGGCGGGGCCTGTCAACGCCCGCGCGGCGGCGTCAACAACGGAAAGGTGGCGACCTAGCGGCGGGGCGCGTCGGTCCGTGGATTCGCGTAGTAACCACGCCGGGCGCGCGCAAAGTACTCCCCGTTGCGAACGCGCACCCGAATTGCCCGCCACGTGCCATCGGGCGGACGCGACGAGCTGTACCCAAGCGTGTACTGCTTGTTCAACTCGTCCGCGATCCGAGTGGTGGCGGGACCGAGATCGGCTGCGGTCCGCACCACCTCCGTGTAGCCGCCGGTCAGGCTGGTGATCTCGCGCAGCGCTTCAGGGTTGACCCGCGTGCTCTCGCGCGCTTCGGCCGAATCGATGGCGATCGCGTAGACGAGCGCGTCGCTCCGACGGATGTCTTCGAGGGTCTGGAACAGCGAGTGGTCGCTGGCGGTATCGGCGCCATCGGAGATAACGACCATCGCCGCGCGGACATGATTGCGTTGTTCGAAGAGCTTCGATGTGCTCGCCAGCGCATCGTAGATCGCCGTGCCACCCGACGGCTTCAGCGACTCGAGCGCATGTCGCGTCTTCGACGGCGGCATCGTCCAGGGCATCGCCAGTCGCGGCAGATGGTTGAAGGTGGCCACGAGCGCCTCGTCCTCGACGAGCAGCAGCTCACCGACGAAACGGTCCACAGCACCGCGCGCGTCGACAATCGGCTGACCGCGCATGCTGTCGCTGGCGTCGAGCAGCACTCCGAGACTGACCGGAACTCGCGCGTCGGTGAACTGCGTGATCTCCTGCGGAGTACCGTCCTCGAAAACCTGGAAGTCACCTTTGGTGAGACCGGTGATCAGCCGGTTCTCCGAGTCCGTAACGGCGACGGTGACCTGGACGAGATCCGTCCGCGCCCTGAAAGACTGCGCCTCCACGGCGACGAAGGACACGAAGCTCAAAGCCGCCACGCAGGTCACGAAATGCACGAAGATCCATTCGTACGAACACCGACCTTCGCGGATTCGGTTCTTGCGAAGCGGCTCGGACATGGGCAGATCCTTCGTGACCCTCGTGGCCTTTCGTTCTTCGTGATCTTCGTGATCTTCGTGGCCCTTCGTTCCTCGTGATCGTCGTGATCTTCGTGGCGTTTCGTTCCTCGTGATCGTCGTGATCTTCGTGGCCTTTCGTTCCTCGTGATCGTCGTGATCTTCGTGGCTCTTCGTTCCTCGTGATCTTCGTGGCTCAGGCTTGTGTTCCCACTCCCGCGTAGTAATCCTGAAGCGAACGCACGCTCAGCGCCTGCTGGCGCAGCGCCTTGATCGCGCTGACGGCCGCCGATGCGCCGGTCAGCGTGGTGATGCACGGCACTTGTGCCATCGTCGCGGCACGGCGCACCGCGCGATCGTCGAAGAACGATTCGCGGCCGAGCGGCGTGTTGATAACCATGTCGATGGCGCGATTGACGAGGTGATCGGCCACGTTCGGCCGTCCTTCGTTCACTTTGTACATGACCTCGACGTCGAGGCCGTGGGCGCGCAGGAAAGCAGCCGTACCGCGAGTTGCCGCAAGGGTGAACCCGAGGCTCGCCAGATCGCGTGCAATCGGCAGCACCGTCGGCTTGTCGCTGTTGTTCACGCTGATGAACACGCAGCCCTTTTCAGGAAGCTTCTGCGCCGCTCCCATCATCGCCTTGCCAAAGGCTGCGCCGAAGTTATCGGACCCGCCCATCACCTCGCCCGTAGACTTCATCTCGGGGCCGAGGATCGTATCGACGCCCGGAAAGCGAACGAATGGGAAGACCGGGCTCTTGACGAAGACGCCCGCGGCGGTCAGATCCTCCACGAGTCCGAGGTCGCCGAGCGTTCGGCCGGCCGCGACCCTCGCCGCCACCTTTGCCATCGGCACGCCGGTGGCTTTCGAGATGAACGGCACCGTCCGCGAGGAACGCGGATTCACTTCCAGCACGTACACGATGTCGTCCTTGATCGCGTACTGAATGTTCATCAGACCGACGACCTTCAATGCGCGCGCGATGCGTCGTGTGTACTCGCGAATGGTCGCGAGGTGACGCTCGGCCACCATGAACGGGGGCACCACGCAGGAGCTGTCACCCGAGTGGATGCCCGCCTCTTCGATATGTTCCATGATGCCGCCGATGACGACAGCACCCGCGGCGTCGGCCACGGCGTCCACGTCGAATTCAAACGCGTCTTCGAGGAACCGATCGATGAGCACCGGCCGGTCGTGCGAGACATCGACCGCACCCGTCATGTAGCGATCGAGAGCGCCGGAGTCGAACACGATGGCCATGCCGCGGCCGCCGAGGACGTATGAGGGGCGCACGACCACCGGGTAACCAATCCTCTCAGCCACTTCTCGCGCTTCCTCGCGCGACACGGCGGTGCCACTCGAAGGCTGCGGCACACCGAGGTCCCACAGCAGTTGTGAGAAGCGTTGCCGATCCTCGGCAAGATCGATCGAATCCGGAGAGGTCCCCAGGATGGTGACACCAGCCTCGAGCAGTGGGAGGGCCAGCTTGAGCGGCGTCTGTCCGCCGAACTGCACGACGCACGATACGTCGCCACCGGCTTCGCGCTCCCGCTCGATGACGGCCATGACATCTTCGAAGGTCAACGGCTCGAAGTACAGCCGATCGGCTGTATCGTAGTCAGTCGAGACCGTCTCGGGATTGCAATTCACCATCACCGTCTCGAAACCTTCCTCGCGAAAGCCGAAGACGGCGTGACAGCAGCAGTAATCGAACTCGATCCCCTGGCCGATGCGATTCGGACCGCTCCCGAGGATGACGACCTTCTTCTTCGGTGTCGGTTCCGACTCGTCGATCTGCTCGTAGGTGCCGTACATGTACGGCGTGAACGACTCGAACTCGGCGGCGCAGGTGTCGATACGCTTGAAGGCAGGGACCAGGCGGTCTTCCATGCGACGTTGTCGCACGAGCTCTTCGTCGATCCCGAACACGCCGGCGATGTCTGCGTCCGCAAACCCGCTTCGCTTCAGTGTTCGCAGCAGGTCGGTCGAGATCTCGCGGAACTCGCCGAGCCCCGCCATCTGGCGCAGCGCAACGATGTCATGGAACTGCTGCAGGAACCACGGATCGATCTTGGTCAGCTCGTGCAATGCCTCGATCGTCCACCCGCGGTCGAGCGCCCGGAAGAGCGCCCACATGCGCCGGTCGCTGGGAACAACCAGCCTCTGGCGCAACGCCGTCTCGTCTTCCTCGTTCGGATCGATCGTCAGCGGGAACAGACTTCCGTTCCTGCCAAGCTCGAGCGACCTGACCGCCTTCAGGAACGCTTCCTTGAACGTGCGGCCGATGGCCATCGCCTCCCCTACCGACTTCATCTGCGTCGTCAGCGTGGGATCGGCCTGCGGGAACTTCTCGAAATTCCAGCGCGGGAACTTGACGACGACGTAATCGATCGTGGGCTCGAAGGAGGCAGGCGTGAGCCTGGTGATGTCGTTCGGGATCTCGTCGAGGTGATACCCGAGCGCCAGCTTGGCTGCGATTTTGGCAATCGGGAAGCCGGTCGCCTTCGATGCCAATGCCGACGACCGCGACACGCGCGGGTTCATCTCAATCGCGACAATGCGTCCATCAGCAGGGTTGATGGCGAACTGGATATTGGATCCGCCAGTTTCGACGCCGACACGCCTGATGATGCGACGGCCCATGTCGCGCATCCGCTGGTATTCCTTGTCGGTCAGGGTCAGCGCCGGGGCCACCGTGATCGAATCGCCGGTATGCACACCCATTGCATCGACGTTCTCGATCGAGCAGATGACGACGAAGTTGTCCGCAACGTCGCGCATCACTTCGAGCTCGAATTCCTTCCAGCCGATGACGGACTCCTCCACCAGGATCTCGTGCACCGGGCTCAGGTCGAGTCCGCGCCCGGCCAGTTCCCTGAACTCTTCGACGTTGTACGCGATGCCGCCACCGACGCCACCGAGCGTGAACGAGGGCCGAATGATCGCCGGAAAACCGACGTCGTCGACGATGACCAGCGCCTCTTCGAGCGTCGTGGCGACACCGCTCTTCGGCACCTCGACGCCGATTTCCGTCATCGCGTTGCGGAACAGCAGCCGATTCTCGGCGACCTTGATCGCGTCGATCTGCGCGCCAATCAACTTGACGTTGTACTTGTCGAGCGTGCCGCGCTCGTGCAACGCGACGGCGAGATTGAGCGCAGTCTGGCCGCCGACCGTCGGCAGTACCGAATCGGGCCGTTCTTTCGAGATGATGGCTTCCACCATCTCCGCCGTCAGCGGCTCGACGTAGGTCGCATCCGCCAGTTCGGGATCGGTCATGATCGTGGCCGGATTGCTGTTGACCAGCACCACTTCCAGCCCCTCGGCGCGCAAGGCCTTGCATGCCTGCGTACCGGAATAGTCGAACTCGGCCGCCTGGCCAATGACGATCGGACCCGACCCGATCACAAGGACGCGTTTGATGTCGGTGCGCTTGGGCATTCAGTTCGTTTCGTGACTCAGCGTCGTTCCATCGACTCGAGGAATTGCCGGAAGAGGTAGTCGGCGTCGTGCGGTCCGGGTGAAGCTTCGGGATGATACTGCACCGAAAACATCGGCTTCGTGACGTGGCGGAATCCCTCGACCGTTTTGTCGTACAAGTTCAAATGCGTCACCGTCGTGTCTGCGGGCAATGAATCGGGATCGATGGCGAAGCCGTGGTTCTGCGAGGTGATCTCGACTTTGCCAGAGTGCAATTCCTTGACGGGATGATTCGCGCCTCGGTGACCGAACTTGAGTTTGTAGGTCTGGCCGCCGACGGCGAGCCCCATGATCTGGTGCCCGAGACAGATGCCGAACATCGGGACGTCCGAAGCCATGAGTTGACGCACGTTGTTCACCGCGTACGACAACGCGGCGGGATCGCCGGGACCGTTGCTCAGGAAGATCCCGTCCGGCTCAATCGCGAGCAGATCCGACGCGGGGGAAGACGCCGGGAACACATGGATGTCGCAGCCGTACACATCCAGACGCCGCAGGATGTTGTATTTGATCCCGAAGTCGTAAGCCGCGACCTTCAGTCGTCGCGAGGCTTGACGACCCGGGGTCACACCGAACTCTCTGTGATCCCGTTCGCCCGCCTGCGGCGCCTGCTCGCGCCACCAGAACGGCGCCTCGCAGGTCACGTCCTTGACGAGATCGGCGCCTTCCATCTTGGGAATCGCGCGTGCCTTCTCGATCAGCTCCGCTGGATCGACCTGGCCCGTCGCAATGACGCCGCGCATCACGCCAGCCGAGCGTAGGACGCGTGTCAACGCTCGAGTATCGATATCGGCGATCGCGACGATACCGTGGCGGATCAGATAATCGCGAAGCGTGCCATCCGCGCGGTAGTTGCTGGCAAGCGGCGACGCCTCGCGCATGATGAAGCCGGCGACATGCGGAGTGTGTGATTCCGCATCGCCGGGCGCCACACCGTAATTCCCGATGTGCGGCGCCGTCATCGTCACGATTTGGCCGGCATACGAGGGATCGGTGAGAACTTCCTGGTAACCGGTCATGCTCGTGTTGAACACGACTTCACCGGACGTCTCGCCGGGCGCGCCTGCGGCAACGCCGCGGTACCAGCTGCCGTCTTCAAGTGCCAGAGTTGCATTCATGCGGGTGTCGGGAGTGTGATCGCGGTGCTGCCAGTTGGAGCGGAGCGCTCATCCAATCGACCGATCGTAACATTCACAGCCGGTTTTCTTGACACTGCGCGCAGCGCTCTGCAAGAGTACCTCCCTGGTGCAATCTGATTTGAGCTTGACCGCCAGGTCCCCTGCTGCGGAGGCGGCGACAAGCGGTCGTCTTCCCGTTGATATCCGTCGCTTTCCGTGGATCAGGCGGCTTGCCACCGACTACGCCTTCGACTACTCGCGGGTGGCAGACTTCTTCGCTGGTGACCCCGGCGATCCGGCGGCCTGGCGCGACGCGATTGCGCGGGCAGCGAGTCATCGCAGACAGCGCGACGCCGTCGTCGAGGTGCTGCACTCGCAGCAACGCCGTCGCGAGGCACCCGCCGAGGCGCTGACGGCCGCAGCCAGGCTGGCCGACTCGGCATCGGTTGCCGTGGTCACGGGACAGCAGGCCGGCTTGTTTGGCGGACCGCTGTTCACGCTTCTCAAGGCCTTGACCGCCATTCAGCTCGCTGAACGCGTGCGAACAGAGCATGGCGTGCCGGCGGTCGCGGTCTTCTGGGTGGATGCCGAGGATCACGACTGGGACGAAGTAAAAGCCTGTCGCGTGCTGAATGCGGAGCAGGCGCCGCGGTCAGTGGCGATGGGCGATCTGCCGGGGGCGCACGCGGGTCCAGTCGCTCGCGTCCGCTTGAACGAATCGATCGCAACAGTCCTCGCCGAGCTGCAATCAGCCCTGCCCGCCACCGAGTTCACACCCGCGCTCCTCGACGATCTCCGACGCTGCTATGAGCCGGGCGCCGGCATGG
>JBKPNV010000309.1:0-4278 GCA_046732795.1 Acidobacteriota bacterium
TTCGAAGCTGGCCGGCGCGTTTTCGATCACGATGTTCTTCTGGTCCTTCAGATTCAGTTTCGTAAACGTGCTCATGGTGTCTGCCTGTGACGCGCATGTGCGCTCCCGCTGCCAGCTGACGTATCGCGCTCGAGCGCGGCCCGATCCCACGCGCCCAGCGTCGCCGCCGCTTCATACGTGGACTGCAGAAATTCGAGCAGTGTCTCGTCCGGCGATGACGCCTGCGCCACGCGATCGTACGGCAGGATGAACTCGCCGTAATCCTTGCTGTAGAAGGCGCCCTCGGGGCCGACGCGGGCCTCGGCGAAACCCGCCGGCGCCGGATACGCGTACGAATAGAACGCCGGGTAATCGATCGCGCCGCCGCCGGGCCAGAACCCGCAACTGCTCACCTCATGTGAATACGCCTCGCGAGTGATCCAGTCCGGCAGGTTCGGAATGCCACCCGGATGCTCCGGTGCGCGCCGGCCCGAGAAGCGCGTGACCGCGAGATCGCCCGCGCCCCAGAAGTAGTGCACCGGGCTCGCCTTGCCGATGAAGCGGGCGCGGAAAATTTTGAGCACGCGGTCGGCTTGAACGAGTGCCAGCCAGAAGCGGTGCGCGTACTCTGCGTCGTAGGATCGATGTACCTCGTCTTCGGCGAACGGAATCGGGTCGACGACCTCTGACGGCTTTCGCGTGATACGGACGTCGACGTCGAGCCGTCGCAGCGCCTCCATGACCAGTCGATAGAAAGTCGCCACGCTTTGAGGACGAAGGGGGACTTCGTCGTGCCGGCCGTCGCTCGAACGGATGTCGAGTCGATGCCCCACGAAATCGAATTCCAGCTCGAACGTGCGCGCGCCGTCCGGGATGGGCGACGTCGTCAATCCTCGCGATGTGACGTAGAGCGTCGTGTGCCAGGAATGATTCAGCCACGGTGATCGAGCGAGCCGGATCTTCCCCACGATCTGCGTCCACAGGTGCAGCGTCGCAAAGGTGTCCCGCCATGCGGCGAGCGGAATGTCGGGCCAGCGAGCGGCGGAGATAGCCATCAGAACCCGGCCGCGTGGCCGTCTTTACGATGATCGGATCCGGCACGATAGAAGCCGGCGAGTAATCGAGTCGACCTGCCAGCGGGGGCTGGATTCGGTGGCGCACCGGCCGCGTCTGGATCCGGGGAGAACATGATGGCCTGGTAGCCGCCCATGATGCTCCCGTCAACCGAGCGGACGTTGTGTCCCATAGCCTTCAGCCGCGCGCCCACCAGGTTGAAGAGCGGAGATTCCAGGCTCAACACGTTCGAGACTTGCGCATGTCGAAAACGAGCCATGTCCGTCGCCGCCTGGACGTTGGCGCCGAGATCGAGGACGTTGACGAGCACCTGCCCGATCCCCTGCGCCTGCATGTCGCCACCCATCAGCGTGACCGTCATCAGAGGACGATTGTTCTGCATCACGAAGCCGGCAGACAGCGTGTTGAACGGCCGCTTGCCTGGCGCGATCACGTTCGGGCTCTTTGGATCGAGCGTAAACAGGCCGCCGCGATTGTGGAGCGTGATGCCATAGCCTGGCACCGTGAGACCTGAACCGAAAGTCGAATACAGGCTGTTCACCCAGGCGACCATGTTGCCCGCGCGGTCCGCCGTGGAGAGCACGATTGTATCGCCGCCAGTATCGGGACGACCCGCAGGTCCGGTGCGGGACGCGCGGTCGGGATTGACCTGAGCGCAGAGGGATGCGGCGTACGGCTTCGAGAGAAGGCGGTCGACCGGAATCGAGGAGAACTTCGGATCGCCGTTGTGAGCGAAGACGTCCCGATAAGCCAGTTTCTTTGCCTCGACGACGAGGTGCCAGTACTTCGGATTTGCCGGCCCCAACGACGCAAGCGTCTGCCCCGGCGCCCAAACGGGGACACAACTCTCGAGGATGTTGAGCATCTCGTCGGTCGCCCATGTCTGCGCCGGTGGCGGCAACGTCGATACTTCGTAGCCGTGATAGGTCGCCTTTGCGACGTTCACCCACTCGCCTGAGTAGGCAGCGAGATCGTCCATCGTCATCGTGCCACCCAGCGATTTCGACTTGGCGACAATCGCCGCGGCGACCTCACCCTCGTAGAATCCAGCGCGGCCGCGCGATTGAAGGATGCGAAACAATTTCGCGAGATCCGGGTTTCGATAAATCCTGCCCGCGTGCGGCGGCCGCCCGTCGACATACCACGTCGCGACCGAATCCGGATCGATCGCAGCACAGCATCCGCGTGGGTCGCCTCGATCCTTGGAGACGGCGCGCGGCAGCACCCAGTCGGACGCGATGCGCTCTGAAATCGGAAAGCCTTGCTCGGCGTACTCGAGGGCTGGCTGCAGCGTCTCCTTGAACGTCATCGTTCCAAAGCGGCGGAGCACCGCTTCCCAGCCCCAGACCGAACCCGGCACCGTGACGGTCAGAATCCCTCCTGAAGGCATCCCCGACCCCGGCCCCCAGTTCATCGAATCCCACGCGTAGCCGATCCCGTTCATGTGCGCCAGCGTTTGTCCGCTGGGCGCCTTGCCGCTGGCATCGAGTGCGTAGAGTCTGTTCTCCGCTGCAATGTAGATGATCGCGAAGAGGTCGCCGCCAGGGCCGACGTTCATGGGCTCGACGACGCTCAGCACGGCAGCCGTCGTGACCGCCGCATCGATCGCATTTCCGCCGCGCTTGAGGACATCGAGGCCGGCCTCAACGGCGAGCGGCTGGCTGCTCGCAACCATTCCATTGCGCGCCATCACCTCAGAGCGATGCTGCGGCAACCAGCCCTCGGCGCGATTGCCTGAAACGGCGCTGCACCATGCCGGCCGGGGTGTCGCGTCACACGACTGGATTGGTGACTGCGCCTCCGGCAGCAGCGGAGACGCCATGACGCCGAGGAACAGAGCGAGGCTCAGTGCAGTTCGTCGAGACATGTCGGTCCCTTCTGCGCGATCAGAACTTGATCTTGTCCAGGAACCCGGTCAGCAGCCGATTGAACTCGTCTGGTTTCTCCATCATGACAAAGTGACCCGTGTCGGCAATCTGTGTGCCTTCGTAGTTGGGCAAGACCTCTTTCGTCTTCGCGACATCTGGCAGCTGGTTGGTGCCCGCATAGATGGCCAACGTGGGCGCAGACGTGACGTCGGCTTTGCGTAGCGACGGATCGAAGATGGACGCCATGGCCCCGTTGGCTGTCGCCTCGGGAGCGCTCAGCATCATCTTCAGTATCTGCTCCTGGAGCGCGGGCGGCGTGTCTTTCGTAAACATGCCGCGGATCATCTTTTCGCGTGCCTTCAACCCCTCAGGGCCAATCATCGGCGGCGGCCCCTGACCGGCCTGAACTGGCGCGAAACCGCGGAGGTCGAGCGGCCCGTCCACTGCGACCAGCGCCGCCACGTGCTGCGGATACAGACGCGCATATTGTCGAATCACCGGCGCGCCCATGCTGTGGCCGACGAGGACCACTTTGTCCGCCTTCGCCTCTTCCCGCACTGCTTCGACGGCCCGCGCGAAGAGGTCCATCGAGAACTTCCCATCTGTGGGTCCGGCGCTCTTCCCATGCCCAGGCAGGTCGACCGTGACAACGCGGTACTTCTTTGCGAACGCCGGCACCTGCGCAGCCCACGACGACGAGTCGCAAGTCCAGCCGTGGATGAAGATCACCGTCGCCTTGCCAGTACCCGTCGTCGATGAGTGAATGGCGAGGCCGTCAACTGATGCAGCCGACAAGGGCAGCGCATACAAGAAGGCGATCACAAGCGTCCCAAACAGTCGTCTCATGGCATCTCTCCCGGGAGTGGTACAACCGGTGCAGAATTCTGGGCGCGTACGTTCAAAGAGGTGACAGTGATGAGCACGCGTGAGGAAATAATGCACTTGGAAGAGCGTTTACGCCAAGCGGAGCTTGATCCGGATCCCAGCTTCTTCGAGGAGCACCTGGCCGACGATGCCGTGCTGGATGGACACCAGCTCAAGGTCAAAGTCGTGGAGGCGCACCGGCCCGAGTCGCGAAAAGGACAGAAGTTCACCAAGGTCGAGATGCGGTACAACACCTTCATCGAGCACGGGCCAGCCGTGGTGCTGACCTGCGAGGGGGATTACGAGGGACCTCAGTTCAGAGGCACTCTGAAGTTCATGCGCGTGTGGCTCAAGCAGGATGGCCGCTGGAAGATCATCGCGGGCGCCACGCTCAAGTAAGCGGCTACCTCTTCACGACTCGTCCGTGTGGAACGGGTCGAGGTCGAGGACCGTCAAGATGATCTGGCGGGAACGAGGTTGTCGAGTGCTGCGA
>JBKPNV010000310.1:0-7570 GCA_046732795.1 Acidobacteriota bacterium
ATCCATCCCGAGTTGCAAGCCGATGGGACGTGGGTCATCGACGTGACGCTGCCGAAGGCGGGCTACTACAAGGTACTGTCCGACTTCCTTCCCGCGGGCGGCGCCTCACAGTTCATCGCGCGTCCACTGGTGACCGCCGACTACGGCGGCGATCTCGGCGGCGATTCGGCGCGGCTCGTCCCTGACGTCGAGGCCAGTCAAACAGTCGACGATCTCACGGCACGAGTCAGCTACGACCCGTCGCCGTTCGTCGCCGGGCTCTACGGGCATCTCCAGTTCGTGCTGACCGACACGCTCACGAAGCAACCCGTTACCGATCTTCAGACCTATCTTGGCGCGTTCGGCCACACGCTCATCATGAGCGAAGACCTCAACGAGTACGTCCACTCTCACTCGCTCGACATCGTCCCTGGCGGAAACGATGACGAGGACATGCCCCAGTTCCTGATTCTGCCGGGCGCCGACCTCGAAAAACTGCGAGGCGGCCCGAGCGTGATCTTCGATGGCCTCATGCCGAAGCCTGGACGTTACCGCGCATGGACGCAGTTCAGGCGGCACGACAGGATCCACACGTTCGTCACCACGTTCGAGGTACGGGACCGATGAGGGATTCGGTGACTACGACACACAGAGGCACGGAGACAGCGACTTATTTTCGCAATTTGGTCTCTGTGTCTGGCTGCCTCGGTGTGTCGTTATCAACGACGGCAAGTCTGAGTCTAAGCTCGGGATTGCTGGCTGTATGCATGGCCCTGATTGTTGCGTGGCCGCGCCCTGTGCAAACGCATGGGTCACTCACAACGACTGTGCTCTTCGATCGAGAGATCGTCCGGCTGCTGAACGATCGATGCGTGATGTGTCACGTCGACGGTGGCCTCGCGTTTCCACTGGAAACGTACGAGCAGACGTGGCTTCAGGGGCGCGCGATGCGATCGTCTGTGCTGCGGCGCCATATGCCTCCCTGGTCGGCCGTGGCCGGCTACGGAGAGTTCGTCAATGGCAATCAGTTGACGCTGCGCGAGTCCCAGTTCCTCGTCTCATGGGTCGAAGGGCTCGGACCGCGAAACGCCGGCAAAGTGTTCCTCAACGTCGTCGATCCGAGGGCGGCCGCGACACCGGAAATTCGCGCGACGCCACACACTGCCCACTGGCAATTGGGCGAACCCGATCTGACACGTAGACTCACGCCGATCACAATCGAAGCCAGATCGCCGGATGTCGTGAGGCGCTCCGTTGTCGATCTCGATCTGACCTCAGCCCGGCAGGCCCGCGCGCTCGAGTTCATGCCCGGCGATCGTCGTGTAGTGCGGGCGGCAACGTTCAGCCTCGAAAGCACGGGCCAGTGGCTGGGCAGCTGGACTCCGTGGCATACCTTCGTGAGTTTGCCCGACGATGTGGTCTATCGGCTGCCCGCCAAGGCAAGGATCATCGTGGACATTCACTATCGCGGGACGAGTGCACCGTCAGTGGACGCCAGCGCACTCGGCGTATTCTTCGACGCGCCCCGATTCTCGTCGAGCGCCGAGTCCCGAGTTCCGAGCCGCGATTCCCGAGTCGCGATTCCCGGAGTGAAGGTCGCCACGGACCTCGTGGTCGACGCGAGACCCCTTGCCGGAGCTCGAGTACTGAAGGGCACGTCGAGGCTCGCCAGTGATACGCGAGTGTGGGCCATCCAGCCGGAGATCGTCCCCGGCCTCTCCTCGCTCGAGGTTTCTGCACGACGTCCCGACGGCGGAACCGAGGTGCTACTTGCCCTTACCGAACCGTCGGTCGAGTGGCCAACGCCTTATCTGCTCAAGACACCGCGACTGCTCGGTCGCGGCACAGAGGTATTTGTCGTCGCGCGGGCCTCCGCGGAACAACCTCGCCAGGTGCGCGTCCGATTGAGCAAGTACTGAGACATGTCGCACCGACTGCTATCGGGTCAGAGCGTATAATCGCGCCGCGTCACGATTCAGGGAGGGACAATGCGAAACGTGTCTCTGTTCGGTTCGGTGCTGATGCTCGCCATCGCCGGCACCGCGATCTTCGCGTCGCAGTCGGGCTCTTCGGGTGCCTCCTCGTCGCGCCCACTCGTGACAAAAGCTGAATACGAGCGCTGGCAGACGGAGCTCTCGAACTGGGGGCGCTGGGGTAAGGACGACGAGCTCGGCACGCTCAACCTGGTGACGCCGGCGAAGCGAACGCAGGCAGCCGCGCTCGTCAAAGACGGCGTGGCGGTGTCGCTCGCGTCGAATGCCGAGACCGAGAAGGGCGTCGACGTGCCCTGCCCGATGGAATGGGCCATGGTGACGGCTACTGCATCAGCGGCGATGGATCGCATTGGATATCCGTGCATCCATGGCGCCGGCACGACGCACCTCGATTCATTCGCGCACGTGTTCTTCAACGGCAAGATGTGGAACGGGTATCCCGTCGACAAATTCGTCACCAAGGAGGGCGGCGCGGCGAAGAACTCGATCCTGACGATGAAGAACGGGATCGTCACCCGTGGAGTGCTGTACGACATGCCGAGGCTGAAGGGTGTGCCGTATCTCGAGCCCGGCACTCGGATCTTCGCGGAGGATCTCGAGGCGTGGGAAAAGATGTCGGGCGTGAAGGCGATGGCTGGCGATGCGATGCTGCTGCGCTGGGGTCGATGGACTCGACGGTCCGCGCTGGGACCGTGGCCCATCAACGACGCGATGGCGGGGCTCGACAATTCCGTGATTCCGTGGCTGAAGAAGCGTGACATCGCCATTCTCGGATGGGAGACGCCCGATTACGCGCCTCACCCGCCGGGTGATTTGCCGCCAAGTTCGCTGCATAATTTCGTGCTGACGATCCTCGGCGTGCATTTGCTCGATCGCGCGGACTTCGACGCGGTCAGTGAGGCGGCGGCCAGTCGCAAGCGATGGGAGTTCATGTTGACGATCGCGCCGCTGCCGATTCCTCGCGGAACGGGATCGCCCGTCAATCCGATCGCTATGTTCTGATTCATCGTCAGCAGATCATGCGCGACACGGAGTTGAGTGAGTTCATCTGCCGGGAGAACGAGCTGTCGTCGAAGCACTTCCGGTAGTCATCACGCAGGCTGAAGCCCGCGCTCTACGACGGTCAGGCGCCCGCGCCGTGCAGATTTGTGAAGGGGTCTGACCCCTTCACACTAGCGCGCTCTCGCCAACTCCATGACGACGTCATACTGAAAACGGACGAATCGATGGAGCTCGCTTTCCAGGATTCGCTCCTGGTCGCTGTGCGCGCCAAAGCCCTTCCCCGCGTCCTCGGTGTCGATGGCAGGACCGATGCCGTAGCACTGAAGCCCCTTCGACCGCATCTGCGACATGTCGGTCGCGCCCGTTCCCATGGTCGGGAGCGCGGCTGCGTTGTAGTGCGCCTGCAGCTGTGCCTGCAGCACGGTGAACGCCTCGGTGTTCAGACGCGATGCACCGGCAGGCCGGTAGGGATCTCGATACCAGCGCACTTCCACACGTGGATCGCTGATCACGGCGCGGACGCGATCGAGAAACGTCTTCTGATCTTCTTCAGGATGCAGGCGAACATCGACGATCGCCTTCGCTTCAGATGGAATGACGTTGTAGCGATAGCCGCCCTCGATCACCGTCGGCACCAATGAGGTATGGAGCATGGACCAGTGCTGCGGCTCGTTCTCGAGCAACCATTCGTCCGCTGGTGCCGCGATCCTGGGATTCGGGTCCAACACATCGCGATAGCGCGCCGCCACATCCGGTGAAACGAGCGTCGACAGCGTTCGGAAATACGCGACCGTCGTCTCATTGATCTGCAGGGGCGGCACCCACGCAGCGATCTTGGCCAACGCGTCGGACAGACGGACGACGGCGTTGTCCAATCTGGGCACCGAGCCGTGGCCTGCCGACCCGTGCGCGATTACCTCGATGGGGCGAGGCTCCTTCTCGGTGGTGCCGACGTTCGCCTGACGCGCCTGCCCGCCGGTTCGCACGACGCCTCCGCCTTCGGCGAAACAGTACTCGGCATCGATGGCAGCAAGGTGGTTATCGATCATGAACTGCGCCCCGAACTCCGGAGCGCCCTCCTCGCCCGATTCAGCCAGGAAGATGACGTCGCGATCGAGCGCGCTTGCGGTGCGCTTGAGCGTCAGCATGAGCATGAGGCCGGCGACGACGCTGTCCTTGTCGTCGACGGCTCCCCGGCCGTACACGTATCCACCATCCCGCGTGGCGGAAAACGGCGGGAACGTCCACTTCTTCGGGTCTACTGTGACGACGTCGGTGTGCCCCATCACGAGGATCGGCCGCTTCTTCCCATTGCCCTTGATTCGCGCCACGAGATTGGGGCGCTGCGGGTCTTTCGCGAAGACCTCGTACGGGATGCCCTCTCGCTTCAGAACCTGTGCGAGATAGTCAACGGCGCGGATCTCGTTTCCGGGCGGGCTGCTGGTGTCGAGCCGCAGCAGCGCCTGAAAGTGCTGCATCGTTTCCTGTTCGATCGCAGCCGCATTCCACGGTGTCTGCGCACCAGCCGTTGAAACCCATCCGGTCATGGCAAGCGCGATCAGGACGAGACGCTTCGAAGTCATGCGTCGAAGAATATCGCAGACGGCGAGCGGCGGTCCGCAAGGCAGGAGCCGCGCTACGGGCGAAAGAACGTCAGTAACCGTCCCGCGGACATGACGCCGATCCACGCGAGCAGCGACACCGCGCCGGCCATTCGCGCGGCCAGCGGCGGCGGCGTATCGGGAGGCGTCTCGAGCAGGCGGCGGAAAACACCGGCGTAGAAGACCACCACATTCAGCCCGGCAATGGCAATGAAGGTGACCTTCCAGTAAAAGGCGAGATTGAACAGGTACTGGTCCGGCGTGGCCGAGACAAAGCAGAACCCGGTGATGAGGTTGATGAGGAAACCGCAGATCCCGATCGGGATGAGGCGATGCAACGCGGCGATGGGGATGCGTCGGGCGAAGCCGAGCAGGCGAAGATCGAAGACGCCAACCGTGCCGAGCAGCATCGACATGCCCGTGAAGTGAAGCGATTCGAAGATCGGCCAGCCCCATTTCGCGGTGCGGAGGAACTCGCCCTGCGGCGTGTGTCTCAGGTAGGCCTCCACCGCATGAAGTATCTGGTCTAGCACGTCGTGTCCACCGTCAGGCGCGTGCACGTGTACGCGAGCAGGCGTCCAGCGAAGATCACCGCAATCCAGCACCCCAGCGACACGGCCGCCAGTGTTCTTGCCGGTTTGGGCGCATCGCTATCAGCGCGGACGCCCTGAACCCCGCGACGAATGCGCAGCGCGAGAGCGATACCGAGCCCGATCAGGGTGAGCTTGAAATAAAAGAGCGGATTGGTCAGCGCCTTGGTCGGATACGCAATGAGCAGCAGCACGCCCGAGATGGCATTAATCCAGAAACCCGCCCACATCACGAGGAAATACCGTCGCAGGGCCTCGAGTGGAATGCCCATGCTGAAGCCGAGGACACGCACGTCCCACGCGAGATTGGCGCCGACGAAGAACGCCAGCCCCACGGTGTGGAGGATCAGGACGAAGGGGAACGCCCACAGCGAGGGTGATTCCCGAAGCCACGTGCTGAGCGGCGTGGCCTCGAGCCATACGAAGAACGACTCCATGATGTTCCGGCGCACATCCTAGCGGAGCCGCGTTCACGATGCGACTGAAGAGTTCCTGACTAAGAAGTCAGATTGGGGTCAGACCCCTTCACAGATCGTCGCGCCTCACTTGGTCGAACGAAGGTTCATGCGCACTGTCAAGCCGATGGTGCGCGGGTCTCCGGGCAATCCGACGATCAGGCCAGAGTTGCCCGGCTGCGCCGTCAGGAACTCGAAGTACTGCCTGTCGAGCAGATTGCGCGACCACAGGAACACCGACCAGCCATCGCTCCAGCGGAAGCCTGCCCGCAGGTTGATCAAGCCGTATCCATCCACGGTCATGTAGCGCGAGGCCGAGGGACTCGACGAGAACTCCGAGCGGTAGCTCGTGTCGACGGCGCCGAAGAGCTCACCGAGCTGACTGAAGACCGTCGCAGGGTGGTTGTATTCACCACCAAACGTGAGTGCCCACTTGGAAATGCCCGGCAGAACGGAGCCCGAGATGTCCTTGACCTGCGCACCGCCCGTGTCCTCGAGCGGCGGCGGCGCATCGCGGAATGACACGTAGATGCCATCGGTGTAGGCCAGCGCGCCGTAGAACGAGAGCCGCCGGTTGACGCGCGCGTTGCCGTCGAACTCAGCTCCTCTCACGCGCACCTTCTCGGCATTCGCAAGATAGCCGCGGAGTACACCGACTTGTGCGTTCACGACCTGGGTCTGGTAGTCCTTGACGCCCGTGTTGAATACCGTGACGTTCGCCGTGTAGCCGGGATGGAACTCGGTCTTCACTCCGAACTCGACGTGATGGACGTCTTCCGGCTTCACCGTAGCAGCAGACAGAACCGGATTGCCGAGTGCATCCGTCGGCACGCCGTTCAGATTGAGGCCGACCGATTTGAAACCGGTCGAGTACGTGCCGTAGGTGTTCACGGCATCCGAAAGCTTGTAGGCGACCGTCAACTGCCCAGACGTGTTGGTGTCATCGACGTCGGCGGTGTATGCCTGTGGCGCGAGGACGGACAGCTTGAGGGCAATGAGCGCCGGATTCGTCGTCTCCAAGCCGCCGTAGACCGTCTGGTTGAAGTCGACGTTCTTCTGGTCGTAGTTGAATCGGAGACCCGGCAGTACGCGGAGGCGATCCGTGACCAGCCATTCGATCTGGCCAAAGGCTGCCGCGCTCGTGTTGCGGAAGGTGAGGAACTGATCGAAGCCGTAGCCGTCGAGCAGACCGGGTGTCCCGGCAGCAACGCTCGGCGCCAGCAGGAATCGTGCGGCTGCCGATCCCTGCTCCTGCGTGAACGATGGATTGGAATCGAGCGCCTGGTTGAACGCGAAGATGCCGGTCACGATGTTCACGCGAGGCGTCAACGCGCCTGCATAACGGACTTCCTGCGTCCATTGGTGCTGCTTCGAGGGCGCGGCCGAAATCGACGTCACGGGCAGCCCGATGAAGTCACGGTCGTTGGAGGGATCCCAATGCCAGTAACGATACGCGGTCGTCGAGGTCACGCGCCCCGGTCCCACCGTCCAATCGACATGGACCGACGCGCCACCGAGATCCTGGTTGGATTGCCAGCTCGTATCGGTATCCGTCAGGCGATCGAACGCGTTGTAGCTTGGCGGTGTGTAGTTGAGATCAGAGATGATCTGCGCCCATTGCCGATTCGCCGGACGAAGCGTCGGCGCCACACCTGCGACCACCTGCGCATACCCCTCCGGGCGCTGACGTGTGTGGTCGACCGAGACGTTCACGGCAACGCGCTTCGACGGCACGATCAGCATCTGCCCTCTGAAGCCCAGGTTGTTGAGCGTGTTGGTCTCGTGTTGCGTGACGGTGTTGAAGATGAACCCCTCCCGACCCGTGCCGGAGAACGAGAGACGTCCAGCCACTTTGTCGCTGAGCGGGCCAGACAGCGAGGCCTTCGCCTGCACGAAGTTATAGCTGCCGTACGCGAGCTCGAGATTCGATTCCGGCGTGAAGTTCGGCC
>JBKPNV010000311.1:0-28159 GCA_046732795.1 Acidobacteriota bacterium
GCACGACGATCTCTGACTGCTCGACGAGGGGTGCGCTGACATCTGCGTCCGCGATGTCGCCATGCACGAACACGTGGCGCGGGTTGTCCATCACGTCGTGCAGGTTCTCGCGACGTCCCGCGTACGTGAGCTTGTCGAGAGTCGTTACTCGCCAGTCACCATGAGCGCCGAGCGCGTAGCGAACGAAGTTGCTCCCTATAAATCCCGCGCCGCCGGTGACGAGGACCTCAACCATCTTTGCGCGTCCAGTCATAGTCCAGCGTGTGGTGAGGCTCCAGTCGGAACTCGTCAGGGTCCGCGTAGCGATACGGCTCGTTCGGCACGTTGATTACCATCGACAGATCAGTACTGATGCATTTCCATCCGTGGTACACGAGGTTCGGGACCTGCACCATGGTGAGGTTTTGCGTTCCAAGGAAGAACTCGTTGATCGCGCCCTTGGTGGGAGAGCCGTCGCGAGTGTCGACCAGCACCAGTTTCACCATGCCGGCGATACACACGAAGTTATCCACTTGCATCTTGTGGTAATGCCACGCTTTCACCACACCCGGATAGGTGGCTGACACGTACACCTGGCCGAACTTGGTGAACAACTCCGATTCGTCGGCGCGCAGGATTTCCATCAGCCAGCCGCGTTCGTCGGGGATCATGCGCAGTGGCTTGGTCTTCACGCCGGCAATCCGCGGGTGCTTCACCACCGCACTGGTATACGAAACAGGAGTCGTCATAGAAAGATGGCTCAGCGCTGGCCGCCAAATGCGCCAAAAAAGTTCGAGAACGTCCCCAGTCCGGCGAGGATGAACCCGACGTTGAACCGCGTGTCCGAGGAGATCGGGAAGCCCGGGCCCTGGGGATAGTTAAACTTCTGAAACTCGAGCTGGAGTCCGCAACACTGGGCAAGGTACGACCCGACGACCGACTGATTTACGACATAGCCCCGCGCGATGTCCCAGTTGAGAGAATATGTCCCGCTGGCTCGTCCCTGCAACCAGCGCAGCGTTGTGAAGGTCGAGACGTAATTGCTGCCGTCGATTCCCCGCCAGCTGTAGTTTGCGCCAACCGACGCCACTCGTCCGTTGACCGAACCCCCGGCAGACAACAACTGCAGACCGAGGCCGTAGGTATCGTATTCCGCTCGAAGATTGGCGTCCACCTTGAAAGTCGGAGAGACGCGCGCTGTGAGCGCCAGCGGCGACCGCTCGACCGGCCGCGTGTACCCGAACGTGCTCTGATACGCGCTGTCGTAGCGCGATGACTCGGGATTCGAGTAGATGGTCTGCTGCAAGCCGACCGTCGCGAATTCGCGCGTCTGGCCGCGCGTCGTTCCGACGGACTTTCCCCGCGCCATCAAGCGGTTCGTCAGGCCGTAGGTGAATTGCGCCGCACCGCCGACCACGAATTCCGATGCGTCACCCACAATGGGCGTTCGGGCGAAGTCCTCGATGCGGCTCGTGAAGTCGACGCGGAACGCCGGCTCGATGACATGCTTGAGACGTTCGGCGAATATGCTGTCAGGGCGTTCCCATATGCGCGTGAACACCGGTCCGACGATGTCGGTGTGGAGCGCCATGTATTGCCGGAAATAGGGATCGCCGACGGTCCCGCCGGTTGGGCCGGCGCTGCGCGAGTAGTACGTCGCGCGATAGTTGGCGCTCGCATTCACCGACAAGAACGTCAACCGCGACAGCGGTGCGCGCAGAGTCGGGGTGAAGTCGACGCGTGCGTGGCTGTCGTCGTTCGTCACCTCGCCGTTGCTCACCGACCGGTTCGGAAGGTAGGCGTACTCCGAGTTCGCTGATGCGTAAATAGGCGAGCCAAACAGACGCTGCGGCGCCACGCTGGTTGACACGCGAGGCGTGCTCCCATAGAGGGTGGTGTTCTTCGCGTCGGCGACGTACTCGTTTCGCGAGTACAGGATGTTCGTCGACGTCGGACCGAATCCGGCAGTCAGGCCACCCTCGATGATTCGATTGTTCCGCGTGGCGCTGTACACGTCCTGGTAATACAGTTGCTGTGTCGTGACGTTCGAGAAGTATTCGAGTCGGGCGCGGGCGCGCACGCTGCGCGACAGCGTGTGATACATGGCGCCCCTGACTTCGAGGCTCTTGGTCGCGGGTAGTGTCGTCGTCTCTCCGTTGTCGGTGAACTCTGCCTCGTGCTGATTGATCCGGTAGACGCGGACGTTGCCGTACGACTGCGCTGCCGCGACATAGCGGTACTCGCTCCCGAAACCCTGCCCGGTGTTGGTGAACCAATCGTGGAAGAAGGTGGCGTCCTGGCTGCGATTGATCGCCCAGAAGAAGGCGTTGCTGATCGCCTGACCGCGCAGGCTGGACGTCCCGTACGTGGGCAGCAGAAACCCGGTCGCGCGGTCTTCTTTGTTGATCGGGTAGTACATCCAGGGCATGTAGACGACCGGGACTCCCTTCACGCGCAGCACCGTGTTGGTCGCAACCGCATATTCATCCAGATTAAGAACGACGCTGCCCGTGACGAGCTCCCAGCGGGGTGTCGGCTGCACGCACGTCGTGAACCCGCCGCGACTGATGCGGTACTTCTGATCGCCGAGCTTCTCGATGGTATTGCCCCAGAAATACACGTCGGCGGGCTGGCTGCCGAACTGCTGGGGATTCGCCGAGCCGATTGGCATGAGGCCCGAGGCGACGTGAAAGGTGCCGGTGTTGTTCTTCAGGTCGAACTCGACACTCTCCGCTGCGATATGACCTTGGGTATTCTGAAACACCACGTTGCCGCTCGCGACCAGCCGCGAGGTATCGATGAAGAAGTCGATCTGCTCGGCGAAGAACTTGGTCTGGCCATCCCACTCCTGCTCGACACCACCCGTGAAGCGCACCTGGTTCGCCGACACGAATTCGATTTGATCCTGGTGCGACTGCAGACGATCGAACAGCGTGCGTCCCGCGGCGTCGCCGGAAGGCAAGGGCGGCGCCTGTGGCTTCGGCTTCGCGGTCTGCTGAGCCAACGCCGACGTGCCTGCAAGCAGACACACGAAACACGAGAAGAGAAGCGCGCGCACCATGGCTGCGGAGAATTCGGCCGAGCATAGCATGCGGCTGATCAGCGAAAGAGGGCCCGTTGTCGAAGCTCATCGCGAACGGCGCCGGCGAGAAAAATCGAGCCCGCCACGCAGATCGTATCAGCGAACTCGAATGCCTTCTCGATGGCGACGATCGGATCAGGTTCGGCGCGCACGTCCTGTGCGCCAGCCGCGCGCAGATGACGTGCGAGGTCGGGCGCGGGGATGGCGCGTGGTGTGGGTGCCGCCGTCGCGATCACCGACGACACGACCGGCAGCAACGTGTGTGCGATATCGGCGACGTTCTTGTCGCGCATCACACCGATCACGAGCGGCAACCGCTCCGGATGCCATCGCGTGAGATACGCCGCGAGCGCCCGCGCCCCCTCTGGATTATGCGCGGCGTCCAGCAGTACGCGACGGCCACGGTCGATGGTCAGCAATTCGAGTCGAGCCGGCCATGCTGCTGTGGCAAGGCCGTGCTCGATGGCATCTCGCGGAATCGGAATGCCGCTCTCCGTTGCCACTTCGAGCAGTCGCACTGCCACGATCGCATTGCCGATCTGGTGTTCGCCACGGAGTCCGAGTGTCACCGGACCGTAGGAGGCGGATGGGGTCGCCAGGGTGAGACGCGCGCGTCCGTCGATCATTTCGGCTTCGGCACGGGTGTCACGCGCGGCTTCGACCAGCGTGGCGCCACGTTCGGCGGCACAGTGGCGGATTACGTCCGCAGCCTCCGGCCGTAAGTCGCCCATCACGACCTTCATCCCCGGCTTGATGATGCCTGCCTTCTCGAACGCTATAGCGCCAAGGGTATCGCCCAGATGCTGCTGATGATCGAAGTCGATGGTGGTAATCGCGCCGGCGACGGGGCTGATCACATTGGTCGCATCGAAGCGGCCGCCGAGTCCCACCTCGATCACGGCGATCGCCACACCCGATCGGCGGAACACCTCGAAGGCGGCCGCAGTGGTGGCCTCGAAAAACGTCGGATGCACCGTCAGGACGCCGGACCCCTGCAAACGATCGGCGCAGCTCAGCACGTCTGCGACGGTCGATTCGAGCAGGGCGCCTTCGACGGGACGATCGTCGATCACGAAGCGCTCGGCCAGGTCGCTCAGATGGGGAGACGTGTAGCGGCCCGACCGGATCCCGGCAGCTCTCAGCGCCGCGTGGGTCATTGCCGTCACCGATCCCTTGCCGTTCGTGCCGGCGACGTGCAGGGATCGAAACGCGCGCTCGGGATGACCCAACGCTTCGCAGAGCCGCGAGATATTGTCGAGACCCAGCTTGATGCCGAACGTCTCGAGTGCGAATAGCCGATCGAAGATGCTGTTCAAGAGATCAAGGGCGTGGTCGGGATTTCAAGGTTGGCCCTTGATTCGTCTAGGACGTCGATTCTCCGCCGACGCCGGCGAGTGCCGGTGTCGGCTCCGGCGCAGACGCAGGAACGGCGCGCATGAAGCGCAGCGCACGGGCGATCGAGGCCTTGAGGTCGCGGCGGTCGACGACGAGATCGAGCATGCCGTGCTCGAGCAGGAACTCGCTGCGTTGGAATCCCTCCGGAAGCGTCTGTCTGATCGTCTGCTCGATCACGCGCGGCCCCGCGAAACCGATCAGGGCCTTCGGTTCAGCGATATTCAGATCCCCGAGCATCGCGAAGCTCGCCGTCACGCCGCCCGTCGTCGGATCGGTGAGCACGGAGATGAACGGCACTCGGGCGCGGTCGAGCCGCGCGAGCGCGGCCGAGACCTTGGCCATCTGCATCAGTGACAGCGCGCCCTCCATCATGCGGGCGCCTCCGGAACACGACACGATGATGGCCGGATGCCGGCGGGCGAGTGCCAGCTCCAGCGCGCGTGTAATCTTCTCACCAGCGACCACGCCCAGACTGCCGCCGATGAAGGCATACTCCATCGCCGCGACGACCACGTCGAGTCCATCCAGCCGCCCGGTCGCCACGATCACGGAGTCCATGAGACCGGTGGTCTCGCGCGTCTTGCGAAGCCGGTCGCGATACGGCTTGGTGTCGGCGAACTGCAGCGGATCGGTCGAAGTCAGGTTCGCGAAATGCTCGTCGTAACGGCCGTTGTCGAACAGCGCGGCCAACCGCTCGGCGGCGCCGAGCCGGAAATGGTGCGCGCATTTCGGGCAGACGTTCAGGCTGGCTTCGAGGTCCTTGTTGTAGATCAGCTGCGTGCAGCCAGGACACTTAACCCACAGGCCCTCCGGCACTCGGCTTGGTTTCTCGGCCGTTTGCGAGGCGATTGGCTTCCGGGTCTTCTTGAACCAGGCCATTTACTCCTCAAACTTGCTTGTGCTGGTCGTGGTCGCGATCCCGGTCACCGGAGACCGACCGTATAACGACCCTGGCGTGTGCGCCATCCCAGACACGAGCGAGCTGCAGTGTAAGTTATTAACGCAATTCAAATTACAAAAGTCAAAATGGGTCAGGTGCGCGGCACGTAGTATTGAGTGCCCCTTCCCATGCCATCGATCTGGCGAATCAAGTCGTCGAGCGCATGGTCGCTGCCAGAGAGATCGAGGTGCGACGTCTCTACGACGAGCAGCGGCGTCGCTGAATAGTGGAAGAAAAAGTGCTGATAGGCTTCGTTCAACTCCCGGAGGTATTCCTGACCCGGATCGAGCGACTCCCCCTCGCTCTTCGATGCGCGCTCTCGCAGGCGGCGAAGCAGCACGTCTGTGGGCGCCTGAAGGTAGACCACGAGATCGGGTGCCGCCACGTCCCGCATCAGCAGATCGAAGAGGCGCTGATAGATGAACAGCTCGTTGTCGTCGAGATTGAGGTAGGCAAAGATCTTGTCCTTGTCGAACAAGTAATCGCTCACCGTCGACTGTGTGAACAGGTCGCCTTGCCGCATCGCGAGTTGCTGCCGGTGCCGGTTGAGCAGGTAGAACAGTTGCGCTTGCAGCGCTGATCCGGGACGTCCGGCATAAAAATCGGCGAGGAACGGATTCTCGGTTTCCTCCAGGAGCGTGACGGCATCCAACCGTGTTGCGAGTCGCTCGGCGAGCGAGGTCTTGCCGACGCCAATCGGTCCTTCAATCGCGATGTACTGGAAGGGCATGTGTGAGGCCGGCTCGAGCGTTTGGCTGCATGCTATCTTAGCCGGACCAATGCTCAAGACGTCGGCGTTGATCATCGCCGCTCTCAGTGCGTCGTGTGCGTCGGCGCCCACTATCGCAGTGCCGGAACCGCCATCGTCGCCACCCGCCGTTCCTGTCGTGACCTGGGAAGAGAAGCTCGGGTGGATCCTGCGGCTCGAGGACCAGCGTCTGCTGCGCGATCCCAATACGCCGCCGCCGGTGATCCTGCGGGCGGCGACGAGGACCGAGCCTCAGATCGTCGCGCCGCCACCGCCCTCCGATGTCCTGCGCCTGTTCGGCGATTCCGAGGCGCGAGTGCGCCGTCGAGCGGCGCTCGCCGCCGGCCGGATCGGTTTGCGCGCGGCAGTCGAACCGCTGACACGCCTGCTGGCGGATGAAGAGTTCGAAGTGCGGCAGATGGCCGCGTTCGCGCTCGGCCTGCTGGCTGACCCGTCCTCGCGTTCACCGTTGCAGAAGGCACTCGACGATCCAGAGCCGATCGTCCAGGGGCGCGCGGCAGAGGCGTTGGGATCGATCGGGGATCGCGCCGACGCCGAGGCCATTGCGGGTATGGTCCGGCGGCACATCGCGGCCGGAGCGCTTGCGAAGATCGAGCCTGACGACGTCACGTTTCCGCTCGACCCACCGGTCGAGGCCGCCCGCCTCGGCATCTATGCGCTCGCAAAGATCAAATCGTATGAGGCGCTGGCGTCGGCCGTGCTCGATCAGCAGGGGCAGCCCGTGTCGCGCTGGTGGCCTGTCGCGTACGCGCTGCAGCGCATCGGTGATGAGCAGGCGGCCCCGGTGCTGCTGACCCTGCTCAACACTCCAGGGCGCTATACCGCGTCATTCGCGGCAAAAGGCCTCGCCGCGACGAAGTCGACACGTGCCACCGGTACGCTGCGGGAGATCATCACGGACCGTCGTCGCGATCCGGCCGTGGTCATACAGGCGCTTCGTGCCCTGACCGCGCTTGGCGATCAGGCATCGGTGCCCGTCATCACGAAGATGGTCACTGACCGGAGCGTCACCGGCGTACTGAAGCTCGAAGCGATCGCGGCTATGAGCGCGTTGATCGATGTGCGGGGCATCGACCTGCTGCTCGATCTCGTCTCGGATCCCACTCCATCCATCCGCAGCGGCGCCTTCGCCGCCCTCGCGCGCCTCGAGCCGACGACCTTCCTGTCCGTGTTAGCCGGTCTCGAAGCGGATGCCGATTGGTCGGTGCGTGCCGCCCTCGCCGCGGCGTTGGGCGCACTGCCAGGCCAGCAGGGTGTCCCGCGGTTGACGGTCATGTTGCAGGAACGTGATGCGCGAGTGATTCCCGCAGTGCTGAACGCCCTGGTCGCCGCCAAGGCGGAGGGGATGGACAAGGTCCTCATCGACCGCCTCAAGTCCGACGATTTCGTCATTCGCGCGGCCGCCGCGAATGGTTTGGGGGAGCTCAAGGCGACCGGAGCGGTGCCGCCGCTGATGGAGGCGTATCGTGCCTCGGCAGGAGGCGATGTGACTTACGTCGCTCGCGCGGCCATCCTCGCGGCGCTCGCGAAGATCGATCCCGCCGCCGCCCGCCCAGTGCTGCAGGAATCGCTGATGGATCGCGATTGGGCTGTTCGCGTCCGTGCCAAAGCCTTGCTCGCCGAACAGAATGTCACGGGAGTCGACGACGAGATGCGCCCCGCGGCGCCCGGGCAACCGGTCGACAGCGCCGAGTGGCAGGCGATCGTGTCGCCTCGTTACTCACCGCGCGCCTTCATCGATACCGACAAGGGCACGGTGGAGATCGAGTTGACGGTGCTCGACGCCCCGCTGACCGTGGCCAACTTCATCACTCTGGCGCGCAAAGGCTTCTTCACCGGAGTGGCCATCCATCGCGTCGTGGCCGACTTCGTCGTGCAGGACGGCGATCCGCGTGGGGACGGCGAGGGCGGGCCGGGCTACACGATTCGAGACGAGATCAACGAGCTGCCCTACATGCGTGGAACCGTCGGCATGGCGCTCGACTGGCAGGATACGGGCGGCAGTCAATTCTTCATCACGCACTCACCACAACCGCATCTCGACGGTCGCTACACCGTGTTCGGACGGGTGATCAACGGGATGGACGTCGTGGATCGTCTGGCACCAGGAGATGTGATACGGCAGGTGAGAGTGCGCGACGGAGTGAATCCGGATTGAGCGCCAACTCCCAACTCCCAGAGCCCTGGAAGTTGGGAGTCGGGGGTTCCTCGGGCAGGCTTACCGCTTCTTCGCCGCCTTCTTCTTCGCGCCCTTGGCCTTTTTCGCCATGTGAATCCCCCCCTTCGCCTGGATTGGATTGCGATCTCGCCGCAACACCCAAGGCACTCTGCCGCCTGGCACGTCGGCTTGGATGCTGGCCATCTCGCCTTGCGGGCTCACCGCGGGCGCCGTGACGTCGGGTGAGCAGCAACTCGGGGCAAAAAAAAATGGGGTGCTCCATCGAGCACCCCTTGAAGCTGCGGAAGAACTACCGCTTCTTCGCGGCCTTCTTCTTCGCGCCCTTGGCAGCTTTCTTCGCCATTGTGTTCTCCTCAGGATTAGCGACCCAGCCTCCGACGAACCACTTGGCCGTCACAACTGGTGGGCTGAGCCATCCACCCTCATACCAGATGTAGATTATGGGTGAGATTTTTCTACTGTCAAGCACAAAATCGCTGTACTTGTCAAAAGAACGCGACGTCGCGATACCCGACGCCACGTCACAATCGCACTCATATTGTCAAGTGTCGGTTGAAGAGCGCGACTCCTACACTCTTACTTGCAGACAACACACAGAGGCATCGAAAACAGCGAGGAACATTTTGAACGTTCTGCAGTACCTCAGTGTCTCGCTGCGTTGTACTCACGTTCGTGACGTGCGCAATTGCTGCTTCTGCTCGTGACGTTCGATTGCGAGCGTGAGCAGACGAGTGATCAACTCGGAGTACGGCACGCCAGTCGCCTCCCACATCTTCGGATACATCGAAATCGCTGTGAAGCCTGGGATCGTGTTGACCTCGTTCAGATAGAGTGCGCCCGTGCGGTCGTCGAGGAAGAAGTCGACCCGCGCCATGCCGGCGAGGTCGAGGGCGCGGAACGCCTCGACGCTCAGGCGCCGCACGCGCGCGATCATCTCTGGTGCGAGATCGGCTGGAATTTTCGGCGTCGCGCCGTTGGGATCGAGATACTTCGCATCGTAGGAGTAGAACCCGTCGGGGTGTGTGACCACGATCTCCCCCGGAAGCGAGGCCTCGGGCGCGTCGTTGCCAAGCACGGCGCATTCGATCTCCCGCGCGTTGGGCACCCCAGCCTCGATGACGATCTTGCGGTCGTATTCGAACGCGGTCCGAATCGCGTCGCGTAACTCGCCATCGATGGTCGCCCTGGAGATGCCGACGCTCGACCCCAGGTTCGCGGGCTTGACGAACACCGGGAAACGCAGGTCGGCGGCGATGCGCGCGGTGACCTCCTTCGCGGCGGCCTTCCACTCTGGCGCCGTCACCGTCAGGTAGGGGACGATCGGCAGGCCGTGCGCGGCGAACACGGTCTTCGAGATCGCCTTGTCCATGCCGAGCGCTGAACCGAGCACCCCTGCACCCACGTACGGCACATTCGCCAGTTCCAGCAGTCCCTGCACGGTGCCGTCTTCTCCGTAGGGGCCGTGAAGGACCGGAAAGACGACGTCTATACCGCCGCCGATCGCCGCTGTCGGCTCGGCGACTTGAAGGGTGCCCACGGGTCCGTTGTCGTGCACGTCACCCGCAGAGATCGCGGTCGGCTCCTTTGCTCCCAATACCCACCGTCCGTCCTTGTCGATACGGATGGGCACCGGCTGGAAGCGGCTGCGATCGAGATGTTTGAAGATGGATGCCGCCGAGACGACTGAGACCTCGTGCTCTCCAGACCGACCGCCGTATATCACTCCCACTCGAAGTTTCATGCCTGCGACCCATAATAAATGGGGTCGGGAGTCATTTGTTGAGGACACTGTCGATGCACAGAGCGAGGCGCGCAACCGTCCTGATCAAATGACTCCCGACCCCTTTACGTTTTCGTTGTTGCGCACCGATGGAGCTGCCCGTCTCGGCGAGTTCCGCACGCCGCATGGTGTCGTTCACACGCCCGCTTTCATGCCCGTCGGGACGCAAGGCGCCGTGAAAGGAATGCTGTTCAAGAATGTGGAGGAGTCGGGCGCCGAGATCATTCTGGGGAACACGTATCACCTTCACCTGCGGCCGGGCGACGAACTGATCGGCCGCTTCGGCGGTCTACACCGTTTTATCGGCTGGGAGCGTCCGATCTTGACCGACAGCGGCGGCTATCAAGTGTTCAGCCTTGCCGAACGGCGTCGCATTACCGAGGACGGGGCCGAGTTTCAGTCGCACATCGATGGTTCGACGCATCACCTGACGCCGGAAACCGCCGTCGACATTCAGTCGAGGCTGGGCTCCGACATTGCGATGGTCCTCGACGAATGCCTGGCCTATCCGGCGACTCGCGAGCAGGCCGCCGAGTCGATGCAGCGATCGGTCCGCTGGGCAGCCCGCTCGCGTGGCCGTCTCGAGATGCTTCGCGGCTCCGCGCCGCTGGCGACGACCGTCAGCAACACCGGCCAGGCGCTGTTCGGGATCGTCCAGGGAGGTGTGTTTGCCGACTTGCGGCGCGAAAGCACCGACGCGACGCGCTCCATCGGCTTCGACGGATACGCGATCGGAGGCCTGAGCGTCGGCGAGCCGATCGACCTGATGTACGACATCGTCTCAGAGACCGCGCACCGATTACCGGAGACTCAGCCCAGATACCTCATGGGTGCAGGTACGCCCGAGGACCTGGTGCACTGCGTGGCCCGCGGCATCGACATGTTCGATTGCGTGCTTCCTACGCGTAACGCGCGCAACGGACAGCTCTTCACCAGCCGGGGGCGTCTGAATATACGAAATGCCCGCTACGCCGATGACGACGGACCGCCCGATCCCGAGTGCGGCTGCTATACCTGCCGCCGTCATTCACGGGCGTATCTGCGGCACCTGCATCTGTCCGGTGAAATGACCGCTGCTGCTCTTAACACGTTGCATAATTTGACCTTTTACCTTGACACCATGAAACGGATCAGGGAGGCTATTGTGTTTGGGACCTTCGATACGTTCAGGCAGGAATTCCTTCGGTCGGTGTCCCGCCCGGCGCACGACTCATGACATCTGTTGATCCTTTTCTGGTAGCCCTGGGCACCCCTCCGCCGGGGAGCGCGCCCAGTCCCTGGCTGCAGCTGATCCCTTTCGTGCTGATCCTGGGGATCTTCTACTTCGTCATGATCCTGCCGATGCGGAAACGGCAGCAGAAGGTTCAGGAATTCCAGAACTCGCTCAAGGTTGGCGACAAGGTCATTACCTCCGGAGGGATCTTCGGAGCGATCACGCGCGTGAACGACCAGTCGATTCAGCTTCAGATTGCCAACAACGTTCGGATCGAAGTATCGCGGCCGGCGATCGTCGGATACCAGGGCCAGGAACCAGTCGTCCCTGAGGGCAACCAGCAATGATGAAGAACCTGCAATGGCGCATCGGCGTGATCGTCGCCGTGATCGGGCTGTCCATCTGGGCGTTTGTGCCGCCCGAACAGAAGGTCAAGCTCGGTCTCGACCTGAAGGGCGGCGTGCACCTCGTACTGCGCGTGAAAACGGATGACGCGCTCAAGGTCGAGACCGACACAACCGTCGAGCGCCTGCGTGATTCGTTGACGCGCGCCGGTGTTGCGTTCAGCAAGGTCGAGGCAGTGAGTCCGACTGAGTTCCGCGTGGAGGGGATTCAGGACGATGCGGCCTTTCGAGCTCAGGCGGGGGATGCCGATACCGTCTACGATCGATCATCAGAAGCCGGCGGCTATTCGTATCGGATCAAGCCGAACGTGGCCAATCAGCTTCGCGACGAAACGGTGACGCAGGCGCTCGAGACGATCGAGCGTCGCGTCAACGAACTGGGCGTCGCCGAACCCATCGTGGCGCGGTATGGCGCGCAGGACCAGATTCTCGTGCAGCTGCCCGGTGTGAGCGACGTTCGGCGCGCCAAGGAGATCATCCGATCGACGGCACGGCTGGAGCTGCGCCTGGTTGATCAGGGCCCGTTCCCGACGCGCGAGGCGGCGCTGCAGGCCTTCAACAACACGCTGCCGGCTGACGACGAGGTGCTTCCGGGAAAGAGTGAGGGGTCGGGGACCGGCGGGACGGCTGGGTCGGCCTATTACGTCGTCAAGAAGGTGTCTGCCGTCGCCGGCAACGACCTCCGCAACGCGCAGCAGTCGCTCGATCAGTTCAACCGGCCGGCGGTCCACTTTACGTTGAAGCAGGATGCCGCCGTGCGGTTCGGCAGCTTCACGGAAGCCAACATCGGTCGCCCGATGGCCATCATCCTCGACGGGCGCGTAATGTCGGTCGCGACGATTCAAGGGCGTATTACCGACAGCGGTCAGATCACCGGCATCACGCGTGAAGAGATGCTCGACCAGGTCATCACGCTGAAGTCTGGAGCGCTGCCCGCGTCGATGGATTACCTGGAAGAGCGCACCGTCGGGCCGTCGCTCGGCCAGGACTCTATTCGTGCCGGCGTGACGGCGTCTCTCGCCGGCCTCGCTCTGGTCGTCGTGTTCATGATCTTCTACTACAGGCTCACCGGCTTCAACGCCGTCGTCTCCATTGTCGTGAATCTGCTGATCCTGTTGGGTCTGATGGCGGCGATTCCGGTCACGATGACGCTGCCCGGCGTCGCCGGTTTCATCCTGACGATCGGCATGGGCGTCGATTCGAACGTGCTGATCTTCGAGCGCATCAAAGAGGAATTGGCCACGGCCCGCGGCGCACGCGCCGCGGTCAACGCCGGCTTCGACCGCGTGTGGTGGACGATCGTCGACACTCACGTCTCGTCGCTCATTGCCGCGCTGCTGCTGCTGCAGTTCGGCACCGGTCCCATCCGCGGGTTCGCCGTGACGCTCATCATCGGGTTACTGTCCAACGTGTTCACGGCCGTATTCGTCTCGCGCACGATGTTCGAAATGATTCTGTCGCGTCGGCAACAGGCCCAGACTTTGAGTATTTGATGAAAGGGCTCGCTTGTTGGCCGAGCCCGGAGCCTCCAACACAAGCGAGGTGAGAGGTAAATGGAAATCTTCCACAACGCCAATTACGACTTCATCCGGTGGCGGTGGCACGCCATCACGCTGTCGCTCGTCATCGTGCTGGCGGGCTTCGCGCTGATGTTCATGCGCGGATTGCCGCTGGGTATCGATTTCTCCGGCGGCACGTCCCTCGTCGTCCGTTTCAGTCAGCCAGTGACGCTCGACAAGGTGCGCGACGCGGTGGCCCCGCTGGGTGGCGAAGCCGTCGTGCAGCAATTCGGCGACGCATCCGAGAACCGGCTTCTGATCCGTCTGCCGCAGCAGGAGGGCGTCGAGGAAGGAACCGCGCTCGAGCAGGGGTCCCAGCGCGCCGAGCAGGCGCTGCAGAGCGCCGGTCTCCCGTCGTTCGAGGTCGACAATCGCGAGATCGTTGGTCCCGTGATCGGTGCCGACTTGCAGCGCCGCGGGATCTACGCCGTCCTGACGTCGCTGGCGGCCATCACGATTTACATCGGCTTTCGATTCAGGTTCTCGTTCGCCGTCGGTGCCATCGTGGCCACTCTGCACGATGTGCTGGTGACGCTGGCGTTCCTGATGTTCTTCAAGTACGACATCTCGTTGAACGTCGTCGCCGCGATCCTGACGATTACCGGCTACTCGGTCAACGACACCATCGTGATCTTCGACCGCGTTCGCGAGAATCTCCGGTCGCGTCGAAAAGATCCGCTCAGCCAGGTCGTCAATCAGAGCGTCAATCAAACGCTCGGACGAACGATTATCACGGCCGGCACCACGTTCCTTTCTGTGCTGGCGCTCTATCTCTTCGGCGGCGAAGCGCTCAAGGGGTTTGCGTTCACGATGCTCGTCGGTGTCATCAGCGGCACGTACTCCACGGTGTTCATCGCGTCGGCAATCGCCATCATCCTCAGCCAACAGAAGGGTGGGAAGCCGCACGCGGCGGCCGCGCCCACTGGCGAAGCGAGCGAGCGCCCTGGACGCAAACAGCGCCGCGCGCGAGCGTCATAGTAGGCCGGTCTTGCTTTTCAGACGCGGCACGTGGTTAGACCGGATCTTGTTCTCGACACCCGGTTTTCGGCGGGTCCACACAACAGGACCCGCCCTACGCTGAGTGACCTACCTCCAAGCCGCAATCCTTGGCATCGTCCAGGGACTGACTGAATTCCTGCCGATCTCGTCGACGGCGCATCTCCTCATTGGCGGGCAGCTGCTGGGACACCGCGATCCCGGCGGCGTCTTCACAGTCATGATTCAGCTCGGAGCAATCCTGGCGGTGATGTGGCTCTATCGTGAGCGCATCACGACCGTCGTCCTCGGCCTGTTCTCTCGTCCCGAGGCCCGCCGCTTCACCATCATGCTGGTCGTGGCGTTCCTGCCGGCTGCAATCGCCGGCGTGTTGCTCAACGACTTCGTGGCCTCCGTGCTCTACGAGAGTCCGGTCGTGTTTGGTTGGGCCTTCATCATTGGCGGCATCGTGATGTTGATCGTGGAGCGATTGTCCCGGGCACCCGTCGTGTACCGCGCCGACGAGACACCAATCCCGCGGGCATTTGGCATCGGCTTGTTTCAGACGCTGGCGTTGGTTCCCGGTGTCTCCCGTTCCGGCGCGACGATCGTGGGTGGATTGCTGATGCGGCTGGACCGTGCGGCTGCGGCGGAGTTCTCATTTTTTCTGGCGATGCCCACGATGGTTGCGGCGTTCGTGTACAAACTGTGGGAAGTACGAGACCATCTCGCTCCTGAGCGCGCCGGAGAGATTGCCATCGGCTTCGTGATGGCGTTTCTGGCCGCTCTCGTCGTCGTCAGGCCTTTTCTGCGGTTCGTGGCGCGGTCCGGGTTTTTCCCGTTCGCGTGGTATCGCATCGTTGTGGGGCTGATGATCCTGGTTGCGGTGGGGAGTGGCTGGCTGTGATGGGATGGCTGCGGCGCATGTTTGTGGCGGGCTTCTTCGTCACGGTGCCGCTCGTGATTAGCGTTGCCGCATTGGTGTGGATCTTCGGTATCATTGATGGTTTCACGGCCCCAGTGGCAGCGCGGGTTCTGGGTCGCAGAGTGCCGGGACTGGGCGTTCTCATCACGCTGCTGGTTATCTTGTCAGTGGGAGCCGTGGCCACCAACGTCATCGGCCGGCGTCTGCTCTCGCGGGCAGAAAGCTGGCTGACGATGATCCCGGTGTTCAGGACAATCTACGCGCCCGTGAAGCAGCTCGTCGTGGCGTTCTCGCCGGACAACGAGTACGGCTTCAAGCGCGTCGTGATGGTCGAAGATCCGAACCGCGGCTGGGTCATGGGGTTTCTGACAAAGGAGTTTACGGTGGCTCGCGGTGGTGGTGTGTCCGAGACGATGATCGCCGTGTACGTGCCGACGAACCATTTGTACCTGGGCGACGTGCGGATGTATCCGCGGTCGCGCGCGCTCTTCCCTGAACTCAGCGTCGAGGAAGGCGTTCGAATTTTTCTGACCGGCGGGATGTCGCTGCCAGGTCGGATTGAAGGCAAGTCCTGACGTCCGCTCCGCGGGCGTCACATGCGAGAGGAGTAGATACAGATGAAGGGATTCGGCCGGATAGCGGCGATGGCCATGGGGCTGGTGCTGCTGTTGATGCTGGCGGCTCCGGCCGCCGTGATGGCGCAGCAACCGGAGGGGCAGCCCGGAGGCGAGGCGAGGCGGGGCGGTGAAGCCAACCTCGTGCTGCCGGATCTGGGCACCGTCGACGTCGGCGGCTACGACGGCCGAACGCTTCTCATGATCGGGATCGGGGTGTCGATCCTGGGCCTGGTGTTCGGCCTGGTCATCCTCAACCAGCTGAAGAACCTGCCCGTGCACCGGTCGATGCGCGAAATCTCGGAGCTGATCTACGAGACGTGCAAGACCTACCTGGTGACACAGGGGCGGTTCCTTGCCATTCTCGAAATCTTCATCGCCGTCATCATCGTGCTGTATTTCGGTGTGCTCGAGAGATACGAACTCTTCCGCGTCGCCATCATCCTGGCCTTCAGCGTGGTCGGGATTCTTGGCAGCTACAGTGTGGCGTGGTTCGGCATCCGCGTGAACACGTATGCGAATTCGCGGACCGCCTTCGCCAGCCTGGAAGGCAAGCCGTACCCGGTCTACGCGATTCCGCTCCGGGCGGGCATGAGCATCGGGATGCTGCTCATCAGCGTCGAGTTGCTGATCATGCTCATCATCCTGCTCTTCATCCCTGGTGACTATGCCGGCGCATGTTTTATCGGCTTCGCGATCGGCGAGTCGCTCGGCGCCGCCGCCCTGCGTATCGCGGGCGGCATCTTCACCAAGATCGCTGACATCGGATCGGACCTGATGAAGATCGTCTTCAACATCAAGGAAGACGACGCGCGCAACCCGGGCGTGATCGCCGACTGCACGGGCGACAACGCGGGCGACTCCGTCGGGCCGAGCGCCGACGGCTTCGAGACGTACGGCGTCACCGGCGTCGCGCTGATCACGTTCATCATGCTCGCCGTTCCGGCGGCCGCCACACAGATTCAGTTGCTCGTGTGGATCTTCGTGATGCGCGTCATGATGATCATCGCGAGCGCGATCTCGTATCTGCTGAACGAGGCCATCGCGAAGGCACGCTACGGCAATGCGGCGAAGATGAACTTCGAGGCGCCGCTCACGTCGCTCGTCTGGTTGACGTCAATCGTATCGGTGGTGCTGACTTACCTGGTGTCGTACCAACTGATCTCCGGCCTGGGCGATGGGACGTTGTGGTGGAAGCTGTCGACAATCATTACGTGCGGCACGCTCGCCGGCGCCATCATCCCTGAACTCGTGAAGGTCTTCACGTCGGTGGAGTCGGGCCACGTCAAAGAAGTCGTGACCTCGTCGCGCGAGGGCGGTCCCTCGTTGAACATCCTCTCCGGGTTCGTTGCCGGCAACTACAGCGCTTACTGGATCGGTCTCAGCATCGTCGTGCTCATGACGATTGCGTATTTCGTGAGCGCAGCCGGCACCGCGATGTCGGCGCTGATGCTCGCGCCAGCCGTGTTCGCGTTCGGGCTTGTCGCCTTCGGCTTCCTCGGCATGGGCCCGGTGACCATCGCGGTGGACTCCTACGGCCCGGTCACTGACAACGCGCAGTCGGTCTTCGAGCTCTCGGTGATCGAGGGTATCCCCGGCATTCAGCAGGAGCTGAAGAAGGACTTTGGTCTCAACGTCCACTTCGAACACGCAAAGGCTTTACTCGAAGAGAACGACGGCGCTGGCAACACGTTCAAGGCGACCGCCAAGCCGGTACTCATCGGCACCGCAGTCGTCGGTGCGACCACGATGATCTTTTCGATCATCATGGAACTGACGCTAGGTCTGACGCAGAACGTAGACAAGCTCGGGCTGCTGCATCCGCCGTTCCTCCTCGGGTTGGTCACCGGTGGCGCGATCATCTACTGGTTCACGGGTGCGTCGACGCAGGCGGTGACCACCGGCGCATACCGCGCGGTGGAATTCATCAAGGCGAACATCAAGCTCGAAGGCGTCGAGAAGGCGTCAGTGGAAGACAGCAAGAAGGTCGTCGAGATCTGCACCATCTACGCGCAGCGCGGGATGTTCAACATCTTCCTGACGGTCTTCTTTGCGACGCTGGCATTTGCATTCGTCGAGCCGTTCTTCTTCATCGGCTATCTCATTTCCATCGCGCTCTTCGGTCTCTACCAGGCTGTGTTCATGGCCAACGCGGGCGGCGCGTGGGACAACGCGAAGAAAATCGTGGAGACCGAGCTGAAGATGAAGAACACGCCGCTGCACGCGGCAACGGTCGTAGGTGATACCGTGGGCGATCCGTTCAAGGACACGTCATCGGTGGCATTGAATCCGGTGATCAAGTTCACGACGCTGTTTGGCTTGTTGGCAGTGTCGTTGGCCGTGCGGCTGAGTACGGACGTCGGCTCGAACGTGAGCCACATCCTGGCAGCGGCGTTCTTTGCCGTCTCCGTCGTGTTCGTGTATCGCTCGTTCTACGGCATGCGCATCGGCGCCGGTGGTTAACTCGGGTCGGCGTCGTCAGAGAGGCGTCACAGCAGTGTCATAGCGGATCCGCCGGATTTTGGGATTTCGTTCCCGGCAATCTCCGGCTGTGGTCGCCTTTATCGTCCTTGCAATAGGCGTAATCCGCGATAGAATGCGCGGTCTCCAATGCTGAGGAGGCCGGAGCACTTTCCGAGAAGCGGTGTCTAAGTTTCTGGCTGGGCCATCCAGGGAGACCGCGGGTTTCGTTGACACTGTTTTTTGGGCCTAGCTATAATCGGCCGCTCTGCGCGGCTGCGCGGCTACTCCAGGAGGATGAAGACCGGTGCCACGTGATGAACGCATGTTTGGCGAAATCGCCGACCCGACCGTCAGGGTTGGGGGCAACCAGGGCAAATCGGTAGGGCTCACGATTCTGATGGAGACAGCCATCATTGCGGCGATGGTCATCATCCCGCTGATGGCGACTGACGTCCTGCCAACGCCGCCGTCGATGATGGCATTCGTGGCGGCTCCACCACCGCCTCCGCCGCCGCCACCGCCCCCGCCGCCACCCAAGCCGGTCGAAGTCAAGCCGGTCGAGGTGGTGAACCCGAACGCGGCGCCGGTAGAGGTGCCGGAAGAAATCAAGCCGGAACCGATCGACACGAACTTCGATCGCAACACCGGAGTCGAAGGCGGCATCCCGGGCGGTGTCGTGGGAGGGGTCGTCGGTGGCTTGCCTGAGGCGCCGCCGCCTCCGCCCCCACCACCGACTCAGCCGGTTCGCGTGGGCGGGCAGATCAAGCAGCCCACCAAGACCAAGCACGTCAATCCGCAGTACCCACCCATCGCGCAGTCGGCACGTGTGCAGGGCGTCGTGATCATCGAAGCGGTGATCGGTCCGAATGGCAAGGTGCAGGACGCTAAAGTGCTCCGCTCGATTCCGCTGCTCGACCAGGCCGCGCTCGAGGCGGTGAAGCAGTGGGAGTTCACGCCGACCTTGCTCAACAACGTTCCAGTACCCGTCATCATGACGGTCACAGTGCAGTTCACGCTAAGTTAAACGGGACGAGTCGCGCTCAGAAGACCACATCGTCACAGACAGGCAACCTGAATAGGGATGCGGAGGATGCAGTAATGGAAGTTCGGAATATGCGTCAGTTCGGCCAGATCGTTTGTGGGACAGCGGGTCTCGCGCTGCTGAGCACACCGGTTTTCGCGCAGGAAGCGGCCGCTGGTCGTGGCGGTAGTGGTCTCGACCTCGTGGACATGTTTGCCCAGATGGGCCCCGTGGCCTGGGGCGTTGCCGTCGTGCTGTTCATCATGTCGTTCTGGTCGGTCGGGATCGCCATCGAGCGCATCTACACCTATAACCAGGCCCGCAAGCAGTCGAAGATGTACGCGCCGCAGGTGGCCAAGCATCTTCAGGGCGGCCGCTTGAAGGAGGCGATTGCGCTGTCGGCGTCCAAGGACTATCGCTACAGCCACCTCGCGAAAGTGGTGCTGGCCGGACTCCAGGAGTATCAGTTCCAGCAGGAGAGCGGCTCCACGCTGAACCGCGATGACGTTCTGGACACCGTCCGCCGCTCGATTCAGCGTGCGACCGCGCTGACCAGCAACGACCTGAAGAAGGGTGTCAATACGCTGGCCACCATCGGCTCGACCGCGCCGTTCGTGGGACTGCTCGGCACGGTCGTCGGCGTCATCAACGCATTCGTCGGTATTGCGTCGACAGGCTCGGGTGGTATCGCCGGCGTGTCCGCCGGTATCGCGGAAGCGCTCGTCGAGACCGCGCTCGGACTGTTCGTCGCGATTCCGGCCGTGTGGTTCTACAACTATCTGACCAGCCGTCTCGAGTACTTCAACGTGGAAATGGACAACTCCTCGTCGGAGCTCGTCGACTACTTCATCAAGAAGACGGCGTAAGCGACGCTGCGACTTCAGGAGTCTGAACTATGGCAGTTCAACTAGGCGGCGGCGGTGGAGTCAAATCCGATATCAACGTCACGCCTCTCGTCGACGTCATGTTGGTGTTGCTCATCATCATGATGATCGTGGCGCCGCTGCTGCAGCAGGGCGTCAGCGTGAAGCTGCCGCAGGCGGCCAACACGACCGAGAAGCCTGACACCCAGGACCAGACGGTGCTCGCCATCGATTCGAACAAGCGTTTGTATCTGAACACTGTGCCAGTGCAGACCGGTGATCTCCGGCGCAAGGTCGAGGAAGTCCTCGAAGGCAAGAAGGACCGCATCGTGATCATCAAGGCCGATCAGGATGTCGAGTACAGCGCGGTGATGGACGCGATGGACGAGTTGCGCGCAAGCGGCATCGAGGACATGGGTCTCATCACTGATCCGCGGCGCACCGGCCAGCAGGGACAGGGAGGCGAGTAATGGCTGCCCACCAGCACCACGGCGCCGAAAGGGTCTTCAAGGGCAAGAAGCTTGAAGCCAATGCCGACATGAACATCACGCCGATGATCGACGTGTTGCTCGTGCTCCTCGTGATCTTCATGGTGACCCTGCCGCTCAACCAGCGCGGTCTCGACGTCAACCTGCCGGCCGAGACACAGCAGCCGAAGCAGGCGACCCCCGATCTCAGCCAAATCGTGCTGAATTACACGGCGGACAAGAAGATCTCGATCAACAACCAGGACGTTCCCCTCGGCCAGCTCGGAGAGAAGCTGCGGTCAGTCTTCGAGGAGCGCAAGGAAAAGACGATGTTCATCATGGGTGCAGGCTCGCTGCGCTACGGTGAAATCGTCGAGGTCATCGATATGGCCAAGGGCGCCGGTGTCGAGAAGGTCGGCATCGTGACCGAAGGTATGCGTCGCGCCGGCGGCGACTAGGCACCAACCGCTCCTGAATATGTCAAGGCCGTCCCTCATGGGACGGCCTTTGTGTTGTACCCCTTTGTCGTGGGACGTCCGAGGCCGAGGCTTCGGCCTCCGGTTGATCAACGCAGGAACGATTTGCCTACGCTGGGGTCGCCGTCATTTGCCGCGGGCGTGACGCCAAGCACCGCTGCCAGCGCGTCGTAGAGGTGCACGTTCTCGAATGGTGGAACTGTCACGCCTTTTTTGAATGCCGGGCCGGTCGCCACGAATATCCCGCGCATGCTGATTGCCGTTTGCGGGTCGTATCCGTGCACACCGATCGGTCCCGTCTGACCCCTCGATAGCTGCGCAGTCAAGGTGGCTCTTCGCAGTATTTGCCACCCCTCGTCGACCACACCGACGATCGGCGGTATGCGCGGATGGTCGCGGTAGTGCCAGTGTGGCGGTGTCTCGGCCTTGCGAAAGACCTTCAGGCGCGGATGTGCTCCCGCAAGGGCGCGGTACACGTCCTCTTCGCGGCCCGCTGGAGAGAAGATTCCGAGTGTCGGATTGAGGTCGATGACATCCAGGCCGTCGACCGAAACGTAGTCGTCCAGGACGACGACGCGGTTGCTGCCAGACTCGCTCATACCGTGATCCGAGACGACAACCACGTTGACGCGGTCTTCGATGCGCCGGCTGGCGAGACCTCGCATGAGCCGGTCGATGTAGCCGTCCACCCGCCGCACCGCTTGTCTGACGGCCTGAGAATCCGGACCGCTATCGTGCCCCGCGCCGTCGACGTCGCTGAAGTAAAGCGTCAGAAACGTCGGTCGGTCGGCAACTGGCAAGTCGAGCCATTCGAAAATGCGCTCGATCCTTGCGCCCGCGGGAAAGTCTTCTGAAAAGGGCTCCCAGAATCGAGCGCGTGGTCCCATGATCGGCGCCTCCGAACCCGGCCAGAAGAATGGGGCTGCAACGAGTCCAGCGCGTTGCACCGTGACCCAGAGAGGCTCTCCTCCCCACCACATCGGGTCCTGAACTTCCTTTCGGTTCGACATCGTCAGCCGTCGTCCGGTTGCGGGATCCTCAACGGCGTTGGCGACGATTCCGTGGTGACCGGGATACAGACCAGTGACGATCGTGTAATGGTTCGGGAATGTTTTGGATGGGAAGCTCGGGATGAGAGGACCGCTGACACCACTCTTCATCAGCCGGGAGAGCGTCGGCGCCGAATACTTCTGTGCGTAGTCCCACCGCCATCCATCGAGCGACACGAGGATGATTGTCGGCTTGAGATCTGTTACCGGCGCCGGCGCCTGTGCTCGTCCAGTTGCCGCCCACCACGCGACGAGCAGGATCAACAGCAGCACACGCCTACGGCTCATGTGTAGAGTTTATCGCCTAAACAGCGTGAGAGGCGGGTCTTCCGCCTTCGCCAAGGCTACGGCGCACTGCCGTAGCTCGAAGAGCGGAGGTTGGTTAGACCCGCCTTGTGGTCGTCGGCGAATCCGAAGACTCGCCGCTACAGGTGGCTTACTGGCTAGAAGCGGAAGTTGAATCCCAGTTGTCCCTGCCAACGCGAACGGAGGTCGTCGCGCGAGAACCGAGGATTCGTCGCGGGCGCCGTCACGATGTTATTGAGTGTGTAGATCCACTTTCCTGTGACTGGATCGACTGACGCGGACGCCGGCGCGATGCCATTGAAGGTCGCGTACTCTACCAATCCACTGCCGCTATCGAATGCATTGAGGAGGTTCTGCACGTTAAAGGTGATTTCTCCTCTGTAGCGTCCCATGGGCACCCGGAACGCCGTGCCGAAGTCCAATGAGTTCGTCCACGGTCCCCGGCAGGAATTGCGAGCGACGATAGTTCCCGGCGTGAGCCCGCTGCAACCGTCGTTGATAAATGCCATCAACTGATCGAAGGTGCCGTTGCTGATGATCACGTCATTCGCGTCGCGCGGAATGTAGAACAGATCGTTGGTCGTGCCCTGGTCGACGTTGACGTCGTTGCTATAGCGGTAGGCGTAGGGCCGGCCGGTCTGTCCGTTGTAGTAGAACGAGAACGACGCTTCCGTCGGGCCGACGGGAACCGCGTAGATTGCCGAGAGCGTGATTCTGTGTCCGGGCGAGAAGTTCGAGGTCGCCAGCGGCACGGTGTTCACGCCCGACGCGCCGAAGTAGTTGTTGATCCAATTCGAGCGCGCCTGGCTGGATCCGCCATCGTTGATCGTTCGCGACTTGCCGTAGAGGTACGAGCCCTGCGCGTACCACCGGTTTCGGAACGGCTTCTCGAGTTTCGTGGCGATGGTCCAGGAATCACCCTCATTCGTGTTCGTCAGGAAGATGACGTCGCTGAACGCAGGATTCGCGCGTGTATAGAATGGCCGGCCGTCAGGCCGTTGTCCTGCGACTGCGAGATTCAGATTCTGATAATCGATGTCTTCGAGGGTCTTGGAAAACAGGACCTCGACGTTGCCAATCAGCCCTGCGCCGAGGCTGCGGTCGTATCCCACGTTGCCGCGCAGGAGGCTTGGGAACGAGTAGTCCTCGTCCACCGCGTCGATCTCGTTGGTCGCCGCCTGGCCCACGTTCGTGGGCTGCCGACTGGCATCGGGAACGAAAGCGAAGCGGTTGGTGGTATTGAACCCGGTGCTGATACGGACGAATTCGTTGCCGGTGTTCGTGTACTGATTCGACAACCAGACGTACGGCGTGCGGCCGCCGAAGAGGCCACTGCCGAAGCGGATCTGCTGCTGGGTGGTGTCGCTGCTCAAGTCCCAGTTGAAGCCGACCCGTGGTGACCATGTCTGCGACTGCGGCACGATGTCCGTCGGAATTCCGTAGAGCGACTGCACAGAAGGATTGGGCAGAGGCTTGTCCGGGAAGATCGGTAGATCGAACCGGACGCCGTAGGTCATGGTGAAGTTGTTGCGGAGACGCCACACGTCGCCGGCGTAGAACCCGAGTTGGAAGACGGAGAACTTCGCGGCCTGCAGCGGATCCGATGTGGCCGAGAAGCTGTAATCGTAGGACTGCGCAATCCCCTGTTCGAACAGATCGATGCTGTTGAAATCGTAGGTGCCGAAGTTATCGCGGATGAACAGGTTGTTGAACTTGAACAGCTCGTTGTGAGTACCCAACGTCCACTGGTGCTGTCCCCGCACGATCGTCACATCATCGTTGATCTCGACGATGTCCTGATCCAGGCTGTTTCGCGCCGAAAACTGTTCGGTGCCAAACCGGACGTCCTGCCCCCCGCCCAACCGGATATTGACTTGAGGGAACGGTTCGTTCCGATTGTTCCGTAGATCACGAATGCGTTGATACGTCACTCGTGCCTCGTTGGCCATTTTGCCGAACGTGCTGTTCAGTTGTCCGACGGTGGAGTTCGCGGTGCTGGTGAATTCGTAGAACTGATCGGGAAAGAAATATCGAGTGTTGGTAATCGTGCCCACGTCATTGAGCGCGTCGATGTAGTTATGTCTGACCGTGAGCTGATGTCGTCCGCTCAGGTTGAAGTCGGCTCGTACGAACACCTTGTCGTTCGGGTTCTCGCGAATGAACTCGGTGATCGGACCAGGGTTGTAGCCGTAGCGAGTTTGCGCGATGTTGAGGACCCGCTGGATCTCAGCATCACGGCCGTAGGCCTGGCCCGAGGAGCCGTCCACCGACCAGCCGGACGGGGTTTCGCGGCGCTGCCATTCGAGGGCCCCGAAGAAGAACGCTCGGTTCCGTGACATTGGCCCGCCGACACTGCCGCCGAACTGCTTGTCGCTGAATGTGGCGATCGGTCGCTGGTCGACACCATCACCCACCCAGTCCTGATTGCGGAATACGTAGAACGCTTCCCCGCGCATATCGTTCGTGCCGCTCTTCGTGATCGCGTTGATGCCACCGCCGGAAAAATTGCCCTGACGCACGTCGTAGGGAGAAACGACGAGCTGCAGCTCTTGGATCGCTGCGAGGCTGATCGGTTCAGTGTTGGCCAGACCACCCGGCAGGGCGGAATCAGCAATACCGAAGAGGTCATTGTTTACAGCGCCATCAATCTGGAGATTGTTATAGCGGCCGCTGCGGCCCGCCACGCTCAGCGTGGTTCCTGAGTTCGCATTGGTGTTCGACGGTGCGAAGAACGGGTTGGCGCGGGCGAAGTCGGTGAGGCTGCGTTGAATGGTGGGCAGGTTCTCGATCACGCCCTGTTCGATATTGCCGGAGGTGCCCGAGTTCGTGCTCGTGAACACTGATGATGCGATAGCAGTGACAATAACCACTTCGCTTACCGCACCGAGTTGCATTGCCAAATCGACCGACGTGGATTGCCCCAGATTCACCGTCACGCCACCCTGTTTGGCCTCGCGGAATCCCGGCAGGTTCGCCACGACGTCATAGGGGCCGCCGATTCGCACGTTGACGAGGGTGAACGTGCCATCACCTTGCGTGAGGCCCTCGTAGGAGACGCCTGTGGGAATGTGAGTGGCGGTTACCGTGACCCCGGGAAGCACTCCTCCCTGGGAGTCGCGTATCGTGCCGGTAAGGCTACCGGTGGTAACGTTCTGGGCGTAGATCGATGGCGCAACGGTCGTCAGACACAGCGCCACGAATACGAACAAAAACCAGCTGTGTTTCATACACACTCCGCTGAAGCCGCTGACCCAATCGACTGTCTGACGAAGCTAACAAAGGTTCGTAACAGCCGAATCACGTCGGCGGCGGTCTCTCACGAGTCGGAACTTGACGGGGCGAACAGAATGCAGCCTGCCGACGCCACTTCGGCCAGGAAGGGCGCATACGTTTGACGATTGTATAACTGAAAGGGCCGCTCCCTCCGATTCGAGAGAGCGGCCCCCAGCCTGACCAATGCTGCGGAAAGGTTCGGCGCTAGTCGCCGGCTCCTGCCGCGCGCTGCTTCTGCTGAACTTCCTGGGCTTTCGAGCTGTAGACCGCCGCTTCCTTGACCAGCTCCTGCTGGCGTTGGGGGTTCTTCTCCAGGTTCGCCTGGACACGCAGCAGCAAGCCCTTATACGTCAGCGCCTCCGGGTAGTCCGCTTTGAGCTGGATCGCCTTGTCGATCGCTTCGTTGCCGGCCATCACGAACTTCAGCTTGTCCGCGTCGGAGATCGTGAAGTCCCGATACGCCTTCTCCCAGTAGAACTGCGCGATCGTGTAGAACGCTTCCGGATTGTTCGGTTCCTTCTCCGCTCGGGCCTTGAGGGCATCCATGCTCTTGTCGAACTCACCCTGGCGGTTGTAGAAGGTCGCGAGCGTCATGTAGACCCCGGGGTCGTTCGGCTTCATGTCGCGCGCCTTCACCAGCAACTGCTCGGCCTGCTCGTAGTCGCCGTTCTCTTCGAAGATGCGTGAGAGATAGGTGTAGTTGCTCGGTTCGGTCGGGTCGAGCTCGATCATTCGACGGAGAATCGGCTCCGCCTCGGACGGCTCATTGAGCTTGTCAGGACCATACGCCGCCACCAGATACTCCATGGCTCGCTGTTTCGTGAGTGGTTCGGTCACGACTTCTGCAGCCTTCTTGTAATTTTCGATCGCCTTGGTGAGCAGCTGGTCGTTGGCCGGCTCGCCACGGCGGGCCGGGCGATACTGATTGTCGTAGCTATTGGCGAGGAAGAAGTAAGCTGGGTTCAGCTTCGGGTCCTTGCAGTCGGATTCCGAGCCCCGGCACAGGTCGATGGCTTCGTTGTATTTCGCCACCGCCGCGCGGAAGTCCTGACCCCGGTAGAGCTGATTCGCATCCTTGAAGGCCATGGTCGCCTTCAATGTGTTGATCTGGCTACAGCCGGCAGCGGCGAGACCGAGGGTGGCGCAGAGCACGCTCACCGAGGCCTTTGACGAAAACTTGTGCATCGCAAAATCTCCCCTACAACGACCTATCTGTTACGGCCCCGACAGCCCGGCTGGGACGGGCCACGCCCGGCAAACGCGCCAGTATAGTGATCGGTTTTCTAGCCAGTCAAGGGTCCGGCTATCATGAAGATATCCGCCTTCGCTAAGGTCGCGTCGCGCGGCGACGCGACAAGCCAGCGCTGGCTGGTGCGCCCCGCAAGGGGCGCACCCGGCGAGATCACGCCGTGGCGCTTCGCGCGTAGGCGGACCCGGCACATTCAACGTTGGTACCTAGCCGTCCGAATACGCGTCGTACGAGTTAGACACCGTTCTTCATGATTCGATTCGAGACCCTCCTCGAAAAGGTGCGGAGCTACAGCCCGGAAGCGGACCTGGAGCTCCTCCGACGCGCGTACGTGTTCTCGGCCCTCGAGCACAAGGGACAGGTCCGTCATTCCGGTGAGCCTTACCTCGTCCATCCACTCGAGGTCGCCGATTCTTTGGCGGACATGAAGCTCGACGTCGTGGCGGTTGCCGCCGGGTTGCTGCACGACGTTGTCGAGGACACGCTCACCACACCCGAGCGTATTCAGGAGCTGTTCGGAAAGGAGATTGCGCACGTCGTCGAGGGTGTCACCAAGATCGGCGCCATTCCGTTTTCATCGAGCGAAGAACGGCAGGCCGAGAACTTCCGGAAGATGCTGCTCGCGATGGTGGATGACATCCGCGTCATCCTCGTCAAGCTCGCCGATCGGCTGCACAACATGCGGACGCTCCATCACCTTCCCGAGGAGCGCCGTATCAAGATCGCTCAGGAGACGCTGGACATCTACGCGCCTATCGCCAACCGGCTCGGCATGAGCAAGGTGAAGAACGAGCTCGAGGAGTTGTCGTTCAAGTACCTCGAGCCGAAGGCATACGAGGCGCTGCGCTCGAAAGTCGAGGCCCGACGAAAGAACTCCGAGGGAGTGATCCACGAGTTGACGCGTACGTTGCGCGCGCGCCTCGATGAAGCCCAAATCCCGATCAATACCCTGGACGGCCGGATCAAGCGCCTCTACAGCATTCACCTAAAGCTGATACGGCAGAAGATCGATCTCGAGCGTGTGTACGACTTCGTCGCCCTTCGCCTCATTACTCAATCGGTCAAAGACTGCTACGCGGCACTCGGCATCATCCATCAGACCTGGTCGCCGGTGCCCGGGCGCTTCAAAGACTTCATCGCGATGCCGCGGCCGAATGGTTATCAATCGCTACATACCT